>NZ_CP110111.1:2261000-2593000 GCF_025960285.1 Sphingomonas sp. R1 | reverse complement strand
CAAGGACTGGGCCGCCTCCGATCGCGGGCGGCGGCTCGACCATATGTGGGCCAGCCCCGAGGTTGCGGCCAAGGCGACGGCCCACAAGGTGTGCGAGCCGTGCCGCGCCTGGCTCAAGCCTTCGGACCATGTACCGATCGTAACGGAGTTCGACTTCTGATGGACGCGCGTGCTGCCGCCGAAGCCGTGGACGCGCTGCGTCGCGGCTGGCCGATCGCCATTCGTGGCGCAGAGGGTACCCTCCGGCTGCTCGCGATCGAGACCGGCGACGGCGAGCGGCTGGCGGCGTTCGATCCTGCCGGGGCCGCGCCGGTGCTGCTCTCGGCGGGCCGCGCCGCGACGCTAAAGCTCGCCAACCAGCGCGATGCGGCAACGCCCGATGCACCGGTGCTGGTCGAGCGGGTGGACTGGCTGGACTTCGACGCAGCGACCGCGCTGGCCGACCCGCAGTTCGACCTCGCCACCCCGCTCAAGGGTCCTTTCCGCGCGATTCCGGTGATGCATGCCGATGCGGCCGCGGCGGCGCTGCGGCTGGCGCGGATCGCCGGGCTGCTGCCGGCCTTCTTCGTGCTCGAAGGCTATGCCGAGGACGCAATCACCCTTGCCGATATCGACGCACACGAGGATGCCGATCGCCTGCGCATCGTCGGCCGCGCGCGGCTGCCGGTGGAAGCGGCCGAGGATTCCGAGATCGTCGCATTCCGCACCGACGAGATGCCGGGCGAGCATATCGCGCTGCTGATCGGCCAACCGAACGGCGAGGCGCCGCTGGTGCGGCTGCACAGCGAATGCCTGACCGGCGACATGCTCGGCAGCCTGAAGTGCGATTGCGGCCCGCAATTAAAGGCAGCGATTGCCGAGATTTCCAGGAGCGGCTGGGGTATCCTGCTCTATCTGCGCCAGGAAGGCCGCGGCATCGGCCTGATCAACAAGCTGCGTGCCTATGCGCTGCAAGACCAGGGCTTCGATACGGTGGATGCGAACACGCGGCTGGGCTTCGCAATCGACGCGCGTAATTTCCGCGTCGCGGCGCGGATGCTGGCGCTGCTCGGGCAGCCGCGCATCCGGCTGCTCACCAACAACCCGCAAAAGGTCGAAACACTGCGGGCTGCCGGCGTCGACGTGCTGGAGCGGGTTCCGCACGTGCTGCCGGCCAACCCCCACAACGCGCGATACCTGGCTACCAAACGGGATCGCACCGGGCACGAGTTCTGACCCTCCCGTGCTCGGGCTTTCGCAGGAGCAGGGTTAGGCAATCAACCGGGCGACGTCGTCAAAGTCGTGTGCGATGTGCTGGACGCCGAGCGCCCGGAGCCGCTCGCCATGATCCGCTGCACAATGGGCGCCGGCGCACAGACCGATCACCGTCGCACCGGACGCCACCGCGCCTTGCACGCCGACCGGCGAATCCTCGAGGATCACGCACCGTTCGATCGGCACCCCGATCGCGGCAGCCGCGTGGAAATAAAGGTCGGGCGCGGGCTTGCCGTTGGCGACATGTTCCCGGCCGCTGAACAGTTTGTCGCCGAACAGGTCGCGCACCCCCAGATGGCGAAGGTGGGTGTCGAGCCAA
This sequence comes from Sphingomonas sp. R1, assembly GCF_025960285.1. Taxonomy (GTDB): domain Bacteria; phylum Pseudomonadota; class Alphaproteobacteria; order Sphingomonadales; family Sphingomonadaceae; genus Sphingomonas. The sequence goes on along the minus strand of NZ_CP110111.1, from coordinate 2,591,427 downwards.
TGCGTCGGGCTGGACGAGGCGATCGCCTTAGGCAGATCCGCCGGCAGGCTTTCGAGAAAGCGCAGCGCCCCGGCAACCGCGGGCAGCCCCTGTTCCAGCACCCGCGCGTCTTCGTCGGCGCGGGCGGCATGGAAATCCTCCGGCACAGGACGGCCGATCCAGCGTTCGACGGCGGCAAGAAAGTCATGTCCCGCCAGTCCCATGAAATGCGCCATCGAATGTTCGGGGGTCGTCGGGTGGCCGATGCTCGTCAGATAGTCGGCGACATGCTTGTTGCCGGCATATTCGCTCTCAAGCAGCACCCCGTCGAAATCGAAGATGATGCCGTCGAAGCGCACCGGGAGCGTCTTCGGCGCCGAGGAAAGATCGTTCACGCCCGTTCTCCGAACAGCGCCGTACCGACGCGGATATGAGTGGCCCCGAGCGTCACCGCAGTCTCGTAGTCGCTCGACATGCCCATGCTCAGCCCCTCCAGCCCATAGTCGCGCGCCAGCTTGGCGAGCAGCGCGAAATAGGGGGCAGCCTCCAGATCGGCGGGGGGTACGCACATCAGGCCCGCGACGGGCAGGCTGGCAGCCCTCGCTTCGGCAAGCAGCGCGGGCAGTTCCGCGACTGGGCAGCCGCCCTTTTGGGGCTCGTCACCGATATTGACCTGGAGGAAGCAGGCAGGGCGACGATCTGCCTTGTCCATCGCCTTGGCGAGCGCCGCCACCAGCGAGGGGCGGTCCACGCCGTGGATGGCGTCGAACAACGCCACGGCCTCGTCCGCCTTGTTCGACTGAAGCTGTCCGACCAGATGCAGCGCGATATCGGAAGTTGTCTCGCGCAACTGCGGCCACTTACCCTGCGCTTCCTGCACGCGGTTTTCCCCGAACACGCGCTGGCCTGCATCGATCAGCGGCTGGATCGTCGCGGCGTCGTGCGTCTTGGAAACCGCGATCAGGGTGATGTCGGCGGGCTTGCGGCCGGCAATCTTGGCGGCGCGGGCGATTGCGGTCTGCACCGCGGCGAGCCGCTGGCTGGCATCGTCTTGAAGCATGAGGCGGGCTATAGGCATCGCGATGCCGACCCGCCACCCCCCAATCCCGCGCCAGTGGCTGATGACCGACCCCCGGCTCGGCGATCGCCTATGGGAGGCACTGGACCGGCTGCCGCGCGGCAGTGGCGTGATCTTCCGCCATTACCAGCTGCCCTTGCCTGCGCGCCGGGCTCTGTTCGCACGCATCGTCCAGGTCGCACGGCGACGCGGCCTGGTGCTACTGCGCGCGGGAGCCGAGCCGATGCGCGGCGAGCAAGGCACGCACGGCCAGCGCGGCCGCGGACTTACGACCTGGCCCGTACATTCGCGGCGCGAGGCGGCGGCAGCGATTCGGGCGGGCGCCGACGCGCTGCTGGTTTCGCCGGTCTTCCCCACCCGCTCGCATCCCGGGGCGCCGGTGCTGGGGCCGGTGCGATTCGGCCTCTTCGTCCGCGGCCTTGGCGTACCGGTGATCGCCCTCGGCGGCATGAACGCGCATAATGCGCGGCGCCTGCACGGGATGGGAATTCATGGCTGGGCGGCAATCGACGCCTGGGCCCGCTAGCTCAGAAGCGGAAGGCCGTGCCGATATAGATGGACTGGCTGTCGCGGCGCGCGTCTTCGTTGAACTGGATCAGGCGATCCCGCTCGCTCTTGTACCGGACGCCCGCCGTCACATCGAGACGACGCGAGATGGCATAGGAGCCGCCGATATCCAGCGAGTAGCTCGGCTTGTCGCCGATCAGCACCGGGGTACCGGCCAGCGGCTTGTCCTCGCTCGCGGCGATACGGCCGCTCACGCGCTTGCCGGCATAGCTGACCGCGACTTCGGAACGATCGCGGCTGCCCGGCTGGATGCCCGCCATGTCGATATGGCTCACGTCACCCGAGACGGCGAATCGACGCCAGCCCACCGCGACGCCCAGATTGTAGGCGATCGGTGCCAGGCTGACCGACGCCGGCTTGGCCGTAGCCACGCGGCTCGCGGTTTCCACCGCTCGGTTCGAAGCCGCGCGCACCGCGATGGTGACGCCGCGATTCGATCCAATCCGCGATTCGGCGGGCGTGAAGCGGAAGCCCGCACCGTTCATCCCGCTGCGCGCCAGCACGGCGGCAAGCTTTGGATCGGCAGCAGCCGGCGTGAAGCCGCCCGCCGCGTGCAGCGTCATCGGTGCAGAATGAACGGCCGCCTTCAGTGCGCGGTCTCGTTCCTGAGCCTGGAGCGTGGGCGCGACGAGGAGCCCGGCGGCGCACAGCGCCCCCAGCCCAAGTCCCGACATCCAACGTACCAAGCGCATTTGCATACCTCTCTAATGGTGGCCCCTACCATGGAATCAAAGCGACGTTCCACCGGTGGGAGCAATTTTCCCGGAGTGTTGCACGCAACCCACAGAATCGTACCAGCCGCAACCAATCAGGGACCAGCGTCTCGCGCCTTGCTCCCGCCACATCCCGCCCTATAGATGCGAGCACTCATCCCTTGCCCGCTAGGAAGTACGACGTCCATGAACCGCCTGTTGCGCTTTGCGATCCTGGGGTCGCTCGCTGTTTCCGCCGCCGCCTGCAGCCATTCGAAGAAGGGCGTCGATGCGGATCTGGCGGCGTCGAAGGTGACGACGATCGGCGTGAACGCCTATCTGTGGCGCGCCACGCTGGACACGCTGAGCTTCATGCCGCTGCTCCAGACCGATTCGAACGGCGGCGTGATCGTGACCGACTGGTATGTGAATCCCAACGTGCCCACCGAGCGGATGAAGGTGACGGTGACCGTGCTCGACCAGGATCTGCGCGCCGATGCGCTGCGCGTCGCGGCGCTGCGCGAAGTAAACCGCAGCGGCGCCTGGGTCTCGGCACCCGTACAGGCCGCCACCGTCCAGAAGCTGGAAGACATCATCCTGACCCGTGCCCGCGACCTGCGCCGCGCGGCCGTCGCCACCAAGTAACCGGAATCAAAATATGGCGTCTCGCTTCAATCCCTTGAAGGCGGACGCGGCGTGGCAGAAGGCGTGGGAGGAAAACCGCACCTTCGCCGCCCGCGACGATTCGCCCAAGCCGAAGTCCTATGTGCTCGAGATGTTCCCCTATCCCTCGGGGCGCATCCATATGGGCCATGTGCGCAACTACACGATGGGGGACGTGCTGGCACGCTTCCGCCGAATGAAGGGCATGGAAGTGCTCCATCCGATGGGCTGGGACGCCTTCGGCATGCCCGCCGAAAATGCCGCGATGGAGAAGAAGGTCCATCCGGGCGCCTGGACCCGCCAGAACATCGCGACGATGAAGGCGCAGCTCAAGCGTCTGGGCTTCGCACTGGACTGGACGCGCGAGATCGCGACCTGCGAGCCCGACTATTACGGCCAGGAACAGGCGCTGTTCCTCGACCTGTACGAAGCAGGTCTCGTCTACCGCAAGGAAAGCGCGGTCAACTGGGACCCGGTCGACATGACCGTGCTCGCCAACGAGCAGGTGATCGACGGGCGCGGCTGGCGCTCGGGCGCGCTGGTCGAGCGGCGCAAGCTCAACCAGTGGTTCCTCAAGATCACCGATTTCGCCGACGACCTGCTCGAAGGGCTGAAGAGCCTCGAGCATTGGCCGGACAAGGTGAAGCTGATGCAGGAAAACTGGATCGGCAAGTCGGAAGGCCTGCAGTTCACCTGGTCGCTATCCACCGGCGAGGGCCTGACCGTCTACACCACGCGGCCGGACACCATCTTCGGCGCGAGCTTCGTCGCGATCGCGGCGGACCATCCGATCGCGCAAGCGCTCGCCGCCGGCAACCCCGAAGTCCAGGCGTTCATCGAGCGCTGCAAGCAGGGCGGCACCACCGCGGCCGAGCTGGAGACGCAGGAAAAGCTCGGCTGGAACACCGGGCTCACCGCGCAGCATCCGTTCGACGCGAGCTGGCAGGTGCCGGTCTATATCGCGAACTTCGTGCTGATGGATTACGGCACCGGCGCCGTGTTCGGCGTGCCGGCGCATGACCAGCGCGACTTCGAATTCGCGACCAAATACGACCTGCCGATCCGCCGCGTCGTCTCCGAAGGCGACAAGACCGATCCCAAGTTCGACGGCACCGAGGCCTACACCGGCCCCGGCACGCTGGTGAACTCGCACTTCCTCGACGGCCTCGACGTGGTCGATGCCAAGCGCGAAGTGATCCGTCGCGCCGAAGAAGGCGGCTGGGGCACCGGCAGCACCGTGTGGCGCCTGCGCGACTGGGGCGTCAGCCGCCAGCGCTATTGGGGCACCCCGATCCCGATCATCCATTGCGAGGATTGCGGGCCCGTCGGCGTGCCGAAGGACCAGCTGCCGGTCTCGCTGCCCGAGGACGTGTCGTTCGACGTGCCCGGCAACCCGCTGGACCGCCACGCGACGTGGAAGCATGTCGATTGCCCCAAGTGCGGCAAGCCCGCGCGGCGCGAGACGGACACGCTCGACACCTTCGTCGATTCGAGCTGGTATTTCCTCCGCTTCGCCAGCCAGCCTTCGGACAAGCCGTTCGACAAGGCAGTGGCCGAGCAGTGGCTGCCGGTCGGCCAGTATATCGGCGGCGTCGAGCATGCGATCCTGCACCTGCTCTATGCGCGCTTCTTCACCCGGGCGCTGCGGCATATCGGCCGCATCGACGTGGCCGAGCCGTTCGCCGGGCTGTTCACGCAGGGGATGGTCACCCACGCCAGCTATTATCAGCTCGAAGAGCATGAGGGGCTGGAGCGGAAGGTGTATTTCGAGCCCACCCAGGTCTCGTTTCGCGCGGACGGATCGGCCTATCTGACCGATACCGGCGCCGAGGTTACCGTCGGCCGCGTCGAGAAGATGTCGAAGTCGAAGAAGAACACCGTCGACCCGACCGAGATCGTCGACCAGTATGGCGCCGATGCGACCCGCTGGTTCGTGCTTTCCGACAGCCCGCCCGAGCGCGACCTGGAATGGAGCGAGAGCGGCATCGAAGGCGCGTGGCGCTTCGTCAACCGGCTATGGCGCCTGTTCGACGGGCTGGAGGCGGCCGAAGGCGAGGACAAGGACCTCGACCGCAAGCTCCACCGCACCATCGCCGGCGTCGCCGAGGACATCGAGGCACTGACCTTCAACAAGGCCGTCGCCAAGCTCTACGAGCTGACCGCGGCGATCGAGAAGGCCAAGCCCTCCGCCTCGCGCACTGCGGCGATCCGCGCGCTGGTCCGCGTCGTGGCGCCGATGGTGCCGCACATTGCCGAAGAGGCCTGGGCGGCGATGGGCGAAACCGGCATGATCGCCGATGCGGAATGGCCGGCGGTCGATCCGGCGCTGCTGATCGACGACGAAGTGACGATCGCGGTGCAGGTCAACGGCAAGCTGCGCGACACGCTGGTGATGCCGAAGGGCGCGGCGAAGGACGTGGTCGAGGCCGCGGCACTTGCGTCGGACAAGATCGTTCGGCTGCTTGAAGGCAACGCACCGCGCAAGATCATCGTGGTGCCCGATCGATTGGTGAACATCGTCGCATGAACAAGACCGTCGCCCTGCTCGCCCCCCTCGCCTTCGCGCTCTCCGCGTGCGGGCTGCATCCGATGTACCAGGGGGGCAGCGGCGGCGCGGTCGCGACGACGCTGTCGGCGGTCGAAGTCGCGCCGATCCAGGGCCAGTCGGGCTGGCTGGTCTCGAACGCGCTCAAGGACCGGCTGGCGAACAATGGCGGCGCGGCGACGTACCGGCTCGAAGTGAAGCTCGACGACCAGATCATCGGCCTGGGCGTACGGCGCGACGACTCGGTCTCGCGCGAGCGGCGGACGCTGCGCGCGCGCTACCAGCTGATCGATTTGCGAAACGGCCAGGTCGTGCTGGACGCCACCGCCGGGTCGGATGCAGGCATTGACGTGGTCGGCTCCGAATACGCCACGATCGCCGCTGAGAAGTCGGCGCTGGAGCGGCTCTCGGGCATCGTCGCCGACCAGATCGTCGCGCGGCTGGCGCGGACGGTGCGCGAAGGCGGCGCGCGGCCCAAGTGAAGGCCAATGCGGGCCAGATCCGCGCGGCGGTAGACTCGCCCAGGCCCGATACCCGGCTCTATTTGCTCCACGGCCCCGACGAAGCGGGCGCCGCCGATCTCGCCCAGCGGCTCGGCAGGGCGCTGGGGCCGGACGTGGAGCGCATCGACATCGACATGAAGATGCTGCGCGATCAGCCCGGGCTTCTCGCCGACGAGGCAGCGTCGCTGTCGCTGTTCGGCGGCGCGCGCTACATTCGGGTGCAGGGCATCGAGGAAGGCGCGGCCGAGGCGATCGCGCTGCTGCTCGGCGCGGAGCGCGCGGGCAACCCGGTGGTCGCGATCGGGCCGAACCTCAAGACCAGTGGCAAGCTGGTGAAGGCCGCGATTGCCGCGCCGACCGCGATGGCCTTCGCCTGCTACGTCCCCGAAGGCGCAGGTGCGGCGCAGCTGGCCGGCACCATCGCGCGGGAGCATGGCCTGCGCCTCACCGGCGACGTGCCGCACCGGCTGGCACTGGCCTCGGCCGGCGACCGCGCGGTGCTGACCCGCGAGATCGAGAAGCTCGCGCTGTTCCTCGACGCCGATCCCGAACATCCGCGCGATGCCGATGGCGCTGCGCTCGACGCGATCGGCGCGGACCTCGGCGAGGGCGAGCTGTTCGGCGCGATCGAGGCGGTGCTCGACGGACGCGTGACGGAGGTTGGTGAGGAGCTGGCCAAGGTCGGCGAAGGCGGCGGCTCGGCGATTCCCTTGATGCGCCAGCTGGTACGCCGCCTGATGACGCTGGCGGAATTGCGCGCCGAGATGGACCAGGGCGCCAGCGTCGACGACGCGATGGAGCGCCACCGCGTGTTCTTCAAGGAACGCCCGGCGACGGGGCGTGCGCTGCGCCGCTGGTCCGCGCCGCAGATCGCGCGGGCGATCGAGCGGGTGCGGACGGCCGAGCGGGCGATGATGAGCAGCGGCAGCGCGGGGGAGTTGCTCGCCGAGGTGGAATGCGTGGCGATCGCCCGGGCAGCGGCACGAGCGAAGGGCTGACAACACGTGCTCCCCTCCCGCAAGCGGGAGGGGAACGTTCGCTCGAAGGGATTCCCTTCCGCTCCTCGGCATGCTTCAAGCGCGGCATGCGTCATCTCGCCCTGCCCGCCCTGCTCGTTCTCCCTATCACCGCACACGCGCAGCAGGCGGTGCTGTTCGACGGCCGCACAACCGCGACTATCGTCCATGACGACGCAACGTCGGCCAAGCTCTCCGGCGAGCTGCTCGCCCGAGACATCGGCAAGCGTGCCGGCAAGACGCCGCTGGTAGCGAGCGACCTCGCCGCCTGCGCCAAGCTCTGCGTCGTCATCGGCCAGAAGGACTCCGCCGTGGTCAGCGCCGTGGCGGCCGATGCGAAGGTCGATCTCGCCGCGCTCGACGGCCAGTGGGAACGCTATATCCGCGTCCTCGCCCCCTCGAAGCAGCACCCCGGCCGGTCCTACTTGCTGATCGCCGGTTCGGACCAACGCGGCGCGATCTGGGGCACCGTGGATCTCAGCCGCGCGATCGGCATCTCGGCCTGGGAATGGTGGGCGGACGTGACGCCGCGCCATGCGGACCGGCTGGTGGTCGACGGCCGCCACCTGCTCTCCGACGCGCCCTCGGTCCAGTATCGCGGCATCTTCCTCAACGACGAGGATTGGGGTCTCCAGCCCTGGGCGGCCAAGACCTATGAGCCCGAGACCGGCGATATCGGCCCCAAGACCTACGCCCGCGTGTTTGAGCTGATGTGGCGGCTCAAGGCCAATCTGATCTGGCCGGCGATGCACGAAAGCACCAAGCCCTTCTACCAGATCCCCGGCAATCCCGAGATGGCGAAAGCCTATGGGATCGTCGTCGGTACCTCGCATGCCGAGCCGATGATGCGCAACAACGTCCGCGAGTGGGACGAGAACACGCAAGGCCCATTCAACTTCTTCACCAATCGCGACCGCATGGTCGACTATTGGCACCGCCGGGTGGACGCGGTGAAGGGCTTCGAGAACGTCTATTCGATCGGCCTGCGCGGCAAGCATGACTCGGCGCTGGAGGGCGCGAAGAGCCCGGAACAGGCGCTCGCCGCCACCACCCAGGCGATCGACCTGCAGCGCGGGCTGCTCGCCACCGCGCAGGGCAAGCCGGCCGATCAGATCCCGCAGGTACTGACGCTCTACAAGGAAGTGCTCGACGTCTATCGCAGCGGCCTCAAGGTGCCCGAGGACGTGACGCTCGTCTGGCCCGAGGACAATTACGGCTATCTCGGGCAGTTGCCCACCGCCGCGGAGCGTGCGCGCAAGGGCGGCTCCGGCCTCTATTACCACATCAGCTATTGGGGCCGGCCGCACGACTATCTGTGGCTGGCGACGACCCATCCCGGGCTGATCCGCGAACAGCTCGACCGCGCCTGGGCGACCGGCACGCGCAAGCTGTGGGTGGTCAATGTCGGCGACATCAAGCCGGGCGAGGTGCTGGCCAGCTATTTCCTCGACATCGCCTTCGACGCGAAGCTGCTGAACAAGCCCGTGCGTGCACAGCTTGCCGAATGGGCCAAGGACCAGTTCGGCGCCGGTGGCCCGGCCGTCGCCGACGTGCTGATGGACTATTACGACCTCGCCTGGGAGCGGAAGCCGGAATTCATGGGCTTCAGCACCGTCGAGCCCGAAACCCCGGTCCGCATCGGCGATTATGTCCGTACCGGCGGCGACGAGGCCCAGGCGCGGATCGCCCGCTATCAGGCGCTGCTTAACAAGGCCGAGGCGCTGGGCGCGACCATGCCCGCCGATCGCCGCGACGCCTTCTTCCAGCTGGTGCTCTATCCGGTGCGCGGTGCGGCCAAGCTCAACGAGCGCAACCTCAAGCTCGATCTCGCCGCGCTCTACGCCCGCCAGGGTCGCGCCAGCGCCAATGCGCTCGCGGAGCAAGCCCGCGCCGCCCACCAGACGATTGTCGCCGACACCGCCGCCTACAATGCCCAGAATGGCGGCAAGTGGCGCGGCATCATGGACATGGCACCGCGCCAGCTCGCGGTGTTCGCCGAGCCCCCCTACCCCAGGATAGACCTCGCGCCCGTCGCCCCCTGCGGCGCCGATGCCCGCGCGCTCGCCTTCGCGCCCGGCAAGCCGGAGACGCGGACCATGACCGTCTACGGCAAGGGCGCGGTGAGCGACTGGAAGGTCGAAGGGCTGGAAGGCGTCGAACTCTCCGCCCGCGCCGGCCGGCTCGATGCGAGCAACGGCTACGAGATGCGGGTCGCGGTGAAGTATGACGGCAAGGGCCCGGTCGCGGCGGGCAAGATCCGCTGCAACGGCGCGATGGTCTATCTCGAGCCGGTGCTCCAGCCCTTCCCCGCCGGCGACGCGACGCCCGAGGTGAACCACATCATTTCGCTCACGCCAGCGGACCTGAAGCTGGCCGGCACGCCTTGGGAGCGCATCAACGAACTCGGCTCGCGCGGCGCAGTATTGCGCAGCAAGCTCGACCTGCCCTCCAGCGACCGCGCCGACACCGCCGCCCCACTCGCCCTGCCCTTCGTTCTGGGCAACAAGGGAGATGCCGAGCTGAAGATCGTCGCCCTGCCGGTCCACGCCCTCACCTCGGCGAACAAGCTGCGCATCGGTTTGCGGGTGGATGGCGGCGCGGTCACCGTGCTCGACTATGAGACCCATGGCCGCAGCGACGAGTGGAAGGCGAATGTCCTCTCCAACGCTGCCGTTCGCACGCTCAAGCTAGGCTTGATGGCGGCCGGCGCCCACAAGATCGAGATCTTCGCGATGGACCCGGGGTTCCTGCTCGACCGGATCGACGTGCGCCTCGACGGCGCCCCCGACTATTACGGCGCGCCACCGACCCGCTGAGCCGCCAGCTCGGCGGCGGCCACGTCACGCAGCCGCCGGGCGACCTCGGGGTTGATCCCGAGATCCTCGGCGGCGCGCTCGCGAGACCCCAGGCTGCGCGGGTCGCGGCCGGTGATCGCGCCGAATTCGACCAGCGCCTCCAGATAATAGCCTTCCGCGCTGGCGTGATACTGGTCCCACGTCCAGAGGTTCACCTGCCCGAACGCGACGCCGTCATAGGGATTGGGATCGGCATAGCCGTCGCGGATCGCGCGGTTCCAGGCGGTGCCGACCGGAAGCACGCTATGGATGCCGTAGCCGGGCGCGAGGCCCAGCCGGTTCGCGGCGAGCAGATCCTCCGCCATCCGGGCGATCGGCAGGCCGAACCAGTGGCCGGACGGCCGATAGGTCTGGTCGGCGCGGGACCAGGTCGCGACGAGGCTGACCTGCGCGGCCGGGTTGCGGGCATGCACCAGCGCGGCGATCGCGCGCGCCGCGGCGAGATGTCGTACCGGATCGCCCGGTCGCTCCGCATCCAGCGTGCTGAAGCCCTGCAGCACCACCACGTCCCACCGCCGGTCGATCAGCGCGCGGCGATTGGCCAAGTGCCATGCGAGGTCCTTGCCCGGCGAGGTCTCCAGGCTGACCTGCCAGTCGAGGCCGGATTGGATCGCGAACGTCTTGAACAGCGCCGGCACGCCGCCGATCCCCTCGCGATTGAGGTCGCTTACCCGATCGGGCCGATAGCGCATCACCGGCGAATTGGCACCGAAGGTGAAGCTGTTTCCGATGAACAGCACCGTCTTCGCCGCTGCGGGTACGGTCCAGGCGAAGCAGACGAGAAGCAGGGCAGCGAAGCGAACGAGGATCGGCATGCCCCGCCTTCTAGCCGCCGAGTCCACCGATTCACAATGACTTGCGCAGGAATTCCCGTTCCCTATTCGTTCGTATGGCAGTATAGCCGGATCATGGCCCCCCAGCCCGTCCGCAAGATCCTGCATATCGACATGGATGCGTTCTACGCTTCGGTCGAGCAACGCGACGATCCTCGCTTGCGCGGCAAGCCGGTCGCGGTGGGATCGGCGGCGGCGCGCGGGGTGGTGGCCGCGGCCAGCTATGAGGCGCGCACGTTCGGCGTACGCTCGGCGCTACCCTCGGTAACGGCGCTGCGGCGTTGCCCGGACCTGATCTTCGTGCGGCCGCGCTTTGACGTGTACAAGGCCGTGTCGCAGCAGATCCATGCGATCTTCGCCGACTATACCGACCTCATCCAGCCGCTGTCGCTCGACGAAGCCTATCTCGACGTGACCGAGGATCGCCGCAGGCTCGGCACCGCCTGGGCGACCGCGAAGGAGATCCGAGCCCGCATCCTGGCGGAGACCGGCCTCACCGCTTCGGCAGGCATTTCGTACAACAAGTTCCTCGCCAAGCTCGCCTCGGATCATCGCAAGCCGAACGGCCAGTTTGCGGTCACCCCGGAGATGGGAGCCGCCTGGGTGGAGACGCTGCCGGTATCGCGATTCCACGGCGTCGGCCCGGTGACGGCTGCCAAGATGCAGCGGCTGGGAATCGAAACGGGCGCGGACCTGCGTGCCAAATCACTGGACTTCCTCCACCAACATTTCGGCAGCAGCGCTGAATGGTATCACCAGATCGTCCGCGGCATCGACGAGCGGCCGGTGAACCCCAATCGCGAGCGCAAGTCGTCGGGCTCGGAAACGACCTTCAGCCGAGACCTGACCGATGATGCCGAGATCGAAGCCGCAGTGCTCGGCCAGGCCGACGACGTATGGGAATGGTGTTCGCGCACGCAGGGCTTCGGCCGCACCGCAACGGTGAAGATCAAGTACGCCGACTTCCAGATCATCACCCGCAGCCGCAGCCAGCCTGCGCCGATTACCAGCCGCGAACAGCTCCACGCTGCCAGCCTTGCGCTGCTGCGATCGGTGCTGCCCACCCCCAAGGGCATACGGCTGGTGGGCGTGACCGTGTCCAACTTCGATCGCAGCGAGGCCGCACCGCTGCCGCTGTTCGGCGCGGCGGCGGCGTCCTAGATCCCGTCGCGGAAATGACCGATAGGGCGCGGCGGCCCCGGCAGCTGCTTGCTCGCGCAATGCCGCTCCGGTCCGCCAAGGCAGATCTGGCAGCCACGGCTGGTCGACACCCCGTTGGAAAGCTGCGCGAACATCTGCAGCGCCTGGCGGCTGGTCAGCGCCGCATGCAGGCTGTCGAAGTCGGAGAGCGCGCCGAAGGTGGCCGTGCTGTTAAGATCGAGGCAGCACATGCCCAGCTGGCCGGTTGCGAAGATGGCCAGCGACGGTGCGGCAGTGAATCCGCAGCGATAGGCGCTCACCAGCCGCCGCTCCACCGCCCAGCGCGGATCATATTCGAGCAGGAGGTTGGCATAGGTGCCAACGGGCCGGGCCGACATGAACACATATTGCACTTGGCCATGAACATCGACCCAGCTCAGGATCGGCAGGTGGTTGCGATCGCCCTGATCGGCTTCCAGGAATGCACGATAGATCGCATTCTGGCTGTTGGCATAGGCGCGTACCTGCGTCTCCTCGCCCAACGCCTCCGCGATGTTCGCGGCGATCGCCTCCCATTTGCGGACATGGTTTAGCATGCGCTCCGGCGTTTCCGGAAACGCGCTGCGGGTCATCTCGTCGACCCGAAGATCCACCGCCCCGTTCGACACCATCTGGTAGAGCCGAACGTGCGAGGGAGCGCGTTCGTCCGCCATCTGCCGCATCAGTGCCGTCACGCGGGCGACCAGCGTTGCATAATCGCCAATCTTGTGGCTGCGCGTTGCCTCATAGCTTTCCTGGCTGTCATTGTGCAGCGAGACCGCGATACCGGACGGATAGTTGCCCGAAAGCTGCTTCAGCTTCTTCTCCACCAGCGTCATGCCGTGCGTGGTGAAGAAGGTCGGGAACGGCAGCTTGCGCTCCCGGATATGCGTCAGGATCTCGGCGATGTTCGGGTGCAGCAACGGCTCGCCATAGGCATTGAGCTGCATGGACCCGACGCTGACCGTGTCCGCCAGCTGATCGATGAGATCCTTCACCTGCTGGAGCGGCAGCCAGGTGCGTGCGTCTTCGCGGAACATGTCCGGGCAGAAGGTGCACTTCTGGTTGCAGTGGTTGGTGATCTCCAGCCAGACCGTGTCGACATGCGGCTTCCCGTCGCGCATCGGATAGGCGGTGACGGCCGGAACCGCGGAAGGCGCAACAAAGCTGCGCAGTAGGCGGACCGCATCCTCCGTCTCGGCGGGATCCAGAAAGGCGATCGCGCCCCCGGCCGACTGCTGTGTCAGCAGGTCGGCAGTTGCGCTGGTCACCGACGGTGCCGCGGCGAATGCCCAGCGGAGATGATCGCCGCCCAGTCGGGAGAGTTCGCCTGTCGCCGCGAGCCGCGCCGCCATAAGGGCGAGCTCGGGCACCAGATCCATCTTGTCGCTGTCGCCAAGCGGAATGGACAGCGCAACGCCCGCCGCCTGATCCGCGGCGGCCATGTCATTGTCGGCGAGCGCGAAGCGCAGCCGGGCGCGATGCGCCGCGATATCGAGGCCAGCGGCGTCGATCCGCGCAAGCGCCGCGGCCTTGTCAGCAAAGCCGAGTTCGGCGGGCACAAGATGCGCGGCGAGATCGTGCGGGCAACCGGCCCAGCGGCAGCGCGCCACCCACGCAGCGCGCGCCAGCCCGGGGCTGGCGCCGTGTTCGCGCGCCTGGACGAGCAACGTCGCCGCCTGCTCATGCGCCTGCGCCGACGACAGCAGTCCTACGAGCGTGAGCAGCCCGACCTCGTTGAGCGTCGTCACATCGCGCGGCGCGTCCCCGTAGATGCCATCCAGCATGAGGTCGAACATCAGCGCGGCTACACCCGACGGAATCGCCTCCATCGCCGCATAGGCCGCCGGCGAGCGCGTATCGGCGCGGAATGCCTCGCTCAGCAGGGCCACGGCCCGCGCGAGCAGGCTTGGCAAGGCGGGAAGGTGCGCCGCCGTCATGCCGTCGAACGGCGCGATCGCAGCGCCCATGCCTGCCAGTCCTTCTGCATCGAGCCGCTGATGCGCGTGATGGATGGCATCGTCGGCGGTTTCCGCGCGAAGGATCGACGATTCGAACATGGCGCTATTCTCCCGTGTCGCCGCCACGGACACCCGGCGACGCCCCCGCACGCGGCGGGCTTTCCACCATTATAGACTTGTCCCAACGCAGGACGGCCCATGCCGCGCGATTCCCGGGCGATCCGTTCGACGCCGCCGCCGGAACCGCATTTCGGGTCGCGCGCTTGGTCGCCTCAACCACGAGAGGGGGACGAGGGGATGCATCCGACGGGGCGCGACGCGCAAAGCCCATGGGCCATGCCTTGGGCCGCCTGGAAATCGGTACTGTGGCGCTGCTGGAACGAGTCGAGCGACGACAATATCGGGCTGATCGCCGCTGGAGTCGCGTTTTACGGCTTTCTCGCGCTGGTGCCGCTGCTGGGCGCGATCGTGCTCTGCTATGGCCTGATCGCCGATACCGCGACGGTGCTGCACGACGTCCGCGCCCTTTCCGCCATCCTGCCGCGCGACGTGGCCGGCGTGATCGGCACCCAGCTGCTTGGCCTTGTCCACAGCCCCGATGGCGACAAGGGCCTCGGCATCCTGATTGCGCTGGGCATCGCCCTGTTCGGCGCGCGCAACGGCGCCGGCGCGATCATCGCCGCGCTCAACATTGCCTATGAGGAAAAGGAGAAGCGCAGCTTCGTCTGGGTCAACCTGACTGCGCTGGCGATCACGCTGGGTGCGGTGATGGCGGCGGTGCTCGCGGCGCTGGCGATGACGATGCTGGGCGCGCTGGACCGGCTGCTGCCCTTTGCCCCCGATGCGCTGCTCGTGCTGGGCAAGGTGGTGAGCCATGTGCTGCTGACGCTCGCGGGGGCGGCCGGTGCGGCGGCACTCTACCGGTTCGGCCCCTCGCGCGCGCGGCCGCGCTGGACGTGGATCACGCCGGGATCGTTGTTCGCGGCACTGCTGTGGCTGGCACTGACGCTCGGCTTCGGCGCCTATGTCCGATATGTCGGGCGCTTCGACGCCACCTATGGCGCGCTCGGCACGATCGTCGCCCTGCTCACCTGGCTGTATCTCTCCGCCTATATCCTGTTGTTCGGCGCCGAGCTGAACTCCGAGCTGGAACACCAGACCGAGCACGACACGACCACGGGCGCCCCCCGCCCGCTCGGCGAACGTCGCGCCTGGGTGGCGGACAACGTCGCCGAGTGAGCGCGCAAACGGCTCGTCGCGTTGCCCGTGGCCCTGCCCGGCCCGCTTCCCCTATAGCGGCGGCCATGCTTCGCATGCCCTTGATCCCGCTGATGCTGGCGCTGCTGTTCGCCGCCGCCCCCGCACGCGCCCAGCAGAACGCCTTCGACCTTGCCGGCCCCGACCTGAAGCTGACTGTCACCCGCGACGGCACGACGCTGCCGATCGGCGCAGTCCCGTCGCTGCTGCCGGGCGACAAGGTGACGGCGGAAGCGACGCTGCCGCCGGACCAATCGGCACACTATCTCCTCGTCGTCGCCTTCCTGCGCGGCGCGACCAACCCGCCCCCCAAGGACTGGTTCTTCGTCGCCGAGACTTGGCGCAAGAAGAAGAACCGGCTCGAGCTGGCGGTGCCCAAAGGCGCAGAACAGGCGGTACTCCTCCTCGCCCCCGACACCGGCGGCGGCTTCGACGCGGTGCGCGACACGGTGCGCGGGCGGCCCGGCGTGTTCGTCCGCGCGGCGCAGGACATGTTCCAGGCCTCGCTCGATCGCGCCCGCCTCGATGCCTTTGTCGCGGCGATCGCGCGGATCGGCGAGAGCGCACCCGAGCGACTGGCAACCGATGCACCCGTGCTCGCCAACGCGCTGCGCATCAAGCTCAATGCCGAATGCCTTGCCCGGCCGCGCGGGCTGCAGGCGGCATGCCTGACGCAGAATCGCGACTCGCTGGTGCTCCAGGCGCAGCGCGGCACGACGCTGGCGGAGACGCTGACCGGCGCGCCGGTAGACCTCGCCTACAGCCTGGCCGCGACGCCCCAGGGCGGCGGCGGCTTTTACAGCCCCTATATCGGACTGGCACGCGATGTGGCGAAGCTGTTCGGCGCCTTCCGCAGCCCGCAATATCAATATCTCCCGGCGATCGCGATCGGTCGGGGCGACACGCTGAAGCTGCTGCTCAATGGCGCACCCTCCTTCCAGAACCCGCGCTCGGTGCTGGTCGCCCCACTGCCTCCACTAGGACCTGCCTCGCCGCCGATCTGGCAGGCGGGCGGGCCGACGCCGGTGTGCCTTGCCAAGCCAGGGCTGGCGCTGCCGCTCGAGGACGCCCCCCTGCTCTACGCCACCGATTTCGGGCGGACTCTGTCGGTGCGGATCACCGGCGCGGACGGCAAGAGCCGCGACCTGCCGGTGACGCCCGATGTCGAGAAAGGCGGCGTCCGGCTGGACGGCGCACTGCCCGCGGACATCGGCACCGTCGCCAATGCGGTGCTGCAGGGCAGCTGGGGTTTTGACCGCTTTTCCGGGCCGCGCCTGCCGGTACAGCTCGATGCGATGGGCGCCTGGCGCGCGACGCCGGACAGCAATGTCGTGGTCGGCCGCGAGCATCCGTTGGTGCTGCGCGGCGGTGCCGCCTTCTGCGTCAGCCAGATCGCGCTGAGCGACGCCGGCGGCACGCGAACCTCGGTGCCGTTCAAGGTGACCGGCCAGGACGAGCTGACCATGACCCTGCCGCTCAAGGACGCGAAGCCTGGCGCGCTCACCCTCGCCGTCGCCCGCTTCGGTACCGCCCCGCCCGACAGCATTCCCCTCACCGCCCGGCTGGAAGCCAGCCGGCTGGATCGCTTCCTCGCCCATGCGGGCGATCAGACGGGGGTGCTCGAGGGCGCCCGGCTCGACCAGGTGACCGGCCTCGACTGGAAGGGCCTGCATTTCGTCGCCGACGCGCTGTCGCGCGGCAGCGAGGGCGATCGGATGGTGATGACGGCGGAAGCCACCATCCCCACCGGGGACGGCGAAGCGGTAGTGCGGCTGCGCGACGGGCGTAGCGTGAAGCTCGCCGTGCGCGGGGCGAGCCCGCGTCCCGCCGCAACCGTGCTGAGCCGCGCTGCCGTATCGCCACTGGCAAAGGAAGGGCTCGCAATCGCCTTGCCCGAGGGCGTGCTGCCCGCCGATGCGGCCATCGACTTCTCCCTCCGCGTGACGCGCGGGACGCTGGGCGATACTGGCGCGGTGGAGATCATTGGCGGCGAGGGAGCCACTGCCAAGCTGCACTTTGCCGATGGCAGCCTCCAGCGCATCGGCAGCGACGTGGTGGTGGCGCATTTCGTCCCGCGGGCGCTGCTCGGGCCGGGCGTGGCGGGACCGCTGCGGTTCCGACTGGTGCAAGCTGGCGCCTCCGGCGACTGGCAGCCGCTAGTTGCCTTGGCCCGCCTCCCCCTGCTCAACGGCCTGAACTGCCCCGCCGAAGGCACCAGCTGCACGCTTGTCGGCCGGGATCTGTTCGTCGTGTCGGCGTTCAGCGGCAGCGCCGACTTCGCCTCGTCGACCCAGGTTCCGCTCGGCTTCGTCGGCACGTCGCTCACGCTGCCGAAGCCGATGGGCAAGAAGCTCTATCTGCGTCTGCATGACGCGCCCGACAACATCGCGAGCGTGTCGCTGCCCGGCTGAATTCCCACGAGGTGGAACCGCCCGCGCGCCGGGATCGTTTAAGAACACAACAGGAACGAATGCGAGGCAATCATGGCGGAATCGCTGCACAATCCGAAGCTCGACGACCATCCCGGCTCGAATACCGAGAAGAACCCCGATGACTGGGTGTCGGGCGACGATCCGATGACGGGCGCGCAAGCGTCTTACCTGACCACCCTGCTCGAGGAAGCAGGCGAGCCGCCGATCGAGGGCACGCTGAACAAGGCCGAAGCCTCGAAGCGGATCGATGCTCTGAAGGAACAGCTCGGCCGCTGATCCGCGGCCGGCCGGTTCAGCCCTGCTTGGCGAGCGTGTCGAACGCCTTAAGCCGGGCGAGCAGCGCCGGCATCTGGTCGAGCGGCACCATGTTGGGGCCGTCGCTGGGGGCGGTGTCGGGGGCCTGATGGGTCTCGATGAACACCGCCGCCACGCCTACCGCGATCGCGGCCCGGGCGAGTGCCGGCACGAACTCGCGCTGGCCGCCCGAACTTGTGCCCTGCCCGCCCGGCTGCTGTACCGAGTGGGTCGCATCGAACATCACCGGATAGCCGGTCTGTGCCATGATCGGCAGCGAACGCATGTCGCTCACCAGCGTGTTGTAGCCGAAACTCGCCCCGCGCTCGCACAGGATCACGTTCTCGTTGCCCGAGGATGCGATTTTCTGCGCGACATTCTTCATGTCCCAGGGGGCGAGGAACTGGCCCTTCTTCACGTTGATCGCGCGGCCGGTATGCGCGGCGGCGACGAGCAGATCGGTCTGGCGGCAGAGAAAGGCCGGGATCTGCAGCACGTCGACCACCTCGGCCACGGGCGCGCACTGGCCGGCATCGTGCACGTCGGTCAGCACCGGGCAGCCGAATTCGGCTTTCACCTCGGCGAACACCTGCAGCGCCGCGTCGATGCCGATGCCGCGCGGCGCGTCGATCGAGGTGCGGTTCCCCTTGTCGAACGAGCTCTTGTAGATGAAGCCGATGCCGAGCTCGGCGCAGAGCCGGGTCAGCGCCTCGGCCATGAAGAAGGCGTGGTCGCGGCTCTCCATCGCGCAGGGTCCCGCGACGAGCACGAACGGCTTGTCATTGGCGATTTCGATGGCACCGACCTTGACCGTCTTCATATTCAAATCCTTCAAAACGCGCCGCATTCGGCGAGGATCGCGTCCACGTCGCGTCCACGCGCCGCCTGCATTCGGATGCGTGCCTCATTGGAGAGCACGTTCCACGCGGCTTCCTCGATCTCGGGCCACAGCGCCCTGGGCACTGCCACTATCCCATCCGCATCGGCAAATACCACATCGCCGTTGGCGATCGTCACGTCGCCCATCGTGATCGGGCGGTTCATCGCCTTGAGCGTGCCTTCATATTTGATGTCGTCGCAGGTCTGCCCGCGGGCAAAGACCGGCAGGCCGAGCGCGCGCACATCGGCGGTATCACGCGTCGCGCCGTCGATCACCGCGCCCACCGCGCCCGAGCGGATCGCGAGATTGGCGTTGAGATCGCCGAAATAGGCATATTCGGGAACGTCGGTGGCCACCATGATCACGTCGCCGGGGCGCACGAAGCGATAGGATTGCAGCGCGCCGTAGATGCCGTGCCAGGGCCCGTCGGGCGAGCGATCCGGGCGCTGGGCGAGCGCCGCCAGCTCGATCGTCTTGGCGCGGCCGAGGAACTTGCCGCCGCTGGTCGGGCGCAGCGCCTTGGGCAGCACCACCCGGTGGCCGCGCTCCTTCAGGATATCTGAGAGGACCGGCGAGGAAAGGTGCGGCAGCATCGCGCGGAACCTGGTCACCTCGGCCTGGCGGAAGCCGGCGGCGACCGTCTCGGCGATAACGAGGTCGTGATGGTGGTTGATGTCGATCTGCTCGATCGGATCGAGATCGAACAGGATCGGACGGGTACCGAAGCGGCGGGAAGCCGCCCCGTCGCCGGTGCGCCGGACGATGTAGAGACTCATTGCCTCGACGATCGTCTCGGGCAGCTCGACGCTGTTGGGAATGCGGCCGGTGCCATAGACGGGGCCCTGCCCGGTCCAGCAATATTGCTTCGCCCGCGTGACCGCGACGAGGCTGTCCGCCTCCGGCTCGGCGAGCAGCCGCTCGATCGCACGGCCGATCGTCTCGGCGGTGACGAAGGGCGCGGTGCAGAGCAGCTGGATCCAGATATCGGCATCCGGGCGCTGCGCACATTCCCAGGCGAACATGCCGTGCCCATCGGTTGCGTTGGTCGCCAGCTCGGCCGGGCGCTCCAGCCAGGTCACCGGCAGGTCGCTGGCCATGTCGGCCATCGCCTTGCTCTCGGTATCGAGGCAGACTTCGGTGATCGCTGGACAATCCAGCGCCTGAAGCAGCTTGCGCTTGAACAGGTGCTCGCCGTCCAGGATGCGCGTGTTCTTGTCCGAGACGCGCTCGCTATTGCCCTTGGCGGGGACGAAGGCGACGATCTTCAGGGGCTTAGCCATTCATCATATCCTTGGCATGCAACATGCCGTGCAGACGTCCCTCGTCGTCGACCACGGGCAGAACCAGAAATCCCCCTTCGCGCTCGCGCAGCAGCAGCAGCGCGTCGCCCAGCGTCGCGGCGACGTCGATCACCTGCGGGTGGGGCTGCATCAGCGCAGCGGCGGGGGTATCGTAGACATCGCGGCGCGATTGGAAGTGGCGGCGCACATCGCCGTCCACTACCAGGCCCAGCAGGCGCTGCTCGGCATCGACCACGCAGGCCGCGCCCATCCGCCCCGCCGACATGGCGGCGAGCAGGTCCGCGACCGGCGCCTCGGGGCCGACCTTGGGAAGCTCGTCGCCGGTCCGCATCAGCGTGCGCAGCGGGATCGACTGCCGCCCCAGCAGCCCGGCCGGGTGGTGTCGCAGGAAATCGGCGCGAGTGAACCCACGCGAGCGGCTGACCGCCACGGCCAGTGCATCGCCGATCGCGAGCTGGAGCGTCGTGCTGCATGTCGGCGCCATGCCAATATGGTCGGCCTCGCCGGCGGTGATCGCAGGGATGAGGATGTCGACCGCGCGGCCAAGCGGAGAATCGGGCCGCCCGACGACGCCGATAAGCACGCAAGCACGTGCCTTTAGCAGCGGCAGGATGCGCGCAATCTCGTCCGTGGTGCCGCTGTTCGAGAAGAGCAGCACGACATTGCCGTCCTGCACCGCGCCGAGATCGCCATGCGCCGCCTCGCCGGCATTGAGCGCGAAGGCGGGCGTGCCGAGGCTGGAGAAGGTCGCCGCGATCTTGGCCGCGATCAACCCGGACTTGCCCATGCCAAGGCAGGTGAGTGGGCTCGCCTGCCCGGCGATCGCGACGACCGCGTCGGTGAGCGACGGCGGCAGCACCGCTTCGAACGCCTGCAGCGCGCGGCGCTCCGCCGCAATCACCTCGCCTGCCCAGGCAAGCGCGGTGCCCGGCGCGGACTGCGGGGCACGGGTGACGGCCCCGATCTTCATGCCGCGAGTTCCTCGGAGCCGGCGGGGCGCGCCAGCAAGCCTAGCCCGACCTCCCAGCGCGACGGGTCCAGCGGACGCAGGGCGTGCGCGATCACCCTTGCGCCGGTCAGCGCCGGATCGGTCGGATGGAAGGCCTCGTTTGCATAGTGATAGCCGAACCAGCGCCGGACGAGCGCGGCGTCAGGGCGCGCAGCGGTGCCGGCGGACACGGCGGCGAGGAAGCGGAAAAGATCGGTTTCCATATGCAGCCAAGGCGCGCTTTCGAAGCGGGTTGCGCGGTACATCGGGGTGCCGAAGGCGGCTGCAGTGGCGAAGGTCTTGGAATCGCCGAGCAGGACGCCGTCGACATGCGCGAGCAGCGCCGTGGTGGCGGATTGGCCGAGGGCGGCAGGATCCGCCAGGACGGGCCCGTCGAGCGCGTGGATGGCGTCGTATAGGGGCTGGCGTTCGACATAGAGGCTGTTGAGCGGGTGATCGGTCACCACCAGCGTCATGCCCGCCGCCGCGACCGACTCTGCGGCCTGACGGACGAGCGCTTCATCGTCGAGGCCGCCGGGCCGGTGCTGCAGATAGAAATTCTCGGCATGGGCATATTCGAGCGGGAGCAGGATCGCCGGACGATCCAGCGGCAGGTCGAACGCACCGAAGACGGTCGCACGATCGGGGATTGCGGCCCGCCAATGCGCCTGCATGTCGTCCCAGCAGGGCGTGATCAGCGCATCGATCTGCGCCGCCTGCTGCGCCGTCAGCTCCGGCATCGCACCGTTCGCGAAGGGCGATTCGGGCAGAAAGATGGTGTTCGGCCGGTCGCCGAGATCGAAGGGGGTAAGCACCGCTTCCATGATGTGGCGGACGACACCCGGAAAGCGGCGCGGCGTGTCGACATCGGCGCTGCGGCACAGCACCAGATCGGGCGCAATCGCTGCCACAAAGGCGACCAGGCCTTCGGGATCGGCCGGCACCGTACGCAGGCTGGGGTGATCGGCATCGTCGACGATCGACCATTGCACCCCGTCAAGATCGGCACAGCGTTCCAGCTGATCGGCACCGATGCCGGTATTCTGCCACGGCGCGGGCGCAAGGACGTGGACTTCCGCGACCGCTGCGACACGCCGGATCAGCGGTTCGAATACCTGGTCGAACCACCACGGCGTCATCACCGGAAGGTAGAAGAGGATCTTCACCGAACCATGCCCCCGGAACGCATCGGCGGGGTGCCGTTCAGACGAAGGACGCGTTCTGCCAAGGCCTGCTCCACTGCACATCGGGAGACAGAACCCGTCTCCACCTGTCTCTTATAGGAACAGCGCCACCCGCACCGGGCGCGGACGCTAGGAAAAACTTGCCTAGTCCTCCTCCCTTCCGGAACCCGCAGCCATCGCGACCGGTTGGGCCGGCAATCCCCTGAAGACGGTTCCGGAGCGTGCCATGGCCGACCAGCAACGATCCTCGCGCCTGCTCACCGTGCTCGCCGCGATCCTTGCCTTGGTGGGGCTTGCGATCGGCGGCGGAGGGCTCTGGCTCGCGCTGCTGGGGGGATCTGTCTATTATCTGCTGGCCGGGCTGGCGCTGATCGCCAGCGCATGGCTGCTATATCGCCGCAAGCCGATGGCGCTGCTGCTATACGCGCTGCTGCTCGTCGCGACGATGATCTGGGCCGTGGCCGAAGCGGGCTGGGATTTCTGGGCGCTGGCCCCACGCGGCGACATCCTCGTGCCGCTGGGGGTCGTGCTCGCACTGCCGGCCGTGGTCCGCCGGCTCGGCTCGCCGCGCTGGCCGGGCCGCGCCTGGCCGCTGGTCGGCAGCCTAGGGCTGGCGGCGCTGGTGCTGCTCGTAACCGCCTTCACCAACCCGCACGACCTTGCCGGCAGCCTGCCCGGGGCCCGCGGCGTCGCGCCCGCCAGCGTCCTTGGCGGCACGCCCCGGGAGGACTGGAACGCCTATGGCCGGTCGTGGCGCGGCGATCGCTGGTCGCCGATCGACCAGATCACTCCCGCCAATGTTGGTCGACTCGAAAAAGCATGGGAATTCCACACCGGCGATCTGAAGACCGGCGCCGACCCCGACGAGTTCACCTATGAAGTGACGCCGATCAAGGTGGGCGACCGCGTCTATCTGTGCTCGCCGCACAACATCGTCTTCGCGCTGGATGCGGAGACGGGCCAGCAGGTCTGGCGTTACGATCCGCAGATCCGCGCCTCGCAGGACATGCAGCACCTCACCTGCCGCGGCGTATCCTATCACAGCAATGGCGCCGCGCCCGGCACCGGCGGCATCTGCGCCAACCGGATCCTCATGGGCACCAACGATGCGCGCCTGATCGCGCTCGACGCTGCCAGCGGCCGTCCCTGCCCCGGGTTCGGCACGGGCGGGCAGGTCGATGTGTGGCCGGGCCTGCCCGGCCAGCAGCGTGGCTGGTGGCAGATCACCTCGCCGCCCGTCATCATCGGCAATCTCGCGATCTTCGGTGGCGCGGTCTATGACAACAAGACGACCTTCATGCCCTCGGGCGTGGTGCGCGCCTATGACGTGACCAGCGGCCGCGCCGTCTGGGCATTCGATCCGGCTAATCCCGGCGACACGACCCCCAAGGCCCCCGGCGCCGGCCGCTACGTGCCCTCCAGCCCGAACAGCTGGACCATCGCCGCCGCCGATCCCGCGCTGGGCCTCGTCTACATTCCGACCGGCATGGCCGCGATCGACCAATGGGGTGGCCGCCGCACGCCGGAGACCGAGCGCTTCGCAACCTCCGTGATCGCGCTCGAGGCGGCGACCGGCAAGGTGCGCTGGAGCTTCCAGACGGTCCATCACGACCTGTGGGACATGGACGTTCCCGCCCAGCCCGCACTCGTGGACCTGAACCTGCCCGGCAAGGGCCGAGTACCGGCGCTGATTCAGTCGACCAAGACCGGCAACCTGTTCGTGCTCGATCGGCGTACCGGCGAGCCGCTCGTCCCCGTACGCGAGATCGCCGTGCCCCAGGGTGCCGCCGCCGGCGACCGCACCTCCCCTACCCAGCCCGAGTCCGCGCTGAGCCTCATGTCCAAGGAGCGCGTGACGGACGCGGACATGTGGGGTGCAACGATGTTCGATCAGCTCGCCTGCCGGATCAAGTTCAAGCGTCTGCGCTATGAGGGACCCTACACGCCGCCGTCGCAACAGGGCACCCTGGTCTTTCCAGGCAATTTCGGGGTGATGGACTGGGGCGGCATGGCGATCGATCCCGTGCGGATGATCGCCTTTGCCCACCCCAACTACATGGCCTTTGTCGACCGGCTGGTTCCGCGGCCCGAATCCGACGCCGCCGATCCGAAGCTGCGCGGACCGGCCGGAGGATCGGATTTCGGGGGATCGGACATCAAGGGCTTCAATCCGAATACGGGCGCCCCGTTTGCCGTTGCCCTCAATCCTTTCCTCTCGCCGCTCGGCCTGCCCTGTCAGGCCCCGCCCTGGGGCTATGTCGCCGGCATCGATCTGGTGAGCGGCAAGAAGGTCTGGCAGCATCGCAACGGCACGTCGCGTGACCAGACCCCGGTACCGCTGCCTTTCAAGCTGGGAGTCCCCTCGCTGGGCGGCCCCATGCTGACGGCAGGCGGCGTCGCGTTCATGGGATCGGCGCTCGACTATTATCTGCGCGCCTATGACGTGACGACGGGCAAGGTGCTGTGGCGCGGACGGCTTCCCGCCGGCGGCCAGGCCACGCCGATGAGCTATTGGTCGGCCCGCAGCGGGCGCCAGTTCGTCGTCATCGCGGCAGGGGGGCACGGCTCGCTCGGCACCAAGCGGGGCGATTCGATCATCGCCTACGCGCTGCCGCGTCGGTGATGTCCCGCGTCGTTACGGGTTAGGTATTGATCCAGGATATAGGTTTGACTTTTCTCGTGAAATACATGCCTGCTCCAGCAGGGACCTAGTTGTCCCTTGTAACGGGGACGGTCCAGAGGTGCGACGTTCGCTGATCCTGATGGGTCTGACCGGCATGGTGCCGATCGTCGTGCTCGGCGCGGCCTATGGCGCGGTGACCTTGCGGGAACAGCGTGCGTCGCTGGATCGGCAGGCAGCGCTCGCCAGTCGCTCCACCGCGCGCCTGATAGGGAGCGAGATCGCCGCAACGCTGGACGCGGTGAAGATGATCAGCCGTTCGCCTTCGCTCGATTCCGCCATCGACCGGCCGCGATTCTCCCAACTGGGAATGCGGCTGATGGAGGATCACCCCGACTGGAGCACGCTGAGCATCGCGGATCCGGCCGGCAACCGGATCCTCGACCTGCCACGTCCCATTGGCGGCCATCTCGGCAAAGTCGTAGACGGGGCGAGCCTTGCGGAAACGGTGCGAACGCGCCGGCCGCAGGTGGGGCATGTCGTCCGTGGGCCTGGCGGCGCCGTTGCCTTCGCCGTGCGGGCACCCGTCCTCCAGGACGGCGCCGCCCGCTATGTCGTCTCCGCGGTCGTGCCGGCGCGGGCCATGCAGCGTCTGCTGCGCTCCGAGGACGTGCCGCCCGGGTGGCGCTTGCGGCTGTTCGACGGGCGCGGCGCGCTGGTCGCCCAATCCGGTGCGCTGGATCAGGACGCCGCGCAGGCGACGCGTGTCGCCATTCCGGAGGCAGGATGGCGGGTGGAAGTAGCCGTTCCGCGGGGCAGCTTCACCGCGCTTACCCGGCAGACGCGCATGGTGCTGATCGGGGGGGGGCTGTTGGCACTGACCCTCTTCGCCGCGCTGGGTTTCGCCCTGGTCGTCGAGCTCCGCCGCTTTCGCCAGCGCCAGGCGGCGACCGTGCAGGCCCAGCGCCTCGAAGCGCTGGGGCGGCTCACCGGCGGCGTGGCGCATGATCTCAACAACCTGCTGACGCCGATACTGGGCGGGCTGGACCTGCTGCGCGCGCGTATCGGCGACGATGCCAAGGCGCTACGCTACATCGATAGCGCTACCCATAGTGCCGAACGGGCCCGCACCCTCGTCGCGCGGCTGCTCGCCTATGCCAAGCGCCAGGCGCTGATGCCCGAGGCCATCCTGGTCGGGACGATGCTCACCGATCTGCACGAACTGCTGCAACGATCGGTGGGACCGGCGATCGGCTGCACCATCGATGCTGACAATGATCTGCCGGCGGTGCGGGCCGATCGCAACCAGCTCGAACTGGCCGTGCTCAATCTGGTGATCAACGCGCGCGATGCGATCCGGACCGGCGGACGGATCAGCGGCACCATCACCGTCTCGGCCCGGCCCGCCCGCCGCGATGAAACACGCGGACTGGCGCGGGGCGACTATCTGGCGCTTGCCGTACGCGATGATGGCTGCGGGATGGACGCTGCGACCCTGCGCCGGGCGATGGAGCCCTTCTTCACGACCAAGACCGGGGATCGCGGAACCGGGCTGGGCCTGTCGATGGTCCATGGCTTCGCAGAGCAATCGGCGGGTCGGCTGGTACTCGAAAGCACGCCGGGCCAGGGCACCAACGCCACGCTTGTCCTGCCGGCGACCGAGCCCCCCGATGCCATCGCCGATCCGGTCCGCGACCGGCCTACGCGCACGGCCGAAATCCTCCTGGTCGATGATGATGCCGCGGTTCGCGAAGCCGCGGCAGAAGTGCTGCGGGCGCACGGCCATCAGGTGGCGGAAGCGGAATCGCTCAGCGAGGGGATGGCCGTACTCGCCGGGGCGCCGGGCACGGCACTGGTCATCACCGATTACATGATGCCCGGCGGCACCGGCGGCGAGTTCATTCACCGCGCCCGTGGCGCCGGCCTGCCCCAGCCATTCCTGCTGCTGACCGGCTATACCGATACCGCCGAGGACCTGCCCGGGGACGTACCGCAACTCCGCAAGCCGTTTCGCGAGCGCGAGCTGCTGGACGCCGTGGACGCGCTGCTCGGCTGAGCGTCACATCTCGCCCGGGCCGGGCAGCCAGACGGGATCGAACCGGATCTGCCGCGGCGGCACCGGCGAGATCTTCCGCAGTCGCTCGAGGTCGACAAGGCTGATGCGCTGCCCGTGCCGGGCGATCAGGCCCTCGCGCTCGAGCAGCCGCATCGTGCGGTTGACGTGGACGGCGGTGAGCCCCAGCACGTCTCCGAGCAGTTCCTGCGTCAGCGGCATGTCGAAACAGGCATTCTCCACCGCGCCGATCTTGGCGAGGCGATCGTGCAGATCGAGCAGCAGCCGCACCAGCCGCTCGCGCGCCGAGGCCTTGCCCATCGCCGCGACGATATCCATCAGCGCCAGCCGCTCGACCTGCACCGACATGAAGAACAACGGCCCGAGCCGCGGATAGGCGATCAGCAACTCGCGCAATCGGGTCAGCGGCAGGGCAGCGACGCGGCAATCGGTGATCGCCGTCAGCGTGTCCGCAGCGTGGTGCAGGACCATGCTCGGGGTACCCAGCATGTCGCCGGCGATATGCACCTTCACGACCTGTCGCTGGCCGCTCGGCAATCGGATCGCCGAGGTCACCCAGCCTTCTATCAGCATATAGATGGAGTCGACGGCGGCACGCTCGCGCCGGATGACGCTCTGCCGGCGATGCAGCGCGGCGGATTCCCCCAGCGCGCGCAGCACGGCCGCTTCATCTTCCGTCAGCGATCCCTGTTCGTTAAACCGCGTGAGCGGGTAGTTCGGCATCCAGATGCTCCCCTGTGCTGGATGAGTCCCTCACCGGCTGACGCCGGCGATCGGCGCGGCGGCCGTCGATCCCGAACCGTCTGCGCGCGTAACGACGCGTAGCCGGGGCGGGACCGAGGAGCAATTCCGACACAGAGCAATTTCGGATTAACCTGCTATAAGATTTACCTTTTTGCGCGAGGTTTTGCGCGAGCCCGTTCAAACCGCGGGCAGGGCGTCGAGAAGCTTGTCGGCTGTGATCGGGAAGCTGCGGACGCGCACGCCGCACGCATGATGGATGGCATTGGCGACGGCACCGGCAGCGCCGCAGATGCCAAGTTCACCGACGCCCTTGGCCTGAAGCGGGCTGCCTGCCGGATCGCGCTCGTCGACCAGCACCACGTCCAGCGCCGGCACATCGGCATGCACCGGTACATGATATTCCGCCAGATCATGGTTGACGAGATGCCCGTCGCGCGGGTCGAACACCAGTTCCTCGGTCAGCGCGCTGCCGATGCCCCATACCATGCCGCCCAGGCACTGCGACGTCGCGGTCTTCGCATTGAGCGCGCGCCCAAGCCCGAACGCACCGGTCATTCGGCGGACACGCGTCTCGCCGGTATAGGCATTTACGCCCACTTCGACGAAGAACGCGCCGTACATCGCGATCGCCAGCGTCTCGTCGATGCCGCCATTCTTGAAATGGCCGGTTTCGGTCAGATCTGCCGTGAGCAGCTCGGTGAAGGGGATGCGGCGATTACCCGAAATGGCGGTGCCGTCCTTGAGCGTCAGCGCGCTTTCGTCGCAGTCGAGCATGCCGGCCAGCTGCTCGCGGATCGCCTCGCACGCGACGAACACGGCTGAGCCGGTCGATGCCGCGCCCCAGCTGCCGCCCGAGCCTGAGCCTGGCGGAAACCGCGTATCGCCCAGCTGGACGAGCACCTTCTCGGGCGGCAGGCCGAGCATCTCGCCGGCGATCTGGCCGAGGATGGCATAGGTACCGGTGCCGATATCGGTCATGTCGCTTTCGACCATGGCGGTACCGTCCACCGACAGCGTCACTCTGGCCTGCGCCTCGTTCAGATTGTGGACGCGGCAGGCGGTCGCCATGCCCGTGCCGATCCACCATTCGCCCTCGCGGCGCTGGCCCGGGCGGCGATCGCCGCCGTCCCAGCCGAAACGCTCGGCCCCAACCTTGAGACATTCCGCCAGCCGCCGCGAGCTGTAGGGCAGCCCCTCGCTCGGATGTTCCTCGGGAATGTTGCGCAGCCGCAGCTCGACTGGGTCGATCCCGGTCGCCAGCGCCAGCTCGTCCATCGCCGCCTCGAGACACTGCATGCCCACCGCCTCGCCCGGCGCGCGAACCGAACCCGCCGTCATCCGGTGGATCCGCGCGAGATCGATGCGCAGCGTGCGATGCTCGCCCCGGTACAGGAACTCGCTCGCCTGGGTTACCGGCTCGGCAAACTTTTCGCCGGGCAGGTTGGAGACCCAGGCCTCATGCCCGAAGCCGTGCAGCCGGCCCTCGGCATCGGCGGCAAGCCGGATACGCTGTCGCGTCTCGGAGCGCCGCATCACGCATTGGAACACCTGCTGGCGGCTCATTACGACCCGTACCGGCCGGCCAAGCTCGATCGCTGCCACCGCGGCCGCGGTCAGCTCGGCGCTGATCCCCAGCTTGGATCCGAAACCGCCGCCGACATAGGGCGCGACGAGCCGGACCTGCTCCGGCTGCAGCCCCAGCGCATCGGCCAGTTCCTTCTGGTTGTACTTTAGCATCTGCAGGCTCGAATGGGCAGTGAGGGTGTTGCCATCCCATTCGGCGATGCTGGCATGCGGCTCCATTGCGGCGCTGGCATGCCCCTCGGTCGTGTAGGTCACGTCGACCGCATGATCGGCGTCGCGCATCGCCGCATCGAGATTGCCCTGCTGCACGGGATCGCCGAAAGGCTCATGCGTGGCGTGCCCGTCATCCTGATCGAGCGGCACGCGTGCGGGATCATCGCTGCGATAGGCGATACGCAGTCGGGTAGCGGCATCGCGCGCCTGTTCGAACGTCTCGGCGACAACCAGCGCGACCGGCTGGCCGAAATATGCGACCTTGTGGATCTCGCGAACGGGCGACTTGCCCGCCCCGCCCTGCGCCGACCGGGCGATCATCCGCGGATCGGCGATCACGGCCAGCACGCCCGGCATCGCCAGCACCGGCGCGGACTCGATCTCGATCACCTCGCCGCGGCTGATCGTCGAGAGCACCAGCACGCCTTCCGCGCAATCCGCAATCGCATATTCCGCGGCATAGGGCGCGACCCCAGTCGTTTTGGCGCTGCCATCGGGCCGATCGAGCGGCAGACCGATAATGCCCTGCGCCATCGCGTCGAGCCGGTTGCGCTCGTCCGGCTTTTCCATCGTGTAGGTGCGGGTCACAGCGTGCCTCCCGTGGCTTCGCGGAGCACGGCCTTGAGCGTGCGGCGCGTCAGCGGAATCTTGAAGTCGTTGCTGCCCTGCCCACGGGCGTCCTCGAGCAGCAGGGCAGCGGCTTGGTCGAACAGCGCGTCGGAGGGCGCCTGACCCTCCAGCAACGCTTCCAGCCGCGCATCGTGCCAGGGTTTGTGCGCCAGCCCGCCAAAAGCGAGCCGCGCCCTGGCGATCACGCCATCGTCGATCTGGATCACTGCGGCCACCGAGACCAGCGCGAAAGCATAGGAGGCACGATCGCGCACCTTGCGGTACAGCTGGGTGCCGCGGACCGAGGCCGGCAGCAGCACCGCCGTGATCACGTCGCCGGGTTCCAGCACATTGTCGTGTTCGGGTGTATCGCCGGGAAGCCGATGGAAATCGCGCACCGGCACCAGTCGCTTGTCGCCGCTGGAGCCGACAATCTCGACGGTCGCGTCGAGTGCCGAGAGGGCGACGGCCATGTCGCCGGGATAGGTGGCGATGCAGGCGTCGCTCGCGCCCAGGATCGCGTGGATGCGGTTGAACCCTCCGATTGCCGCA
The DNA here is from genome assembly GCF_025960285.1 of Sphingomonas sp. R1. Lineage (GTDB taxonomy): Bacteria > Pseudomonadota > Alphaproteobacteria > Sphingomonadales > Sphingomonadaceae > Sphingomonas. Next base: position 2,560,824 of record NZ_CP110111.1, on the reverse strand, counting down.
CACCCTGTGCCTGGCGCCCGCTTGTTGCAGGCTTGGGAGAGGTCGGTGAAATAATAGCAGCGCGTTCGTTGGCAGAGATTGCCGCCGGTCGTTGCCTTGTTTCGCAGCTGGAAGGTCGCGCCTGCCAGGATCGCTCGCGCCAGCACCGGATAGTCCGCGCGGATGCGAGGATCGGCGGCGCAGGCGCTGTTGGAGACCAGTGCGCCTATTCGCAGCCCTTCCCCGTCCGCCTCGATGCCGCCGAGCGGCAGACGGTTCATGTCGACCAGCGCCTGTGGCGTCTCCACCTCCAGCTTCATCAGGTCGAGCAGGTTGGTGCCGCCGGCGATCGGCTTGGCGCCGTCGTCGACGAGCAGATGGTGCGCGTCGCCCAGCCCATGCGGGCGCTGATAGTCAAACGGCTTCATGCCCGCGCCCCCGCGACGTCGACGATGGCCGCCACGATGTTCGAATAGGCGCCGCAGCGGCAGACGTTGCCGCTCATCCGCTCGCGGATCTCGTCCTCGCTGAGCACGGGCGTGCCCGCGAGATCGTCGCTGACCACACTGGCCCAGCCCGCCGCAATCTCGTCCAGCATCGCCTTGGCCGAGCAAATCTGGCCCGGGGTGCAATAGCCGCACTGGTAGCCATCATGCCGCACGAACGCTGCCTGCAGCGGGTGCGGGGCATTGGGAGTGCCAAGCCCTTCGATGGTCGTGACGCTGTCGCCCTCATGCATCACCGCGAGGGTGAGGCAGCTGTTGATCCGCTGGCCATTGAGCAGCACCGTGCACGCGCCGCACTGGCCGTGATCGCACCCTTTCTTGGTGCCGGTGAGGCCGGCATCGCGGCGAAGGAAATCAAGCAGAGTGGTACGGGGATCGACATCGAGCTCATGTTCGACGCCGTTGATGGTGATGGGCATGCGGGGCCTCCCTGGTCAGGGGGGCGAACGCGCAGGGAGCGGGATCGGTCCGAGATCCTCCCAATACCGGGAGGATCCTTCGAACCTCAGTGCGCCTTGCGTGGGATAAGGTGCAGCAGCCCCGCGACGATCCCGCCCACGAGCAGCCCGGCCACCGCCGACCCGAGTGCATAGACGAGCCATTCGACCACGCTGCCGAGCGGACCCGTTGCCGCCCCCGCCACCTCGGACCAGTGATGTAGCGCGTGCGGCACCGTGCCCAGCCCGAATTCCTCCAGCCCGTGCAGCAGGATACCGCCGCCGACCCAGGCCATGGCGCCCACGCCGATATGGGAGAGCGCGGTCAGCAGTACCGGCATCGCGTTCACCAGCCCACGCCCGAACACCGCCATGCCGCCTGCCCCACCGCCACGGCTGAGGTGCAGGCCGATATCATCCATCTTCACGATCAGCGCGACGACACCGTACACACCGATGGTGATCGCCAGCGCCACCAGAACCAGCGCCCCCGCGCGGGTGACGAACGACATGTCGGCAGGCAGCTGCGCCAGCGCGATGACCATGATTTCGGCCGACAGGATCAGATCGGTGCGGATCGCGCCCAGCACCTGACGTTTCTCCAGCGCCTTGGGATCGGTGATCGCGGTCACTTCGTCCGCACCATGGCCGCCGGTCAGCGCCTCGAGGATCTTCTCGGCCGCCTCGAAGCACAGATAAGTGCCGCCGAGCATCAGGATCGGCGTCAGTGCCCAGGGTGCAAACGCGCTGAGCAGCAACGCCAGCGGCAGGATCACCAGCAGCTTGTTGGCGATCGAACCCAATGCGATCTTGCCGATGATCGGCAGTTCCCGATCGGGGGTGAGCCCCACGACATAGCGCGGCGTCACCGCGGTATCGTCGATCACGACCCCCGCGGCCTTGGCACCGGCCCTGCCCGCCGCCCCGGCGACGTCGTCCAGCGATGCCGCCGCCAGTTTCGCCAGCGCCGCGATATCGTCCAGCAATGCGACCAGGCCACCCGCCATCAAATCCCCCTCATGTTGATCCCGCGCTAGCCGAGATGAAGCGGAAATGCACGCGGGTGGCGAGAAGGTCCGCTCAATCGGGAAGATCGACCGCCTTGGCGAGCTTGAACTGCACCGAGGCGCTTGGTGCGCCGGTGCCGGGCTGGCCGCCGCCCACCGTCACACGATAGGTGCCGGCGAACAGGCGGTGGCGCCCTTCCGGCGTGACAGCGCTCAGATCCCGCTGGGACAGCAAAAACCGCAGCTTCCGCACCTCGCCCGGCTGCAGCGACACGCGCTGGAACCCTCGCAGCGCCACCTTGGGCGTGCCGGGCTCGTCGGGGAAGTTGAGATAGAGCTGAGCCACCTCGTCGCCCGCGCGCGCGCCGATATTACGCACCTCGGCCGTAACCACCAGCCCGGTGCCTGGCCCGCCCTCTGCCCGGTCGACTACCGGCGCACCATAGGCAAAGCTGGTGTAGCTGAGACCGAAACCGAATGGATAGACCGGCGTGCCGGTGAAATAGCGATAGGTTCGCCCTCGCATGCCATAGTCGCCAAAGGGCGGCAGATCGTCGACGCTGCGGTAGAAGGTGAGCGGCAGGCGGCCGGAGGGGTTGGTCTTGCCGGACAGGACATTGGCGATCGCGGTCCCGCCCTGCTCGCCCGGATACCAGGCTTCGAGGATCGCCGCCGCGTTGTCCTTGGCCCAGGCGAGGTTGAGCGGGCTGCCGTTCATGGCAACGACGATCAGCGGCTTGCCGGTCGCCCGGGCTGCCGCCAGCAGGGCCTGCTGATCCGGCAGCAGATCGAGGCTGGTCTTGTCGCCTCCCTTGAAACCGGGGATCTGCAGCGGCGATTCCTCGGCTTCGAGATCGGAGGTGAGCCCCACCACCGCGACGAGCACATCGGCGCGGGCTGCGGCGGCCTTCATCTCCGCCATGGGATCTGCCGCGATCCGCTTCCAGACGAGATCGATGCCGGACAGGACATGCTCGTCCGTCCGCACCTCGATCGCATAGCGTCGGCCCTGGATGAGCTGCACCTCGCGCATGGTCGGCAGCGTCCCCCACCCGCCCTTGCTGAGATCGACGAAGGGCTTGCCTTCGAAACGCATCTCGCCGGCGAAACCGGCGAGGCCGAGGCGATAGGTGCCGGTCTCCGGCGGCACGAGATAGCCGGTCCATGTCGTGCGGTGATGATCCGAGACCTGGGCCAGATCGAGGCTGCGTGCGGACACGTCCGCCTCCACCCGAGTCACGACCGGTGCGCTGGCGAACGTCATCGCCTTGGTCGCTTCGCCGAAGGTGCCGGGGGCGAATTCGGCGGGGGGCGGCGTGACCGGGTTGTAATAGCGCGCGAGCAGGCCGGGCTTCCCGTCCGGGGTACGGAGCGCCGAGCCGGGCACCGGATCGCCGTCCGTGACCGAGGAGCCGAAGGGCGCGTAGCGAACCTCTGCTGCAGGAAAGGCGCGGCGCAGGCCCTCCACGACCGATACCGGCATGCCCGATTGCGGCGAGGAATAGTTGCCGCGCAGCACGCGCGTCGCGTCCCCGAGCGGGCCGATAACCGCGATCCGGCTACCTGGCTTGAGCGGCAGCAGGCCGTCATTCTTGAGCAGCACCAGGCTCCGCTCCGCGGCCTGCAGCGCCAGCGCCCGGTGCGCGGGCGTGCCGATATCGCTGCGTCTGCCATGGCTGGCGCGAATCCCCGGGAGATCGCCGTTGCGCAGCCGCGCGGAGAACAGGCGGGTCAGCGTACGGTCGAGTTCCGCCTGCGTTATCAATCCCTTGGCGAGGGCCTCACGATAGCGGTCACCCAGCCCGGCCGTATCGGTCAGGGTCTGGGTGTGGCATTCATTGTCGACCCCTGCGCGGATCGCCGCCGCGACCGCCGTGGCCCCGTCCGGTGCGTAATGATGGTTGTCGCTGATGTCCTTCACCGCATCACAATCGGACACGACATAGCCCTTGAAGCCCCAGGCACCGCGCAGATGCGACTTGAGCAATTCGTCGCTGGCACAGGCGGGCTGGCCGTCGATGCGGTTATAGGCGCACATTACCGATCCCGCCTTGCCCTCCACGATCGCGGCGCGAAAGGCCGGGAGATAGGTATCCTCCAGATCGTGGCGCGAGATGAAGACGTTCGCGGCGTGCCGCGTCGATTCCGGGCCGCTATGGACAGCGAAATGCTTGGGCGTGGCGATCACGTCGGGCAGATCGGGGTTCGGCCCCTGCATGCCTGCAATGAATGCCACGCCCATGCGCGCGGTGAGGAAGGGATCCTCGCCATAGGTCTCCTGCCCCCTGCCCCAGCGCGGATCGCGAAAGATGTTGATGTTGGGCGACCAGGTATCCAGACCCGTGCCGATGCGGCCCAGGCGACCTGTTTCTCGCGCCAGGGCATGCAGACCTTGCACTTCGCGACTGATCGCCGTGGCGACGTCTTGGACCAGCGGCGCATCAAAGCTGGCGGCAAGGCCGATCGGTTCGGGGAAATTGGTGGTTGGCACGGTGCCGAGCCCACCGTGCAGCGATTCGGTCCACCAATTGTAGCGGGGGATGCCCAACCGCGGAATTGCCGGTGCGACATTCAGCAGCTGCCCGAGCTTCTCGTCCGTGGTTAGCTGGGCGACGATCGCTGCCGCCTTGGCGTCGGCGTCGGCACGCGGATCCGGCGTGGTCTGCGCCGTCGCAGGCAGAGGCGCGAGCACGGCGGCGAGCAAGGCGACGGGGGCAATGCGATGCATGTCTCTCTCCCGCAGGCCCATGGTTTCGAACGCCCGCACGGCCCGCCACTATAGGGAGAACACATGCAGCGTCGGGTCGTCGGGGGCCCACTCTTATGCTGTTCAGGATCGCGACCGACCGCAAGGTTAGCGCTATCATTCCGGCTAGGACAGCGAAATCCTACGCGTGACCCGTGCCGAAGATGCGATCCCCGGCATCGCCTAGCCCCGGCACGATATAGCCATGATCGTTGAGATCAGCATCCAGCCCCGCCGCCCAGATCGGCACGTCCGGATGCGCGGCGCGCACCGCCAGAACGCCGGGACGGGCGGCAAGCAGACACACAAACCGCAGGTTGCGCGCCCCTGACCCCTTCAGCCGATCGAGTGCCGCAACTGCGCTGTGCCCGGTCGCCAGCATCGGATCGACCAGCACGACGAGTCGCCCGGCGAGATCTTTGGGCGCGTTGAAATAATATTCGACAGCATCAAGCGTCGTCGGATCGCGGTGCATCCCCAAATGCGCGACGGATGCCTCCGGCATCAGATCGACTATTCCGTCCGCCATCCCCAGCCCGGCGCGGAGTACCGGCGCGATCACCAGCGGCAGCCCATCCAGCACTGGCGCCAGCATGCCGGCAACGGGCGTTTCAATCGCCCCGACACGCAACGGAAGATCGGCGAGCGCAGCGGCACCGAGCAGCATGGAGATGGCGCGCAGTTCGGCCCGAAATTGCGCCGGCGCCGTCGTACGATCGCGCAGACGCGTCAGCCGATGCTGCACCAGAGGGTGGGTGACGATTGTCAGCCCTTCGGGGGTGGGGTCGGAAGCAGCCATGCGATTGTCGTGCAGGATGCCGGGAGCTCGTGCAAGGATGCTTCTTAGGATCCACCGCCGGACGTCTTTAAGCGAATATTTACCAGGCCGACCGCATTATGCGGCGTTGCCTCAGCCGATGCCTGCGGCACGCAGCAACATGGGGATCTGTTTCGAGAGTGCGAAATAGCCTTTCGAGCAATGAGGCCAGGCCCGGCGGTCCCATTCACGATGGTGCTCCGCGAGGGTCATCGCGGGCGGCAACGTAGCTGTCGCAACAGAGTCGGCGATAGGACCGATCGTCAGATAGCCGGTGAGGATCTGGCGGCATTCCTGCCCGACTGCAAATGCGAACAGCGCGTCGAGGTCGTTGACCCAGGCGGCTGGGGCTCGCCAATGGCTGGCGGCCCGCTGCAGACCGTCTGCCACCGCCGCAATGTCACCGGCGCCCCTGCAATGTGCGCGGCAAGCGACCACATACCGGACGTCGATTTGCGCCAGGTCCGGTTCTGTCTCCAGGGACAGATCCTCCGGGGTGACGAGCAACATCGTCGCGGTGTCGGCGACCGGCCTTGTCACGGCGCGAAGCGGCATCGACGCCGGCGGCGTTGTTCCACGTGGAACATCACCCTCTTCCGCCAATCCCATTGGGCGAAAACGCCCGCCGGTGCGCGCATGAATGCGCTCTGCATTGGCGAAATAGGCCTTGCCGTTGGTATGCAGTCCGGCCACCCAACGCCACGACAAGGTATTCGATGCGGCATCCGCGTCGATGAGATACTCGAAAGTGAACGCCGCGCCGAGCTCCCACGGGAGACCGAGCGTGAAGATCCAGATCGATGCAAACTGCATCCGCGCCCAGTTATGGAGATACCCGGTTTCCAGCAGTTCCTGCACCCACGCGTCAAAGGCGTCGATGCCAGTCTTCCCTGAAGTCGCGGCCGCATAACCCTCCGGCAAGGTGCGGGTGTCCCAAGCGGCACAGGCATCCCGCCAATCGCGCCACACAGCGGGACGTTGTTCCAGCCACCCCTTCCAGTACGTACGCCAGACCAGCTCCGCGAGAAACTTCCCGGCCGCGTCGGCGCCGTGCTGCGCAACCACCGCACGGGCAACCTCTTCTTCGCTGATCAACCGTCGACGCAGCGCCGCAGACAGGCGGGAAACGCCATGATGCCTCCCTGCCCCATGGTCTTCATTGCGATGGTCGGTATAGGCCCGCCCGGCATGGGGCAGGAATGCAGCCAGCCGCGCTTCGGCTGCACTGCGCGACAACGGAAAGTCGAAGGACAGAATCGGCCCACGGCCAGGCGCAGAAAGCAGCATGGGTTAATCGTGCCATGCTGCCGCACAAGGTCAAACCTGCCACTAGGGACAGAGCGGAGAAATCAGATCCGTTCGCCGCTCAGTCGCTGGCAGAGCATGTCGAGCTGGTCGAGCGTCGAATAGCTGACGGTAAGCGCCCCACCCTTCTCCGCGTGCGCGATACGCACATTCAACCCGAGCACGTCGCCGAGATGCCGCTCCAGCGCCGCAATATCGGGGTCCCGCTCGTTGCTGGATTCGCTGGTTTTGCGCTTCGGTGCGGGCTTCGCGGTTCGGGCCAGCTTTTCCGCGTCACGCACGGAAAGGCCCTTCGCCACCACTTCCCGTGCCAGCTTTTCCGGATCCGGTGCGCCGATCAGCGCGCGCGCATGGCCCATTTCAAGCGAGCGATCGACCACCAACTCGCGAACCGCTTCCGGCAGGTCGAGAAGGCGGAGCAGGTTGGCGATATGGCTGCGCGACTTGTGGACGATCTTGCCGAGTGCCTCCTGGGTGTGGCCAAACTCGCGGATCAGCCGCGCATAGCCCTCGGCTTCTTCGATCGCATTGAGGTCCTGACGCTGGATGTTCTCGATCAGCGCGATCTCGAGCGTCTCGGCATCGTTCAACTCGCGAACGATCACCGGCACCTCGTGGAGGCGCGCACGTTGTGCCGCCCGCCAACGGCGCTCGCCAGCCACGATCTGGAAGCTTTGGCCATGCGGACGCACGAAGATGGGCTGGATCAGGCCCCGGGTACGGATCGACTCAGCTAGGGTATCCAGCGCTTCTTCGTCGAAGTGTCGGCGCGGCTGATTGGGATCGGCGACCAGCGAGCTGATCGGCAGCATCCGGACGCCCGAACTGCTGGTCGGGTTGCCCTTGATCGGCTCTTCCGGAAGGCTTTCGCCAAGTAGCGCGGAAAGGCCGCGACCGAGACCAGGACGAGGCTTACGGGCGGCGGCGGGGGAATCGGTCATGCGGCTTTCTGCAACTTGGGTAGACGGTCGATCACTTCGCGGGCGAGCGCGATATAGGCCTCGGAACCTGCGCAGCGATGATCATAGATCAACGCAGGCACGCCGTGGCTGGGTGCTTCCGAGAGGCGGACATTGCGCGGGATGACGGTGTCGAACACCACCCGCCCCAGCACCGCCCGCACATCCTCTGAAACCTGGTCGGTAAGACGATTGCGCCGATCATACATGGTCAGCGCAACGCCCAGGATCGACAAGCCTGGATTGAAGCGGGTGCGAATACGTTCAACCGTGTTGAGCAACTGACTGAGGCCCTCCAGCGCGAAGAATTCGCACTGCAGCGGCACCAGCAGGGCATGCGCCGCTACCATCGCGTTGACGGTCAGCAAACCCAGCGAGGGCGGGCAATCGACGAGGATCACATCCCAGCGCGCCGCACGATGGCGCTTGATCGCCGCATCGAGCCGGTGCGTCCGCGCGTCGAACTCGATCAGCTCGATCTCAGCACCGGACAGGTCCTGCGTTGCCGGCACGACATCGAGCCCGGGAACGTTGGTCGGGACCGCCACATCCTCCAGATCCGCGTCGGTGACGAGCAGATCATAGCTTGAGTGCTCGCGTGCGCCGTGGCTGATGCCGAGGCCGGTCGAGGCATTGCCCTGCGGGTCGAAGTCGATCAGCAGCACGCGCTTTCCGGTAGCGGCAAGCGCCGTGCCGACGTTGATGGCGGTCGTGGTCTTGCCCACCCCGCCCTTCTGATTGGCGATCGTGATCGTGATCATCTGGCGCCTATCTGTGTTGCGACCACGATGCCCGAGTCCGGCTGCGTGATGCTGGGTTCCACGTGAAACCGACCTTGCCATTTCGCGCGCGCTGCATCCACCTCCGATTGTGCACTGCGGCCCTTTGGCAGCAACCAGACTGTGGACGAATCGGTGCAATGTGCTGTGGATAAGATTAGCGCCGAGAGTTCCGCGACCGCGCGAGCGGATACAATCGCGACGGGAGCCGGCGGGCGATAGGACTCAACCCTGCTCGCTACGACCGTAACTCGGTTAGCGATACCGAGTTGCTCGGCAGTGTCTCGGAGGAAAGCGACGCGCTTGGCGCGGGGTTCCACCAGCACCACCGGACGTTCGGTCAAAATGGCAACCACAATCCCCGGAAGTCCGGCCCCACTCCCGACATCCAGCCATATCCCCTCGCCCGATCCCTCTGACAGCGGCACAAGCTGCGCGGAATCGGTCAGGTGACGTGACCAGAGGGTGTCCAGCGTGGACCGGGCGATGAGGTTCTGTTGCTCGGACTCGGAAACCAGGAGGTCACCAAACTGAGAAAGCAGTGTTTCACGTGAAACACCATATCGCTCTCGAACCCAGGATCGAGCGTCGTCTTCGGTCATACGGGAACCTTCCGGGCGTGCAGCAGGATTGCGGAGAGTGCCGCAGGCGTAATGCCGCGAATGCGCGCGGCCGCCCCCAATGTTTCGGGCGCCGCCGCCGTCAACCGCTCCACCATTTCATTTGAGAGCCCAGGAATGGAACCGTAGGCCATATCCGAGCGCAGCTTGACGGCGTCGTTGGCCCGCAACTGCGCGACCTCCGCATCCTGGCGCTCGAGGTAAGGGGCATACCGCGCATCCTCGACATATTCAGCCAGCAGCAGTGGATCCGCCTCCGGCATGGCGTCGAGCACCTGGTCAAGGGTCACACCGGGAAACCGCAGCCACTCGCGCGCGGGGCGCCGGGCACCATCCTGCGCAACCGGAGCACCGCGTGCCGCGAGCTGATGGGCGGTACGCTCGATCGCAAAGACCGCATCCAACCGCGCTCGCCCTCCGCGCCGGGCCGCAAGCCGCTGCCGGCGGGTCTCGCCCAGCAAGCCGAGCGTCTCTGCAATTGGACCCAGCCGCGTCTCCGCATTGTCGGCGCGCAAACGCAGGCGAAATTCCGCACGGGCGGTCAGCATCCGATAAGGCTCGGTAACACCCTGCAGCACCAGGTCATCGACCATGACCCCCAGATAGGACGTCGCGCGGTCCAAGACCAAGGGCGCGATGTCCAGCGCGAGCGCTGCGGCATTGGCGCCGGCGGCCAGCCCCTGCCCGCCTGCTTCCTCATAGCCCGTGGTGCCGTTAATCTGCCCGGCGAAGAACAGGCCGGGGATTTGCGGCAGCGCCAGGGTCGATTCCAGCGCGCGCGGATCGATATAGTCATATTCCACGGCATAGCCCGGCACCGTGATCTTGGCGGCCTCAAGCCCTGGAATGGAAGCGACCATGGCTTCCTGCACGTCCACCGGCAGCGAGGTCGAAAGGCCGTTGGGGTAGATCCAGTGATCGTCCAGCGCCTCCGGCTCGAGGAAGATCTGGTGACCATCGCGATCGCCGAAGCGATGCACCTTGTCCTCGATCGAGGGGCAATAGCGGGGACCCTGTGCCTCGATTGCACCCGTGAATAAGGGCGATCGATCCAGCCCGCTGCGGATCGCATCATGGGTGGTCTGGGTGGTGCGCGTGACGGCGCAGTGCAACTGAGGCAGTGGCCGTGACGCGGTCATCGCGGACATCGTCCAGGGTTCGGCATCCGAGGGCTGCTCCTCGGTGCGCGCCCAGTCGATCGTGCGACCATCGAGCCGCGGCGGCGTGCCGGTCTTCAGCCGACCCATCGGCAGCGCCAGTTCCCGCAGCTGGGAGGCAAGCCGAAGTGCCGACGCTTCCCCTACCCGGCCACCATCGAACCGCTCCTCGCCCCGGAACAGGCGACCGCCCAGGAAGGTGCCGGTCGCGAGAACGACTGCCCGCGTCGCCATCGTGTTGCCATCGCGAAGCCGGATCCCGGCGATCCGTCCACCCTCCAGGATGAGCGCTTCCGCTTCACCCTCCACAAGGGTGAGCCCGTGCTGCGCCTTGAGCATTGCCTGGATCGCCGCCGCGTAGCGGGTGCGGTCAGCCTGCACACGGGGCCCCTGCACTGCCGTTCCCTTGGAACGGTTGAGCATCCTGTAATGGATGCCGGCTGCATCGGCGGCATGCGCCATCAGCCCGTCCAGCGCATCAATCTCGCGTACCAGGTGCCCTTTGCCGAGCCCGCCAATCGCGGGGTTGCACGACATCGCGCCGAGCTTGGCAAGATCGAAGCTGAGCAGCGCCGTGCGTGCGCCGCGGCGCGCGGCCGCGGCTGCCGCCTCGGTGCCGGCATGGCCGCCCCCGATCACGATCACATCGAATTGCATGGATCCGCTAAACGCTTTCGCGCCGCGCTTGTCCAGAGGCGGTGCGCCGGAACGCGCTCGTTCAGCGTTCCACGTGAAACACTTTATTTACCTATACAGAATTTTCCGAAGAGCGCATCCAGCACATCTTCCACCGCCGCCCTGCCCGTAATGGCATCAAGCGCCCGCCGCCCCGCGCGGAGTTCCTCGGCGAACAGCAAAGGATCCTCGAGCGCAGCTGCGCGTCCCAACGCCTCGACAGCCACGAGGCACCATTCCCGCTGGCGCGCGTTGAGCGCGACGAGGTCCGGCGGCGGCAACAACGCCGCGGCAGCGATCGCCATGCGCTGCCACAGCGCATCCACGCCTCTGCCCTCATGCACCGAGACGACGATCTGCGCGCGGTGCGCCTCGGGGCGATCCGCCGCGTCGGCACGCGCATGCACCCACAGCGCACTGGGATGCGCGGGCGGAGCATCATCGCCCAGCCACAGCAGAAGGTCCGCCTCGTCGAGGGCGTCGCGCGCGCGCGCGACGCCGATCGCCTCGATCGGATCGTCCATCGCCTCGGCAAGCCCTGCCGTATCGACCAATAGCCATGCGACGCCCTCACGCACCACCGGCACCTCGATCCGGTCGCGCGTCGTACCGGCGATGGGCGACACGATAGCCGCGTCGCGTTCGGCCAGCGCATTGAACAGTGTCGACTTGCCGGCATTGGGAGGACCACCCAGCACGACACGAAGCCCGTCCCGCAACCGTTCCACCGGCGGCCGTGATGCGACGGCGGCAATGTCGTGCCCGAGCGCGGCCGCGGCGCACCGCAGGGCCGGCAGCGGATCGACGCCGGCGACATCATCCTCGTCGCCATGATCAAGCTCGGCCTCGATGCGCGCGGCGATACCGACCAGACGGGCAGTCCAATCTTCGGCATGGCGGCGTACCGCACCGCCTGCAGTCCGGACCGCCGCACGACGCTGCGCCTCGGTTTCTGCCATCAGCAGATCGCCGAGGCCCTCCGCCGCCGTCAGATCCAGCCTGCCGTTGAGCAGCGCCCGCCGGGTGAATTCTCCTGCCTCCGCAGCGCGGAGCCCCTCCATGGCGCCAAGCGCCGCCTCCACCGCCCGTACCACCGCCCTGCCGCCATGCAGATGGAGCTCGGCAAGATCCTCGCCGGTTGCCGATCGCGGACCCGGAAAGACCAGAACCAGAGCCTGGTCGAGCGGCTCCCCATGCGTGTCCCGCAAGGTTCGCAGCGCAGCATGCCTTGCAACAGGAACATCACCTGCCAGCTGCTGCACCGCAGCAAAGGCGCGGGCACCGCTGATCCGCAAGACGGCAATCGCCGCGGGCGGCGCGCCGCTGGAAACCGCAAAGATCGTGTCCATCGGTCTTTTCAGCTACCCGGCTTCTTGGTCGCCGCGTCGAACAGTCCGCGCCAGAAGTTCATGCCCGCCTCGCCCATCGGCGCCCAGCTGCGCATCATCTGCTCGAAGCCTTCCGGCGTGCCGTGATTCTCGATCGCCTGCACCATCAGCTTCACGTAGCGATCATGCACCGGCGTGAGATCGGGGAGCCCCATGGCGCGGCGCGCTTCTTCCGGCGTGCATTCGACTTCGACGTTGATCTTCATGTGATCCCTTCCGCGCTTGAGCGCATCGCCGACCCCCTGCTAGGCCGTATCGCATGTATGCGCGCGACCATGCCCTCATCGCAACGCCCATCGGCCCGATCCGGATCGAAGGCGAGGAGGGGCAGCTGCACCGCATCCTGATCGGCGTGGACGCCGCCGCCGCGCGCGGGACGGCGGCGGCGGTGCGTGTGGCGGCGGAGCAGATCGAACAATGGTTTGCCGGCGAACGCCAGGGCTTCGCACTGCCGCTCGCGCCAGCCGCGACGCCTCGGGGGACTATCCTACGGGATGGCTTGATCGCGGTGCCGTTCGGACAGACGATCAGCTATGGCGCCTTGTCCCGCGCGCTGGGCTCCAGCGCACGCGCGATCGGCCAGCTCTGTGCCCGTAATCCCTTCCCGCTCGTTGTCCCATGCCACCGCGTGGTAAACCAGGATGGCGGACTGGGCGCCTATTCGGCCGGCGATGGGCCGACGACCAAATCCTGGCTGCTCGATCTTGAGCGGCGGTTAACCGGAGAGTATCTGCTATGAGCACCCTGACGATCGACGCGCTGGACGAGAGCGGCAGCTTCTCCGCCTATGTCGCGCGCCCAGAAGGCACGCCGCGCGCCGCCATCATCGTGATCCAGGAAATCTTCGGCGTGAACGAGGGTATCCGCCAGAAGTGCGAGGACTTCGCCAAGGAAGGCTATCTGGCGATCGCGCCGGACCTGTTCTGGCGTCTCCAGCCCGGCATCGAACTGGATGCAGACGTGCCCGAGGAGATGCAGCAGGCGTTCGACCTGTTCGGCAAGTTCGATCAGGACAAGGGCATCGCCGACATCGAATCGACCATCCAGGTAGCACGGGCCGAACTGGGCGGTGGCAAGGTGGGCGCGGTCGGCTTCTGTCTGGGCGGCCGCCTTGCGTACATGACGGCGGCGCGGACCGATATCGATGCGAGCGTCGGCTATTATGCCGTCGGGATCGACGGCCTGCTCGGCGAGAAGCATGCCATCGCCAAGCCGCTCATGCTGCACATTCCGGTGGCCGATCACTTCGTGTCGCCCGAGGTGCAGGCCAAGATGCATGAGGGTCTGGACGATCACCCCAAGGTCACACTGTACGACTATCCAGGCGAGGACCATGGCTTCGCCGCCGAACTTGGCAAGCGGCGTTCGGAAGAGGCCGCGCAGCTTGCCGACAAGCGCACTGCCGACTTCTTCGCCGTGAACCTCGGCTGAGGTCCTTCCACCCCTCCCCGCACCGCAGGGAGGGGCCAGGAGGCATCAGAACAGGCTGGTGATCCCCGCGGTCTCGGCAGTGCCCACCCAGCCTTCGTAGATCATCTTGAACGCGACGAAGACAATGACCGCCAGACCGAAATAGGCGATCCAGCGGTAGCGATCGATCAGCTTGGCGATCAGGTTCGCCGCCAGCCCCATCAGCGCCACCGACAGCAGCAGCCCGACCACCAGGATTCCCGGATGCTCGCGCGCCGCGCCGGCGACCGCCAGCACATTATCGAGGCTCATGGAGACGTCGGCGACCGCGACAGCCCAAGCGGCCCCGGCGAAGCTACGCGCAGCCCGCACACCCGAATGCTCGTCGCCGGCGATCTCATCCGACCCGGCGCTCTCGCCACCATGGCGGATCTCGCGCCAGAACTTCCAGCTGACCCAGAGCAGCAGCAATCCGCCCGCGAAGATCAGCCCCACGATCCCCATCAGCCAGCTGACGATCAGCGCAAAGGCGATCCGCAGCACCAGCGCCGCGCCGATGCCGATGAGGATCACCTTCTTGCGCTGGTCTGCCGGAAGTCCCGCCGCCAGCGCACCGACGACGATCGCATTGTCGCCGGCCAAGACCAGGTCGATCATCAGCACCGATCCGAACGCCGCCAGTGCCGCCGGATCGCCGAGATTGGAGAAGTCGGCAACGATGTGCTGCCAGATATCGAGCGGGGAGCCGATGCCCGCCGCCGCGGCGCTGAGAAGGAGATCGATCATCGCAAAACCCTAGCGCCCTGATCGGCGCACGCAACGCCTACGCATGCCCGCGGGGAGACGTTCCCTGCGCACGAACGCAAAAAGGCCGGGCATCCGCGCCCGGCCTTTCCGAAATCACGATAGCGACTGCCCCGCTTACTGATTCATGCTGTCGAAGAAGTCTTCGTTGGTCTTCGAATCCTTCATCTTGTCGAGCAGGAATTCCATCGCGTCGACGGTGCCCATCTGCATCAGGATGCGGCGCAGCACCCACATCTTGGTGAGCTTTGCCTTTTCGACCAGCAGCTCTTCCTTGCGGGTGCCCGACTTGCCGACGTCGAGCGCCGGGAAGATGCGCTTGTCCGCCACCTTGCGGTCGAGGACAATTTCCGAGTTGCCGGTGCCCTTGAACTCTTCGAAAATCACTTCGTCCATGCGGCTGCCGGTATCGATCAGCGCGGTGGCGATGATCGAGAGCGAGCCGCCCTCCTCGATGTTGCGCGCGGCGCCGAAGAAGCGCTTCGGGCGCTGCAGGGCGTTGGCGTCGACACCGCCGGTCAGCACCTTGCCCGAGCTCGGCACCACGGTGTTGTAGGCGCGGCCGAGGCGGGTGATCGAGTCGAGCAGGATCACCACGTCCTTCTTGTGCTCGACCAGGCGCTTGGCCTTTTCGATCACCATCTCGGCGACCTGGACGTGTCGCGTGGCCGGCTCGTCGAAGGTCGAGCTGATCACTTCGCCCTTCACCGAACGCTGCATGTCGGTGACTTCTTCCGGGCGCTCGTCGATGAGCAGCACGATCAGGAAGACCTCGGGATGATTGTCGGTGATCGCCTTGGCGATGTTCTGCAGCAGCACGGTCTTACCGACGCGCGGCGGCGCGACGATCAGCGCGCGCTGGCCCTTGCCCTGCGGCGCGACGATGTCGATCACGCGGGCCGACTTGTCCTTGACCGTGGGGTCGAGCGTGTCGAGGCGCAGCTTCTGCTCTGGGTAGAGCGGGGTCAGGTTGTCGAAGTTGACGCGGTGGCGCACCGCATCCGGATCGTCGAAATTGACCTTCACCAGCTTGGTCAGGGCGAAATAGCGTTCGCCGTCCTTGGGCCCGCGAATCTCGCCCTCGACCGTGTCGCCGGTGCGCAGGCCGAACTTCCGGACCTGGTTGGGGCTGACATAGATGTCGTCTGGGCCGGCGAGATAATTGGCTTCGGGCGAACGGAGGAAGCCGAAGCCGTCGGGCAGCACTTCGATCGTGCCTTCGCCCATGATCTGGTCACCCTGTTCGGCCTGGGCCTTTAGGATGGCGAAGAGCAGGTCCTGCTTGCGCAGCGTCGACGCGCTCTCGACGCCCAGTGCCTCGGCCATGGTGACCAGCTCGGCGGGGGCGGTTTTCTTGAGGTCCTTGAGATGCATGGAAGGTCCGGAATTTCGTAGGGGGAGAGCGTCGATCGGCGATGTGTACGCGCAGGATTCGATGCTTGGAGGAAGGATGTACCGGGGTTCGGTACACGGCTACAAAATTAGGTAGCGGGGTGCTCCAAGTCAACTGCGATTCGGCGCAGATCTAGGCGCGCTGATCGCGATGATTCTCAGAAGGGCTTCACCTCCGCGAGAA
This sequence comes from Sphingomonas sp. R1, assembly GCF_025960285.1. GTDB lineage: Bacteria > Pseudomonadota > Alphaproteobacteria > Sphingomonadales > Sphingomonadaceae > Sphingomonas. The sequence goes on along the minus strand of NZ_CP110111.1, from coordinate 2,544,659 downwards.
TGACGATGAAGACCAGCGCCAGCGCCGGGACTTCGTTGAGGAAGCGCAGCGTGAGGGTCGCGATCGGCGCCTCGCCGCGGCCCAGCTTCCGGGCATAGCCCACCGCCCAGCCATGATAGCCGCTGAGCAGCACGACGAGCAACAGCTTTGCGTGGAGCCAGCCGATCCCCGCCTGCCCGTCGAACAGCCCGATATTGGCCGAGAGCGCCAACCCGAGCACCCAGACGATGAGCATCGAGGGGGTGAGGATCATCCGCTTGAGCATCCCCTCGCGCTTGGCCCAGGCCGCCGCCTCGGGCGTGCCGAGCGCCTCTTGGTGGTGGATCAGGTAGCGTGGGAACAGGAACAGCCCCGCCATCCAGAATATCACGAAGATGACGTGGAACGCCTTCACCCAAAGATAGGCACCGCCCAGCCAGCCGATCATGCCGAAGTCCCCCGCACGCGGGCCAGCAGCTGCTCGACATGCGCGATCGGCGTGTCGGGCAGGATGCCGTGCCCCAGGTTGAACACATGCGGCCGCTCCGGGAACGCCGCGAGGATTCGGTCGATGGCGTTGTCGAGCACCGCCCCGCCGGTGATCAGCGCCAGCGGATCGAGATTGCCCTGCACCGGCAGCCCCTCCGGCAGCACCGCATTGGCCCAGGCGGGGTCGACCGTCTCGTCGAGTCCGATCGCATCGACTCCGGTTTCGCGGGCATAGGCGGCAAGCTTGCCCCCTGCCCCCTTCGGAAATCCAATCACGGGCACCAGATCCCGAACAGCGGCCGCGATCCGGGCGTTGGGGGCGATCACCCAGCGTTCGAACTGGGCGGGGCTGAGGCTACCCGACCAGCTGTCGAACAACTGCACCGCCTCGACGCCGGCCTCGGCCTGGGCGCGGAGATAGGCGATGGTCTGGTCGGCAATGCGATCCACCAGCGCCTGCATCAGACCTTCGTCGCGATAGGCAAGGCGGCGTGCCTCGGCCTGCTCGCGGCTCCCCTGCCCGGCGATCATGTACGTCGCCACGGTCCAGGGAGAGCCCGCAAAGCCAAGGAAGGTGGTCGTGGGGTCCAGTACCGCCTTCACCCGTCGAATCGTGCCGTAGATGGGCTCCAGGACGCTGGAATCGGCATCGAAGCCGTCGAGCACGTCCCGCGCGGTCACCGTCGGGGCGAGTCTCGGGCCTTCGCCGGTCTCGAACCACAGCTGCTGGCCGAGCGCCATCGGCACCACGAGGATGTCGGAAAACAGGATTGCCCCGTCCATGCCGAAGCGGCGGATCGGCTGGAGGGTGATTTCCGATGCGGACTCGGAGTCCATCGCGAGGGCAAGGAATCCCCCCTTCTCGGCACGGAGCGCGCGATATTCGGGCAGGTATCGCCCAGCCTGGCGCATGAGCCAGACGGGCGGAACGGGCTGGCGAGTCCCTTGCAGGGTCGCGAGCAGCGGCTTGGAAGCGCTAAAGGTCAGAGCCGGGATCCCACTACTAGAAGATTCGATTCTCAGGATGTTGGAGTCTGTTGGCCGGTGAAAGCCGGGGCTTATGGCGATGTGAGTCGGTTGCCAACAATTTGACTCCTGTCGCCATACGGAATCGCACGGATTCGGAAAATCTGTCCACAAGACTCACAGCCTGTGCATGGAAAGGACAGGCTGGGGATGCGGCTGTGGACGAATCAGTCGGGCTTTCCCGAATCTCGGCGGGTTGGCCGGGTGCTGCGGTTACGCTACCGCTTGTTCGTCATGTTATGCACAGATCGCTCCCCAGCCTGATGCGGCTGCACCTGCACCTGCTCTCGGATTCCACGGGCGAGACGCTGGAAAACATCGCCAAGGCGGCGCTGGCGCAGTTCGACGATGTCGAGCCGCTCCGCCATTTCTGGCCGATGGTGCGCAGCGAGGCGCATCTGGAACGCATCCTGCAGGAGATCGCGCAGAACCCCGGGCTGGTGATCTACACGCTGGTCAATCGCGACATCCGCCGCATGCTGGAGACGCGTTGCCGCGCGCTGGGCCTGCCGGCGATCGCGCCGCTCGACCAGGTGAGCCACGCGCTCTCCAACCTGCTCGGCCAGGAAGCCAAGGCCCGGCCTGGCCGGCAGCACATGCTCGACGCAGCCTATTTCGCGCGGGTAGACGCGATCCAGTTCACCATCGCGCATGACGACGGCATCGGCTGGGAGGATTGGGAGGAAAGCGACATCCTGCTCGCCGGCGTGTCGCGCTCGTCGAAGACGCCGACGTCGATCTATCTCGCCAACCGCGGCTACAAGGTCTCGAACATCCCGGTCGTGGTGGAGTCCCCGCCCCCAGCCAAGCTGTTCCAGCTCAAGCGGCCGCTGATCGTCGGGCTCACCACCAGCGCCGACCGGCTGGTGCAGATCCGCCGCAACCGGCTGCTTTCGCTCAACCAGGCGCCCGAGACCGACTATGTCGATCAGGAAGCCGTGCAGCGCGAGATTGCCTTCGCCCGCCGGATGTTCGCCGACAATGGCTGGCCGGTGATTGACGTCACCCGCCGCTCGATCGAGGAAACCGCCGCCGCGATCATCCAGCTGTGCAACGACCGTGAAATGGACCGCCGATAATGCCCACTCTTGTTCTGGCCTCCCAGAGCGCCTCGCGCCGGGCGATGCTCGATGCCGCGGGCGTGGCGCACGAGGCGCTGCCGGCGCTGGTCGATGAGGCAAGCGCCAAGCAATCGCTTCTCGCGGAGGGCATCTCCCCCCGCGATCTCGCCGATGCGCTCGCCGAGCTGAAGGCGCTCAAGGTCTCGCGCATGGCCCCGCAGGCGCTGGTGCTGGGCGGCGACTCGCTCGTCGCGCTCGATGATGGCAGCCTGCTCGACAAGCCGGAGAGCCGCGAACAGGCCCGCGACCATCTCCAGCGCATGTCCGGCAAGACCCACGACATCTACAGCGCCGCCGTGATCGCCGAGGGCGGCCGCCCGGTTTGGCGGCATGTCGATCGTGCGCGGCTCCACGTCCGCCCGCTGAGCGCGGCGTTCATCGAATCCTATCTCGATCTGGAATGGCCGGCGATTGCCGGCTGCGTCGGCTGTTTCCGGATCGAGGGGCCGGGCGTGCAGCTGTTCAGCCGGACCGACGGCAGCCATTTCACCATCCTCGGCATGCCGCTGCTGCCGATTCTCGACTATCTGCGCACCCGGGGAGTGATGGCCAAGTGATTCGTTATGCCGAGGTGATCGGCGATCCGATCGCCCATTCCAAATCGCCGATCATCCACAAGTTCTGGCTCGATGCGCTCGGCATCGAGGGCGACTACCGCACGACCCACGTCCGCGACGAAGATCTGGCCGGCTATTTCGACCGCGCCCGGCACGATGCCGAGTGGCGCGGCTGCAACGTCACCATCCCGCACAAGCTCGCGGTGATGGATCTGGTCGGCGATCCCGGCGGCGTGCGCAGCACCATCGGCGCGATGAATACGGTGATCCGCGGCGAGGACGGTACGCTGATCGGCACCAACACCGATGCCGGCGGCTTCTTCTCGCCGATCGCCGGGCTGGAGCTGGAAGGCCGCCACGCGGTGGTGGTCGGCGCGGGCGGCGGCGCGCGGGCGGTGCTGTTTGCGCTGGCGCGGGTCGGGATCGGCAAGGTGACCATCCTCAACCGCAACGTGCTGAAAGGCGCGGCGCTGCTCTCCAGCTTCGGCGTGAAGGGCGACGCGCTGCCGATCGGCGCTCCCCTGCCGGCAGCCGATCTGCTGGTGAACGCCAGCCCGCTTGGCATGGACGGCCAGCCGCCGCTCGACCTGAACCTCGATCCGCTCCCCGAGCATGCGGTAGTGTACGACATCGTCTACGCCCCGTTGGAGACCCCGCTGCTCGCCCAGGCGCGAGACCGGGAGCTGGACACGGTGGACGGCCTCGAGATGCTGGTCGGCCAGGCCGCGCTGGCCTTCGAACTGTTCTTCGGCGCCGAGCCCCCGCGCGACCGCGACGAGGACCTGCGCGCGCTGCTCACCGCATGAGCGGGCGGCCGATCGTGCTGGGCCTCACCGGCTCGATCGGCATGGGCAAATCGACCGTGGCAGCGATGTTCGCGGCGAACGGGGTGCCGGTGTTCGACGCCGATGCGACCGTGCACCAGTTGCAGGGCCCGGACGGCGCGGCGGTTGCGGCGATCGAGGCGGAGTTCCCGGATACCACCAGCGCCCTAGGCGTGAATCGCACGCTGCTGCGCGAGGCGGTGGTGGCCGACCCTACCGCCTTCGCGCGACTCGAAGCGATTTTGCACCCGGCCGTCGCTGAAGCACGCGAGTCGTTCCTCGCTGCGCATGCCGAGTCGCCGCTGGTCGTTCTTGACGTACCGTTGCTGTTCGAGGCCGGCGGCTGGCGCCACGTCGACAAGATCGCCGTCGTCTCGGCTCCGCCAGAGGTGCAACGCGCGCGTGTCCTCGCCCGGCCGGGCATGACCACCGAGCGCTTCGAGGCCATCCTCGCCCGACAGATTCCCGATGCGGACAAGCGCGCCCGCGCCGATTTCGTCATTCCCACCGGCGAAGGGCTGCAGGTTACGGAAGATTGCGTACGCGCGGTGATCGCTTGCCTCGCGCCGCCTCCGGGTGGATAAGCGCTCCATGCGGGAAATCGTGTTTGACACCGAAACGACGGGACTCAGCTTCTCAGGCGGCGATCGCCTCGTCGAAATCGGCTGTGTCGAGCTGGTCAACCGGGTGGCCACGGGCAACCATTTCCACGCCTATATCAATCCCCAGCGGCCGATGCCGGTGGAGGCGTTCAACGTCCACGGCCTGTCCGAGCGATTCCTTTCCGACAAGCCGCTGTTCGAGGACGTCGTCGAGGACCTGCTCGCTTTTATCGGCGACTCGCCGCTGGTCGCGCACAATGCCGGGTTCGACTTTGGCTTCCTGAATGGCGAGCTCGGCAAATGCAGCCGGCCGCTGGTCGATCTCGGTCGCATGGTCGACACGCTGGTGCTCGCGCGCACCCGGCATCCCGGCGCCAAGCATACGCTGGATGCGCTGTGCAGCCGCTACGGTATCGATCTCAGCGCGCGCACGCTGCACGGCGCGCTGCTCGATGCGCAGCTGCTGGCGCAGGTCTATGTCGAGCTGACCGGCGGTCGCCAGATCACGCTGGGGCTTGCCGAGGAAGTGCCGGTGATGCCGGAGACCGTCGCCGAGGCGCCGAGCCGGGTACACGTCCGGCCCGCGCGGCGATTCACCGCGAGTGCGGTGGAACTAGAACGGCACGCAGCGTTTCTGAAGTCCCTGGACGAGCCGCTATGGGGTGTTCCCACAATCGACGCGGTTCCGGCGCAGCCCTAGGTCGCTCGTCCCTAATTGAAGTGGAGGTACATATGGATATCCGGATCTCTGGGCATCAGGTCGACACGGGCGAGGCGCTCAAGACGCAGGTGACGGATCGGGTCCAGGGTATCGCCGACAAGTATTTCTCCCGCGCCATTTCATCGCAGATCACCTTCGGCAAGGGGCCGCACGACAACGGCTTCAAGTGCGATATCGTGATGCATGTGACGCAGGGGCTCGTGCTCAAGGCGACCAACAGCGGCATGGAAGCGCATGGCGCGTTCGACGGCGCCGCCGACCGGATCGACAAGCAGCTCCGCCGCTATGTCCGTCGTCTCAAGGATCGTCGCCCGAACGAGGTGATCGCGCTGGCCGAGGGCGGCGCCTATGACAATGGCTTCGACAATGCCGGCTATACGCTGTTCCAGGAGCCCCACGCCGAGGAAGAGGACGTCGCCGACGCCCCGCTGGTGATCGCCGAGACCCGCGTCGACGTGCCGGAGGCGACGGTATCGGATGCGGTGATGATGCTCGATCTGCGCAATACCAATGCCTTGCTGTTCCGCAACAGCGGTACTGGCGCCTATAATATGGTGTATCGCCGCGGAGACGGGACGATCGGCTGGGTTGAGCCTAACCGCGCCCCGGCGTAAGGCGCCAGCCTGCCTGCGGGCAGCCGCTTCTTTGGAACGAGTAATGACTGATTTGAGCGATTTGCTCGTGCCGGAGGCGGTGCTCGCCGGCATGATGGCGAGCAACAAGAAGGCGCTGTTCCAGCAGCTGGGCACGGTCGCGGCGGCGGCGCACGGCGTCGACGCCCGGCTGGTGGCGGAGCGGCTTGCAGAGCGCGAGCGGCTGGGCTCGACCGGCTTCGGCGGCGGCATCGCCATCCCCCATGCGCGGCTGGACGATCTGCCGCGTGTGTGCGGCGTCTTCGCACGCCTCCCCCAGCCGATCGATTTCGGCGCGGTCGACGATCTCCCGGTGGACCTGGTGTTCATGCTGCTTTCGCCGACCAACGCCGGGGCCGAGCATCTCAAGGCGCTCGCCTCGGTGTCGCGCCGCCTGCGGGAGCGGGCCTTTGCGGAAAAGCTGCGCGGTGCCGGCTCGCCCGACGCGCTCTATGTGCTGCTGACCGGAGTCGAGGCGCGTGACGCCGCCTGAATCGGCGCCAACCGGGGCCGAGGCGCATTACCGGGCGCTCGAATCGCTTTACGCCGCGGCACCGATCAACCAGCTATTCCCCTCGGTGCTGGAAATCCCCGAGGCAGGCGTGGCGCGCATCCGGTTCGAGGTGGATGCCCGCTATTTCCACGCGGCCGGTGCGACGCACGGCACCAGCTATTTCAAGATGCTGGACGATGCCGCCTTCTACGCGGCGAACAGCCTCGTCACCGATCGTTTCCTGCTCACCACCGCCTTCAACCTGTTGCTGACCAGGCCGCTGCCCGAAGGCCCCGTCGTTGCCGAAGGCCGCTGGGTCAGCGGACAACGCCGCGTATTCGTGGGCGAGGCGCGGCTGATCGATGCGAACGGCGAGGAAGCCGCGCGTGGCACCGGCACCTTCATGCGGTCTCGCATCCCCCTCGCCACCCTTCCCGGCTATCGCACCGCATGACACCGCGGCTGACCAGCGCGATGCTGGTGAGCGCGCTGGTACGGCGAGTCGATGCCGCCGGCGGATCGGCGATGGTGCTCGCCAAGGGCGATGCCACGTCCGGCGCCATCCTGCTCCTGCTGCTCCAGCGCGGTGCCGATCCGCGCTTCGTCGAACGAGGAATCGGCCCGGACGGCCTGCCCGCCCTGCTGCCGTCCGGACCCGGGGATCTCGCCGACGAGTCCGGGGCGCTTGCCTATTGGCGCCGACGCCGCGCGCGCGATGCGGATCTCTGGGTCGTCGAACTGGATATCGCAGGCGCCGAACGGTTCGCCGCTGAAACGATGAACCTTTGTTGACACCTTAACCCTTGCCCGGCCAAGCGAGGTTCACAGCAAGTCGCGTTGTGCCGTTCGAGGTGTGAAGTCGATCGGTTACGCAGTCGGGGGGTAAGCCCGGCGGCAGCTTCTCTCGGGAGAAACTCCGTCTCGCACCAACCGCATAGTATTGATATGCAATGAAGTTTCTGCCGCGGGCTGCCACGTTTGCAGCTGTGACCTTCTGCGCTGGGGCACTTGCCAATGCCGCCACGCTCAACCTTGCCCCGCTCTCGCAGCAGGCCCAGCAGGTTCAGGCCACGGTTCAGACCGCGCCCATCCAGGCAGAAAACGCCTCGCCCGCCCAGCAGGTTCCCGCCCCTCAGGCCGCGGTAGAACAGCAAGGCGATGACGATATCAGCCCCGAATATGCCAGCCTGTCCGATGCGGTAGCCGCACAGCAGGATGCCGCCGCCGCACTGAAAGAGGATCGCGAGCTGCGCTGCCTGGCGACCGGCGTCTATTACGAAGCGCGCAGCGAGCCGCTTTCCGGCCAGCTCGCCGTTGCCGACGTCATCCTCAACCGCAGCACCTCGGGCCGCTTCCCGGGTTCGGTCTGTTCGGTGGTGACCCAGAAGGGGCAGTTCTCGTTCGTTCGCGGCGGCAAGCTGCCCACGCCGCCCGCCAATGCGCAGTGGCGCCGGGCGCTCGCGGTGGCGCAGGTCGCCCGCAAGAATCTATGGGAAAGCCCTGCCGAAGGCGCGCTCTATTTCCACGCCCGCTATGTCGGTGCGAGCGCCGCCCGCACCGTGGCGACCGTCGGCAACCATATCTTCTATCGCTGATCGTCCGCGCGTCGATCGCGCCTGAAGGGCCGCCGAAGCGATTCGGCGGCTTTTCCGTGTTCGCTTAATGTTCTAGAATGCGGGCATGAATGCCCATCAGCCGCTCCCCGCATCGCCGCCTTCTCCCGCCGAGGCGCTTATCGCCGCGGATGTGGTGCGCGGAGTCTGCCGGATGCTGTTGCGGCATGATTGCGTGACGATCGCGGAAGTGCCGCTGGAGGGTGGCCGGCGCGTCGATCTGATGGCGCTGGATGCGCGCGGCAATATCGTCATTGTCGAGATCAAGGTTTCGCGCGCCGATCTGCTCGGCGACGCCAAATGGCCGGAATATCTCGCGCATTGCGACCGTTTCTTCTGGGCGGTGCCGCAGGGGTTCGATCTGCGTCCGCTCGACCAGCCGCATTTCCTGCCAGAGCGCACCGGCGTGATCGTCGCCGATCGCTACGACGCGGCGGTGGCGCGGGAGGCGGCGACGATTCCGTTGGCCGCCCCCGCACGCCGCAAGGCCACGCTCGCCTTCGCCCGCCGAGCGGGGCGAAGGCTGCTGGGCATGCTCGATCCCGACGTCGCCGACGGGTTCTGATCGCGCCCTAGAGCTTGGGTCCCGCTGCCGCGGCGGCGCGACCGACCTTCGGGGCGTCGGCCAGCAGCTTGGCGATCGTGGGGTAGCGGGTCTCGCGCTTGGCATATTCGCGCGCCGAGAGTCCGCCGCCGAAATCCGAACGATCGGGATCGGCACCGGCATCGAGCAGCTTCTTCACCACCTCCGGATCATGCGCCAGCACCGCGCGGATCAGCGGGGTGACGCCGCCATTGTTGGCGAGGTTCACATTCGCCTTCTTGGCGATCAGCGCGTCCACGCCGGGTCCCCAGCCAAGCCCGGCGGCGAAGATCAGCGGCGTGTTGCCTTCACGATCCTGGATGTTCACGTTCACGCCCGGCTGGTTGATCAGCACGGTCAGATAGGTCGGATCCTGGCGCTTGACGACGATGTGCAGCGCCGCCTCGCCGGTGCCATAGGGATCCTTCACATTGACCAGCGAGGTGGCCTTGTCGCGCAGGAACTCGTTGACCTTGCCCCCATCCTGCTTACGGATCGCGTCGAGGAACTGGATGCTTTCGCGCGGCTGGCCCATGCCCTGGGCGAGCGCCGGCAGCGGCAGGAGTAGAAATGCCGCGGCGGCGGCCTGGGCGAGACGGAACTTCATTGTGTGATCGATACCCTCGTTACCGGCGGGAATGGCGTGGGTCGTCCTAACAGAGCTTGGCGGTGGATACCATGAACAGCATGTTTCGCGGTGTGATTGCAGCAACGCTGCTGACGCTTGCTGCGTGCGGCGCAGGGAGCCCTGGCGAGGCGCCGCTGGCCGGAGCCCGGATCGGCGGCCCCTTCGCGCTCGTCGACCAGAACGGCAAAAGCGTTACCGACGCCGATTTCGCCGGCCGCTACCGCATCGTCTATTTCGGCTACACCTATTGCCCGGACGTGTGCCCGACGGATCTCGCCAAGATCGGCGCGGCACTGCGCACGCTGGACAAGCGGGCACCCGCGACGGCGGCGAAGATCGTGCCGCTGTTCGTCACGATCGATCCCGCGCGCGACACGCCCGCACAGCTCAAGCTCTATGTCGGCAATTTCCATCCGCGGCTGATCGGGCTGACCGGCACGCCCGATGCCATCGCGGCGGTGGCGAAGGCATATGCGGTTGCCTATATGAAGCAACCGACGCCGTCGGGCTATCTGATGGGGCACACGCAGGTGGCCTATCTGATGGGTCCGGACGGCAAGCCGATCACCAGCCTGCCGCTGGAGAAGGATCCCCCGGCGATCGTCGCCGAGCTTGAGCATTGGGTGCGGTGACCATCAAATTCTGGGAAGATCTGCCGCTGGAGGCGCTCGACCGCGCGCAATGGGAAGCCTTGTGCGACGGCTGCGGCAAATGCTGCCTCCACAAGCTGGAGGACGAGGAGACGGGCGAGCTGTTCGCCACCAACGTCGCCTGCAAGCTGCTCGATCGCCGCATGGGGCTGTGCAAGGACTATAAGCACCGCCGCGCCTATGTGCCCGAATGCGTGCGGCTGACGACGCGGAACGTGCGCGACATCGAATGGCTGCCGACCACCTGCGCCTATCGCCTGCGCGCGAATGGGGAACCATTGCCGGAGTGGCATTATCTCGTCTCCGGTGACCGCGAGGCGGTGCACCGGGCAGGCGAGTCGACCCGCGGCTGGACCATCTCCGAGGACGACGCCGGCGATCTCGAACATCATATGACGGACCGCCGCCTTTGATCGACGGGCTCGAGGTGATCCGCCATCCCCGTGCGCGGCGGATGCGGCTCGCGATTGATCCCCGCGACGGCAAGGTGCGGCTGACGATCCCGCCGCGCGCCAACCTGGCCAAGGCGATGCAATGGGTCGGCGAACACCAAGGCTGGATCACCGCGCAGCGCGAACGCCTGCCCGGCGCGCGGCCGTTCGTGCCGGGCGCCACCCTCCCCTTCGCGGACGGCGTCCTGACGATCGTCTGGCCGGTGGCGGGGGTGCGCGGCGTGCGACGCGAGGGAGACCAGCTGCTCTGCGGTGGGGCCGAGGAAGGCCTGGGTCGCCGGGTCGAGCGATGGCTGCGCGCCGAGGCATTGCGGGTGCTGAGCGAGGAGACCGCGCATTATGCTGCGCTGGCCGGCGTGCGTGTCACCAAGGTCGCGATCGGCGATGCGCGTAGCCGCTGGGGGAGTTGTGCCTCGACCGGCGTGATCCGCTACAGCTGGCGGCTGATCCTCGCCCCCAGCGCAGTGCGGCAAGCGACCGTGGCGCATGAAGTGGCGCACCGGGTCCATATGAACCACGGCCCGGACTTCCACGCGCTGGTGGAGCAGCTGTACGGCGCCGATCCCACGCCCCACCGCCACTGGTTGCGCCAGCACGGCGCCGGACTGCACTGGGTGGGGCGGACCTGACCGGGCCGCGCGCCGCCCCTTCCCATGGGAAGGAGTGCACGCAAGCCGATCAATATTCGTCGTTGGGGCGCTGTCCCTGGGGTGCAGGCTGGCGCTGCGGCGGGCGGCCCGGCTGCTGCTGCGCCGGTGGACGGCCGGTCATCCGGTTGATCCAGTCGCGATCGAGCTTCTCGCCCTGCTGCGGCTGGACCGGCGCCGGGCGACCGCCCTGCTGCGCGGGTGCGGTCCCATCGACATCGTCGCCATCCTGCGGATCCACCGGCACCTGCGGCGGCGGGGCGATCGGGTTGCCGTCCTGATCGACCATCATGCCGTTGTCGGGGGCCCCATAGGCGTCCTCGTCCGGCTCCAGCATGTTGTCGGGCGGCGTCAGCTGCGTCTCGAACTGCTCGACCGGACGGTTTGCGACGGCCTGGATCATGAAGTCGTGGAAGGCGCGCGCGGGCGCACGGCCGCCCTGCAGGCCGGGCACGACCTTGGCATCGTCGCGGCCCATCCACACGCCGGTGGTGAGGCCGCTGGAGAAGCCGATGAACCACCCATCCTTGTTGGAGGTGGTCGTACCGGTCTTGCCCGCCACCGGGCGGCCGATCTGCGCGGCGCGACCGGTGCCGGTGGCAACGGCGGTCTGCATCAGATCGATCATCTGCGCCGCGACATAGTTGGCGACGAGCACATGGCTCGTATCCACCTCATGCTGGTAGATCACCTTGCCGTTGGCGGTCACGCGAGTGATGCCATAGGGCGTCACCGCCACGCCGTTATTGCCCACCGAGGCGAAGGCGCGGGTCATGTCGATCAGGCGCACGTTGGAGGTACCGAGTACCATCGCCGGCTGCGTGTTGATCGCCGTGGTGATCCCGAAGCGCTTGGCCATGTCCGCTACGGTGGTGAAGCCCACCTCCTGGCCCAGCTTCGCCGCGATCGTGTTGACTGAATAGGCGAAGGCGGTGCGGATCGAGATCGGCCCGCTGTTGCGCCGCGAATCGTTGCGCGGGCTCCAGCCGTCGATCGTCACCGGCTCGTCGACCACGACGTCGTCGGGTTTGTGCCCGGCTTCCAGCGCCGCGAGATAGACGAACAGCTTGAACGAGGAGCCCGGCTGGCGCTGGGCCTGCGTCGCGCGGTTGTAGATCGAGGACACATAGTCCTTGCCGCCGACCATCGCGCGCACCGCGCCGTCCCGCTCGATCGAGACGAGCGCGCCCTGCGCCCCGTCCGGCGCATTGGCGCGGATCGCCGCATCGGCGCTGCGCTGCATGTTGAGGTCCAGCGTCGTCCACACGTCGAGCGGGGCGTCCGTCTCGTCGATCAGCGTCTCCAGCTGCGGCAATGCCCAGTCGGTGAAGTAGCGGACGCTGTTCTGCTTGGGCTCCGGCGCCAGCTGCACGGCGTGCGGATCGGTTGCGCTGGCCTGCGCCTCGCTGATCTTGCCGGCATCGGCCATCAGCTTCAGCACGACCGTCGCGCGATCAACCGCAGCCTCGGAATCGGCGGTCGGCGAATAATGCGAGGGCGCCTTGACCAGCCCGGCGACGATCGCGGACTCGCCGAGCGAAAGGCTGGTCGCAGGATGGCCGAAGAACTTGCGACTGGCAGCGTCGATGCCATAGGCGCCGCCACCGAAATAGACCTTGTTCAGATACAGCTCGAGGATCTGCCGCTTGCTGAACTTGCGTTCCAGCGCCAGCGCCAGGATGGCTTCGCGGATCTTGCGACCGACGCTGTACTTGTTCGACAGGAAGATGGTGCGGGCCACCTGCTGGGTGATGGTCGAGCCGCCCTGCAGGCGGCGGCCCTCGTCATGCAGCCGCTTGGCGACCCAGAAGATGCGCGCCACGCCGATCGGATCGACGCCCCAATGGGATTCGAACCGGCGATCCTCCGTCGCGATGATCGCGTCCTTCATCGCCTGGGGGATCTGGTCGTACTGGATCCACTCGCCATAGCTCGGCCCGAGCGAGACCAGCACCGTGCCGTCCACCGCGTGAACCCGGATCATCTGGCCGTTGGGCGAGGATTTCATCTCGTCGAAGCTGGGCAGCGTGGAATGCGCCGAATAGACCGCGATCACCAGCGCGATGAAGGCGATCAGTGCCACCCCCACGCCGCTGATAAACGACCAGAGGAAGAACTTCTTCCAGAAGGAGCCCCGGCGCCACCAGGGCGCAGCTGCGGTTTTCGATTTCACGGCCATGTACGGCGTGGTCGATTACAGGGTGCGGGGCCTTCCTACAAGGATCAGGCGGCCGAGGTGGCCGCTGCGCGCGGCCGGAACTCCAGGCTGACCGAATTCATGCAGTAGCGCAGGCCGGTCGGCGGCGGGCCATCCGGGAAGACATGGCCGAGATGGCCGTCGCAGCGAGCGCAGCGCGCCTCGATCCGGCGCATGCCGTGGCTGATATCTGCATGCTCGCTGACGTGGTCGGGCGCCACCGGCTGGGTGAAGCTGGGCCAGCCCGAGCCGGAATCATATTTGTCGATGCTGTCGAACAATTCGAGCTGGCAGCCGGCGCAGCGATAGATGCCGTCGGCCTTGTTGTCGTTGTACCGGCCGGAAAAGGCGCGTTCCGTGCCCGCCTGGCGCAACACGTGGAACTGCTCGGGGGTGAGGCGCTTGCGCCATTCGGATTCGGAGAGATTCAGCTGTTCCATAGCCTCGGATGTGGGTCCGAGCGCCGATTCCGTCAATCCGGGGAAGGCCCTCAATCCGGGATGGTGATCCGCTGGACGATCGCGCCGCTGTCGCGCAACTTTGCCTTCAGCACCTCCGGCTTGGGAGCGTAAAGAAAGCCGAAGCTCACCGTGCCCTTGCGCGTCCGCACGGCATGGTGGAGCCGGTGTGCCTGCACGATCCGCTTCATGTAGCTGGATCGGGGAATGTAGCGGTGGCGGATCCGTTTGTGCACGATCAGGTCGTGGAATCCGAAATAGATCGCGCCATAGGCAGCGATGCCGGCACCGATCCAGGTAAAGCCAGGCCACCAGCCGAGCTGAACGCCGCCCAGCAGCAGCACGAATGACGGCACCGCGAAGATCGCGGCATAGAGATCGTTCAGCTCCCAGTTGCCGGTACGCGGCCGATGATGGCTGGCGTGCAGGAACCAGCCGGGTCCGTGCATGATCCAGCGGTGCGCGGCATAGGCGAAGATTTCCATGCCGAGTACGGTTGCGAGGAACAGCAGAGAAGCGTTGAGCGGCGACATGCCGTCCATGTAGGCGATTGCGCCCCGCCATTCCATTGACTTTGCCCAAACGGGCAGGATCAGCTTTCCGGCATATCCAGCAGGTCGGCGCCCATCGCCGAGATCAGCCAGTCATGGAAAATCTGCACGGGGCGCAGCGTCAGCGCGCGGGGGCGGCAGACGAACCAGTAGCTGTAATGGCTCTCCACCGTCAGATCGAACAGCTGGACCAGCCGGTCGTCCCGGGCGGACTGGTAGTGGGATTCGAGCATGAAGGCGACGCCGAGTCCCTGCGCCGCCGCTTCCAGCATCAGATTGCCTGAATCGAACAGGTCTATCGCCGCGGGTTCGAGATCCGGATAGCCGGCCGCCATCCGCCAGGCGGTGAAGGTCTCGGGCATTTCGCGGTGGACCAGCGCGGTGAGGCGCGACAGATCGGTCGGGTCGCGGACCGGGTTCGGCCCCTCCACCAGCGACCGTGCGCCGATCACGTGCACCCGGTTGCGATCCAGCCGGCGCGAATAATAGCCGGGGTCGATGTCCCGGGCGATGACGATCGCAGCGTCCAGCCCGTCCCCGAGGCGGGCCATGCCGTGGCTGCCGGTATCGACGTCGAGGTGCAGCTGGGGATGCTGCTTCTTGAGCTCGGGCAGGCGGGGCAGCAGCTGCTGCGTCGCATAGAGCGGCAGCACGCCCAGGCGAAGCCGCAGCAATTCGCTGCCGCTGGTCATCGTCTCGATCGCATCGGTCATCGTGTCGAGCGCGGGGGCGATCAGGCTGAGCAGCCGGTCGCCGTCGTCGTTGAGGCGAAGCGATTGGTGGCGACGTTCGAACAGCGGCTTGCCGATGAAGCGTTCCAGCGCCTGCACTCGCCGGCTAAGTGCCGGAGAAGACAGGGCCAGCTCCTCGGCCGCGGCCTTGATCGAGCCCAGGCGAGCCACCTGGACAAAGGCTTCGATCGCAGTGAGCGGCGGAAGGCGACGCATCGGATCCGACTCTCTCAATTGTGCAGTGCAGCATGCGCGAAGCGGATGCCGTTGCTGCGCGCAACCGCCCGGCTCCCTCCCCACCAGTATCGCTACTGACAACAGTGATTGCAAGTCCTGCATCTACGCGGTGTAATTTTCGCACTTGCACAAAACCGTGCCGCACCGCACATAGGGGGTGCCTTTCAGGCATCCTCTCCTAAAACTTTCCAAGGCCGCCCTTTTTGAGGCGGCCCTTTTTTTTGCCTCCGCCGTTCTTAGCTTTCGGGCCTACCGCCACGAAGGAAACCAGAATGGCCGATGACGAATCCCGCAAACGCCGGCTCCAGGTCGCCAACGCGCGGCCCGAGGACAGCGGCCGCGGGCTCGCCCATATCCCGCGCAGCTTGATGGCAGCGCTCGGCATCACCGAGGGCGATGTGATCGAGATTGTCGGCAAGCGCACCACGCCTGCGCGCGCCGTCCTTCCCTACACCGAAGACGAAGGGCTCGAGCTGCTCCGCATCGACGGGCTTCAGCGTGCCAATGCCGGCGTCGGCTCGGGTGATTTCGTCGAGGTGCGCCGCGTTGATTCGAAGCCCGCGACTCGCGTCGTATTCGGCCCTGCCCAGGCGAATCTGCGCCTGCGCGGCACCGGCGAGGCGCTCAAGCGCACCTTCTTCACCCGCCCGCTCACGTCCGGCGACACCATCGCCACCGTCGGCCACCAGCGCGCCGATGTGCCGCCGAACGTCCAGCAGTTCGTACGGGCACCCGCCTATGCGCTGCAGGAAATCCGCCTGACGGTGCTCTCTACCGTCCCGCGCGGGGTGGTCCACATCGACGAGAACACCGAGGTCGAGCTCCGCACCGAATATGAGGAGGCCAAGGAGAGCCGCCGTGCCGACGTCACCTATGACGATATCGGCGGCATGGCGGGTACGATCGACCAGCTGCGCGAGATGGTCGAGCTTCCCTTGCGCTACCCGGAGCTGTTCCAGCGTCTGGGCGTCGATCCGCCCAAGGGCGTGTTGCTCCATGGACCGCCCGGCACCGGCAAGACGCGGCTTGCCCGCGCCGTCGCAAATGAAAGCGACGCGAGCTTCCACCTGATCAACGGCCCGGAGATCATGGGCTCGGCCTATGGCGAATCCGAGCAGCGGCTGCGGCAGGTGTTCGAGGAAGCGGCGAAGAATGCACCCTCGATCGTCTTCATCGACGAGATCGACTCGATCGCGCCGAAGCGGGGCCAGGTGACCGGCGAAGCGGAGAAGCGCCTCGTCGCGCAGCTGCTGACGCTGATGGACGGGCTGGAAGCGCGCGCCAACATCGTCGTGATCGCCGCCACCAATCGTCCCGAGGCGATCGACGAGGCGCTGCGCCGCCCGGGCCGGTTCGATCGCGAGATCGTGGTCGGGGTACCGGACGATCGCGGGCGCCGCGAGATCATGGGCATCCACACGCGGGGCATGCCGCTGTCCGAGGATGTCGATCTCGAGGAGCTTGCGCGCACCACCTACGGCTTCGTCGGCGCCGATCTCGCCGCGCTGACCCGCGAAGCGGCGATCGAGGCGGTTCGCCGGATCATGCCGCGACTCAACCTCGAGGAAGGCACGATCCCGCCGGAGGTGCTCGACACGCTGTCGGTCACCCGCGACGATTTTCTGGAGGCGCTCAAGCGCGTCCAGCCCTCGGCAATGCGCGAAGTGATGGTGCAGGCGCCAACGGTCCGCTGGGAGGATGTCGGCGGGCTCGACGATGCGCAGATGCGGCTCAAGGAAGGTGTGGAGCTGCCGCTCAAGGATCCGGACGCGTTCCGGCGCCTCGGCATCCGCCCCGCCAAGGGTTTCCTGCTGTACGGGCCCCCGGGCACCGGCAAGACGCTGCTCGCCAAGGCCGTGGCCCGCGAGGCGCAGGCGAATTTCATCGCCACCAAGTCGAGCGACCTGCTGAGCAAATGGTATGGCGAGAGCGAGCAGCAGATCGCCCGGCTGTTCGCCCGTGCCCGCCAGGTCGCACCCTGCGTGATCTTCATCGACGAGCTCGATTCGCTGGTCCCCGCCCGGGGCGGCGCGATGGGCGAGCCGCAGGTGACGGAGCGCGTGGTCAACACCATCCTTGCCGAGATGGACGGGCTGGAGGAGCTTCAGTCGGTGGTGGTTATCGGCGCGACGAACCGGCCGAATCTTATCGACCCCGCGCTGCTGCGCCCGGGGCGGTTCGACGAGCTCGTTTATGTCGGCGTGCCCGACAAGACCGGGCGCGAGCGGATTCTGCGCATCCAGACCGCCAAGATGCCCTTGGCGCCGGACGTCGATCTTGGCGCGATCGCCGAGCAGGCCCAGCGCTACACGGGGGCCGATCTGGAAGACGTTGTTCGCCGCGCCGGCCTCGTCGCGTTGCGCCAGTCGCTGGCCACACGGGAAGTGACGATGGCCCATTTCGAGGCAGCGTTGAAGGATTCGCGCGCCACCGTCACGCCGGAGATGGAAAGCGAGTATGAAGCCATGCAAGGCAAGCTGAAGCAGCAGGCCTCGTCGATCCAGCCGATCGGCTTCATCGCGCCGGGGATGCTGGAAGGTCGGGGGCCGAAAGGCTAGACTGCCGGCTTCAAGGCCGCCGATGACCATGGCGTCGTCGGCGGTCCTTTCTTTTTCAAGCGAGCAGCATGGCCGATCCGAACCCGCTTCAACCTTCCAATCGCCAATGGTTATGGCCGGCGCTCGCCCTGCTCGGCGTGTCGCTTGCCGGACTGGCGGCATTTCTCTGCCTGCGCTTCGCCAGCGGATTCGCGTTCGACCCCGCCTTGCTATTGGCGTTTCGGACGCCCGGCGACCTTGCCACCCCGATCGGCCCGGCCTGGCTGCTGCAATCGGCGATCGATATCAGCGCGCTCGGCGGCTATACCGTATTGTGGCTGGCGGGAGCGGCGACGCTGATCTTCCTTCTCGCGTTCGGCAAGCGCTCGGAGGCCCTGCTGCTCGGCGGGTCGCTGATCGGCGCGTCGACGATCAATGCGCTGCTGAAGATCTTCCTCCATCGCCCGCGACCCGAGGTGGTGCCGCACCTCGCTCATGTATCCAGTGCGAGTTTCCCGAGCGGCCATGCGATGATCTCGGCCGCCGTCTACCTCACCCTGGGAATCATGGTCGCGCAGACTCAGCAAAGCCGATGGGCGCGTGCCTATCTGCTCGGCTTTGCCGTGCTGCTGGTGTTGCTGATCGGCTGCAGCCGCGTGTTTCTCGGCGTCCACTGGCCGTCGGACGTGCTGGCCGGCTGGTGCTTCGGGGCAATCTGGGCGCTGTGCATGTTCGCGCTCAACGCGCGGCTGCACCGCCGCTAGGATTTCTGGCGCCGAGCCTCAGCCGTCGGAGGCCTGGGTGGTCCAGCCGAGCCGGGGAATCGTGATCGAGCGTTTGCCCGAGAGGTCGACGCGGGTGACGAACAGGCCCTTGCTTTCGATATATTGCATAAGCCGCCGCACGCGGCCGAGTGAGCTGGTGCCGTAGCTGGTCGCGATGTCCGTATCGCTCGGGCACGGCAGTCCCTCGCGGGCCGCCTTGGCGACGAGCAGAAAGGGTCCCAGCATGTCGTCGGGCAGCGCGCGCGCCGCTTCGAGTGCCTGCGCCCAATCCTCGTCGGGATCGCCGTGAATGCCCGCGCGCGCCGCCGAGAGCCGGCGGACAAAGCCGGAAAGATCGAGCGGCGGGCGGTTGAGGCCCACCATCCGGCAGCGCACCTGGAAATCCTGATAGAGCACCGCCGGCGAACGCAGCGTCGACTGCTCGTCCTCGACGATCGCGCGCAGCACGTCTGCAACGAGGCCGGCAACTTCCTCCGGATCGCGATCGGGCTCTACTTCCATCGGTGCCGGCACCGAGCGGGCGAGCGCCTCGAGCATCGTCTCGGAGTGCGCGTAGGTAGGCGCGGACGGCGGCGCGGGCGGGACCCATTCGGGCTCTGCCGGGGCAAGCAGCAGGTCCTTGATGTCCTCGGTCGGCGCCTGGGGGAGCGGCGTCAGCTTCGGTGACGAGCTGCGCGCATTCGTCTCGACCGAGCCGATGCGGATCGCCACCGGCCGACGGGTGATCGCCGGGCCGAGCCCGAGGAAATGCCCGCGCGCGAGATCACGGATCGCCTCCGCCTGGCGCCGTTCCATGCCGAGCAGATCGGCGGCGCGCTGCATGTCGATATCGAGAAAGGTGCGGCCCATCAGGAAGTTCGAGGCCTCTGCCGCGACGTTCTTGGCGAGCTTCGCCAGCCGCTGTGTGGCGATCACGCCCGCCAGCCCGCGCTTGCGCCCGCGGCACATCAGGTTGGTCATCGCCGAGAGCGAGGCGCGCCGCACCTCTTCCGCCACTTCGCCGCCGCCAGCGGGTGCGAAGAGCTGGGCCTCGTCAACCACCACCAGCGCCGGATACCAATGGTCACGCGGCGCATCGAACAACGCGTTGAGGAAGGTGGCAGCGCAGCGCATCTGCCCTTCCGCTTCCAGCCCTTCGAGGCTCAGCACCACCGACGCCCGGTGCTCGCGGATGCGCGCGGCGAAGCGGGCGACGTCGCGCTCGCTATGATCGACCGCCTCGATCGCGAGATGGCCATAGCGATCCGACAGCGTGACGAAATCGCCCTCGGGATCGATCACCACCTGCTGCACATGGCCGGCGGATTGTTCGAGCAGGCGGCGGAGCAAATGCGACTTGCCGGAGCCGGAATTGCCCTGGACGAGCAATCGGGTCGCAAGCAACTCCTCCAGATCGACCGGCACGGGGCTGCCCGTGCCGTCGACGCCCATGTCCACGCTGACGGTCATCGAGCCCGCTTTGCCGGATCAGGGGGGGCAGCGGCAAGGGCCGCGCACGCGAAAACTGTGGGTGTTTGTTTCGGATCAGGCCGCGTCGGCGGCGTTCCGGCGCTGGCGGCGGCGCTCCAATGCCTCCATCGTCTTGTCGGCGAGGAGGGTCAATCGTGCGGTATCCTGTTCGGTCAGCTTCGGCCGGGCCATGCGGTCGATCACGCACAGCGTGCCGATCCGCTTGCCGGTGGAGGTCCGCAGCGGTGCGCCGGCGTAGAAGCGGATATTGGGATCGCCGGTGACCAGCGGATTCTCGGCGAAGCGGGGATCGGCCTGGGCATCATGGACCACGAACACGTCGGGCCCGCGGATCGCATGGGTGCAGAAGGAGATCGAACGCGGCGTTTCCTGCGGCTCCAGCCCGACGCGCGCCTTGAACCACTGCCGGTTCTCGTCGATCAGGGAGATCAGCGCGATCGGCACGCCCAGTGCGGCTGCGGCCTCGCGGACGATCGCGTCGAACTCGGCCTCGTTCGGCGTGTCGAGCACGCCATATCCCTTCAGCTCGGCGAGGCGGGCAGTTTCCTCCGGAGGCTCGATCGGCATCGTTTCATCGTCCTGCGTTTGCGCCCCCCGGCACATTCGGGCTAGTACGGTACGACAAGTTAACATTTGTTCGACACCGCACGCGCCGTGCCGGGCAGTCTGATGGCAGCCATGCATCCCGATCCCATTGAACATCTCCGCCGGGTTTTCGGCTATGACGCCTTTCGCGGCGTGCAGGCCTCGGTGGTCGACCGCGTGATGGCGGGACAGCGCACGCTGGCGGTGATGCCCACCGGCGCAGGCAAGTCGCTCACCTATCAACTGCCCTCGGTGATGCTGGAGGGGACCTGTGTCGTCGTCAGCCCGCTGATCGCCTTGATGCACGACCAGCTGCGCGCGGCCGAAGCCGTGGGCATTCGCGCGGCGACGCTGACGAGCGTGGACGACAATCGTGCCGAGACGATCGAGCGCTTTCGCGCCGGGGCCCTCGACCTCCTCTATATCGCGCCCGAGCGCGCCTCTGGAGAGGGCTTTCGCAACCTGCTGACCCAGGCGCCGCTCAGCCTGTTCGCGATCGACGAGGCGCATTGCGTGTCCGAATGGGGGCATGATTTCCGCCCCGACTACCGCCTGCTACGTCCGCTGCTTGATCGGTTCCCCGAGGTGCCACGGCTCGCGCTCACGGCCACGGCGGATGCGCATACGCGCGCCGACATTCTCGAGCAGCTCGGAATTCCGGAGGACGGGCTGATCGTCGCCGGCTTCGACCGGCCCAACATCCGCTACCATATCCTGCCGCGCGAGAACACGACGCGGCAGATCATCGACATCGTCTCCGAGAACCCGGGGCCGGGCATCGTGTATGCGCAGACGCGCAAAGGGGTGGAGCAGCTTGCCGATAAGCTGGCGGCGGAGACGGGCCGCTCGGTGCTCCCCTATCACGCCGGGCTCGATCCCGAGGTGCGCCGTCGCAACCAGGCGCAATTCGTCGCGAGCGAGGACATGGTGGTCGTTGCCACCGTGGCGTTCGGCATGGGGATCGACAAGCCCGACGTGCGCTTCGTCGCCCATGCCGGCCTGCCCAAGTCGATCGAGGCGTATTACCAGGAAACCGGGCGCGCGGGCCGCGACGGCGATCCATCGGTCGCGCATCTGTTCTGGGGGGCGGACGATTTCGCCCGCGCCCGCCAGCGGATCGGCGAAGTTGAGCCCTCCCGCCAGCCCGGCGAGCGCACGCGGCTGACGGCGCTGGGCGCGCTGGTCGAGACCGCGGGGTGCCGCCGTCGCATTCTGCTCAAGCATTTCGGTGAGGATCCGCCCGAGACCTGTGGCAATTGCGACAACTGCCTCCACCCGCCGGCGGCGATCGACGCCAGCGTCACCGCCCAGAAATTCCTCTCGGCCGTGTTTCGCACCGGCATGTTGTATGGTGTCGGCTATATCGAGGGCATCCTCACCGGCGTCTCGACCGAGCGCAGCCTGATGAACGGGCATGAGCAGCTGTCGGTGTTCGGCATCGTCGAGGGCGACGAAGTGGCGATGCTGAAGCCCGTGTCGCGCGCGCTGCTGCTGCGCGACGCCTTGCGCACCAACGACCATGGCGGGCTGGAGTTCGGCCCCGAGGCACGCGCGATCCTCAAGGGTGAGGCCAAGCTGGAACTCGTCCTGCCGCCCCGGCGCGAGCGCCGTCGCAAGGGTGCCAAGGGCACGGTGCCGAACCCGGTGGGCAATCCCGTGTTCGAGGCGCTGCGAACCAAGCGGCGCGAGATCGCGCAGGAAACGGGGCTGCCGCCCTATGTCATCTTCCATGATTCGGTGCTGCGCGACATGGCGATGGTGCGGCCATCCTCGCTGGCGGAAATGGGGAAGCTGTCCGGCGTCGGTGCGCGCAAGCTCGATGCCTATGGGCAGGACTTTCTGGACGTTCTTCGCCAGTTCTGATCGGCTTCCTAGGGGCGCCCGGCCGCGCTACAGCCTCCCGCTGCAATTCAAGAGGAGGACCTGTCATGCCCAACAAGATCGACGACCGCATCTCGGTGGCGCCGCAGATCCGCCCCGAGGAGGTGCCGGCGCTCGCGGCGGCGGGGTTCGTGCATATCATCAACAATCGTCCCGAAGGCGAGGAATTCGGCCAGCCGACCGGCGCCGAGATCGCCGAAGCGGCCGAGGCTGCCGGGCTGGGCTATACCGAGATCCCGGTGACGCCAGGCGGCTTCTCGATGGCGCAGGTGGAGGCGATGGCCGAGGCGCTTGCCTCGGTGGACGGGCCGGTGCTGGCCTATTGCCGCTCGGGCACGCGCTCGTGCAACCTCTGGGCGCTGGCTGCCGCGTTCAAGGGCGGTACCCCGGAGGAACTCGTCGCGAAGGGCGCCGGTGCGGGCTACGACCTCTCCGGCATCCGCCCGGCGCTGGAGCAGCTTTCCGGCACGTAAGCCCACCGTTCGATCGCTCCCTTCCCGCTTGCGGGAGGGGAACGCCCGCCGCACCGGCAATCCTCGATCCCCTCACGCACAAAAAATGGGCTGGTGGTTGCCCACCAGCCCAGTCGTCCGCAGGAGGAACCTCGGTGGGGTGCCGCGGGGAAGAGGACCCGCGCGGCGCCCGATCTCGTCAGTAGTTGTAGGCGCGCTCGCCATGCTCGTTGATGTCGAGCCCTTCGACTTCGACTTCCTTCGAGGGGCGAATGCCCATGGTGAGCTTCAGGCCGTAGAAGAGCACCGCCGAGACGACGCCCGACCACACGAGCGTCAGCGCCACGGCCTTTACCTGGGTGATCAGCTGGCCGACCATGTCGTAGCTGGGGGCGGCGACCGCAGGGAACTTGGTGTAATCGATGATGCCCTGGCCGCCGAGCGACGGATCGGCCACGATCGCGGTGGCGATCGCACCGATGATGCCGCCGACGCAGTGCACGCCGAACACGTCGAGCGAGTCGTCATACTTGAGCTTGTTCTTCACCGTGGTGACGAAGAAGAAGCAGACCGGCGACACGACCAGGCCGAGCACGATCGAGGTCATCGGCGCGGCATAGCCCGAGGCCGGAGTGATCGCGACGAGGCCGGCGACCGCACCGGTCACGCCACCCAGCAGCGACGGCTTCTTGTGCACGACCTGCTCGATCACCGCCCAGCTGACCGCAGCAGCAGCGGTGGCGACGAAGGTGTTGATGAAGGCAACCGCGGTCACGCCGTTCGATTCGAGGTTGGAGCCGGCGTTGAAGCCGAACCAGCCCACCCACAGCAGCGAGGCGCCGATCATGGTCATGGTCAGCGAGTGCGGCGGCATCGGCTCGCTCTTGAAGCCCACGCGCTTGCCGATCACGAGGCAGCCGACCAGGCCGGCGATGCCCGCATTGATGTGGACGACGGTGCCGCCGGCGAAATCCAGCGCCCCCAGGCCCCACAGATAACCGCTGTCCGACGGCGCATCGACGAGGAAGTCCGGGCCCGCCCAGTACCACACCATGTGCGCGATCGGGAAATAGGCCAGCGTCATCCACAGCACGGTGAAGAGGATCAGCGGGGTGAACTTCACGCGCTCTGCAAAGGCCCCGACGATCAGCGCCGGCGTGATGCAGGCGAAGGTCATCTGGAAGCAGACGAACGCGAATTCAGGGATGTAGACGTTGTTCGAGAAGGTCGCGGCATAGGTGCCGCTGCTCACCCCGACCAGGAACGCCTTGGACAGGCCGCCGAAGAAGTGGTTGTCGCCCCCGCTCGTGAAGGCGATCGAATAGCCCCAGCAGCACCAGACCAGGGCCGCGACCGACACGATCATGAACACCTGCATCAGCACCGAGAGCATGTTCTTGGTGCGCACCAGGCCGCCATAGAACAGCGCCAGCGCCGGCACCGACATCATCAGCACCAGGGCCGAGGAGATCAGCATCCAGGCGGTATCGCCCTTGTTCACCATCGTCGCCTGCTGCGCGACGGTGGGAGCCTTGACCAGTGCGGTCTGCGCCCAGGCGGGCATTGCCGCGACGAGCGCGGCCGCGCCGAGGCCCAGCCCGGCGGTCTTCCATGCTTGCTTCATTGCTATCCCCTTGCTCACAGCGCCGTCTCGTCGGTCTCGCCGGTGCGAATCCGCACGGCCTGGCCCATGTCGAGGACGAAGATCTTGCCGTCACCGATCGCGCCGGTGCTGGCCGCGGCCTGGATGGCTTCCACCGCGCGATCCGCGAGGTCGCTCCCCACAGCGACCTCGATCTTGATCTTCGGCACCATGTTGGTGCTGTACTCGGCGCCGCGATAGATCTCGGTCTGGCCCTTCTGGCGGCCGAACCCCTTCACTTCCGTAACGGTCATGCCCGTCACCCCGACGGTGGTGAGCGCCTCGCGCACCTCGTCGAGCTTGAAGGGTTTGATGATGGCGATGATGAGCTTCATGTCGCCCCCTCTGGCGGTTGTCCCACGGACTACTCAGCAAGGGGCGTGCCAATTGGAACGCACAGGGAGCCTGCGCGTTTCGGGCGCGGATTCGTTACGAACTGGTGAATTTTGCGACGCAGGCCTGCCTAAAAAACGGGCAAGTCATTGCAGCGTCGCGCTATCCTCACCGTGGCGGCCGAAGAATTGCATCAGCTGGACGATCAGCTCGGCGCGGTCTGCCAGTCGTGGTGCTTCGAGCAGGGCCTGCTTCGAGGCAGCATCGAACGGCGCAATCTGGGCGATGCCGTTGACCAGCGACTCATCGTCGAGCCGTGTCACCGCCTCCCAGTCGACCATATAGCCGAGACCGTCGGCGAAGCGGCGCGACTCCATTTCAATGGAGGCGCGGCCGGCTAGAGACAGAGACTCCAGCTGCCCCGCCACTTCAAGCGCCGCCTCGACCTGGCGGAAGGGCGTGCCAACCTCGAGCTCGCGCACGATGGTGAAGCGACTCAGCCCTTCCAGAACGATGTTGAAGCGCCCGTCGTCGAGCGCCTCCACATCGGCGATCCGGCCGACACAGCCGACATCAAACAGCGTCGGCGGATCGCGATCGTCGCGCGGCTGGACCATGCCGATCCGCCGGTCGCGCGCGAGGGCCTCGGAGACCATCGCGCGGTAGCGCGGCTCGAAGATATGGAGCGGCAGGTGCATGCGTGGAAACAGCAGTGCACCTGCCAGCGGAAATACCGAGAGCCGCGTCGTCTTCATCCGAACAGGATCTGCGACAGCTTGCGACGCTGGGCGGCGACCCACGGGTCTTCGAGCCCCACGACCTCGAACAGCTTGAGCAGCCGCTGGCGGGCGGCGCCCTCGTTCCAGGCACGATCGTCGCGCACCATGGCGAGCAGGGTCGCTGCGGCACCTTCGCGATCGCCCACCGCCATCTGGCCGCCCGCGAGTTCGTAGCGCGCGTCCATATCTTCCGGGTTCGCGGCAGCGCGGGCAGCAAGGCCGGCAAGATCGCCCACCGGCTGGGCTTCGCGGGCGAGGCTCAGCGCGGCGCGCGCGCGCTCGACTTCGGGTGCCTTGGCGGCATCGCCCTCGATTGCGTCTAATGCGGCCTGCGCCTCGTCATGCCGGCCAAGCGTGGTCAGCGCGCGAACGCGGCCCGCGGCGACCGCGGCGTGGTCGGGCGCCATCTCGGCGATCTGATCGAAGATGGCGAGCGCGCGTTCGGCATCGCCGTCGCCGAGCACCTGCTCACCCATTGCGATCAGCGGCTCGAGTTCGGCTTCGGCCTCGGCTTCCTCGCCGCTGATCGGCAGCTGGCGAAGGATCTGGTCGAGCATCGTGCGCAGCTGCGATTCGGTGCGCGCGCTGGTCAGGTCGGCGACCAGCTGGCCCTGGAACATCGCATAGACCGTCGGGATCGAGCGGACCTGGAATTGGCTCGCGATGAAGTTGTTTTTGTCGACGTCGATCTTGACCAGCAGCACGCCCTTGGGCGCGTATTCGGTGGTCACCTTCTCGATCACCGGGCCCAGTGCCTTGCACGGTCCGCACCACTCCGCCCAGAAATCGATGACGACGAGCTTCGACATCGACGGCTCGACAACGTCTTTACGGAAGGCGTCTACGGCCTGTTTGTCGGCGGGGCTCATACCAAGCGTGGCCAAAATGCGCTCCTTAAGCGATCTGCGGGTGCCGGCCCTCGTACAGGGGCCTGGGCGGGTCGGCTCCTATTTGGGCGTTCGGGGGCAAACCGCCAAGCCTTTTCCAAAAAGTGCAAATTGGGGGTTGCGCACTGCAAAAGCCGCTGTTAGTTGGCGCGCCTCACCCGCCGAGAGCGCTTCGAAACGCTCCCGGCCACGACGCCAGAGCGGGCGTAGCTCAGGGGTAGAGCACAACCTTGCCAAGGTTGGGGTCGAGGGTTCGAATCCCTTCGCCCGCTCCAGTCGCCAATCGGCGACTGCACCGTCGATCTCAAGGCATCAGCCTTTTTCTCCCTTCCGACAAGTGCCAGCGCATCGCGAGTGCCGACCCGTCCGCATCCTGTGCACGGATCGCCTGGACGATCGTCTCGTGCTCGCGGACCATTGCCGCGATCGGCTCGGCCTCGCGCAGGCGGGCGATGTCCACGCCCGCGCGCATGATCCGCATCGTTTCTTCGTGAAGATGTTCGAACGCCTTTTCGAACGCCGGATTGGCCGTGGCACGGAAGATCGCGCGGTGCAGCCGCCAATCCTCGTCGTGCGCGGGATCGCTGGAGAGCAGCGCCTTGCGCAAATCGGCCATGGCCGATTCGATTTCCGCCATCTGTTCGGGTGAACGGCGCCGGGCCGCCAGGCGGGCGGCTTCCGATTCAAGCGCGAAGCGTACCTCATACGTGCCGAGCGTCGCCGAGAGTTCGTCGAACGCCATGTGTGCGCCCAGTCGGAGCGAGGGGCGGCGCATGACATAGGAACCGGCGCCGCGTCGCGCCTCGGTGATGCCGTCCGCCGCCAGCCGAACCAGGGCCTCGCGCACCACCGTGCGCGACATGCCGAAGCTTTCCGCCAGCCGCGATTCGGAGGGCAGCCGGTCGCCGATGCCCAGGCCATCGAGGATGATTTCGACGATGCGCGAATAGGCCTGGTCGGCAAGGCGCTGGTCGGGAGCGGGGCTGAGGTTTCGCGACATGGTCCTCCACGATACTAAGGCTTTGCAAAATGGCGAGTCGCGCCATGGTCTTAGGAGAGACACCATGTCCGATTCCCCCGCCCCCATCCGTGTCGGCATCGGCGGCTGGACCTTCGAGCCGTGGCGCGGGACCTTTTATCCCGACAAGCTGCCGCAGAAGCGCGAGCTGGAATATGCCGCCGCGGCGCTCACCGCGATCGAGATCAACGGCACCTATTATTCCACCTTCAAGCCGGCGAGTTTCGCCAACTGGGCGGCGGCGGCACCAGCGGGCTTTATATATACGGTGAAGGGCTCCCGCTTCGTCACCAATCGCAAGGTGCTGGCCGAGGCGGGGGAATCGATCGCGCGCTTCTGTGGACAGGGGCTGACCGAACTGGGCGACAAGCTCGGCCCGATCTTCTGGCAGTTCATGGCGACCAAGAAGTTCGATCCGGAGGATTTCGGCGCGTTCTTGAAGCTGCTGCCCGCGACGCAGGACGGCGTGAAGCTGCGCCATGCGGTGCAGGTACGGCACGAGAGCTTCCAGACGCCCGCATTCGTCGCGCTGTGTCGTGCGGCTGGCGTCGGCATCGTCTTTGCCGATTCGCCCCAGTATCCGGGTGTGGCCGATGTCAGCGGCGACTTCGTCTATGCGCGCCTGGAGGCAGGCGTGGACGACAATCCCTTCTGCTACCCTGAAGCCGAGCTGCCACGCTGGGTGGAAGCAGCGAAGACCTGGGCCGCGGGCGGCCAGCCCGAAGGGCTGCCGACCTTCGCACCCGAGCCGGCGCCAGTCCGCCCACGCGAGACCTTCGTCTTCTTCATCCATGGCGGCAAGGTGCGGGCGCCGGCGGGCGCGCGGGAACTGATCCGCCGTCTCGGTTGAGCACCGAACCCTTTGGCGCGCCGCTTCGTTAGTTGCGGGCAACCGCAGGAGGCCCGCATGACCTACGATCCCGAACAGCAGCAGCCGCAGGACGACGAAGCCGAAGCCATGGAAGAGGCGCAGAAGGACGCCGCCGAGGAGCGCGAGGAAGAAGGCGGCTATCAATGAGGGGCACGGCGCGGCGATCTTCGGCTTGCCGCGCCGGGCAATCCGTATCTTTTCGGCCTAGCCATGGCCCCAAGTAATTGATAATCACTCGCAGCATGAACGCGACCGCTGCGATTCCTGTGCCCGTACGACTCGCCCAACTGCATCGCCATGCCCCGGGCACGGTGGCCGGTGTCGACTGGGATCGGCTTGCAGAGCCCGAGGCGCGACGGCTGCGCGAACTGGGTCTCGACGAGGGCGTCGAGGTGGAATTGCTCCACCGCTCCGGCATTTTCGGCGGTCCGCTTGCCTGCCGCATTGGGCGGATGACCGTCGCGCTTCGCCGCCATGTCGCAGCTGCCATCCATGTGACGCCGCTGGCCAAGCACGCATGAACACCACGCCATTGGTTGCGCTGGTCGGCAATCCCAATGCCGGCAAGAGCGCGCTGTTCAATGCGCTCACCGGCGCGCGGCAGAAGGTCGGCAATTATCCCGGCGTCACCGTCGAGCGCCATTCGGGCCGGATGGCGCTGCCCGATGGGCGGCCGATCGAGCTGATCGACCTGCCCGGCGCCTACAGCCTGGATCCCGGCAGTCCCGACGAGCAGGTGA
This sequence comes from Sphingomonas sp. R1, assembly GCF_025960285.1. GTDB lineage: Bacteria > Pseudomonadota > Alphaproteobacteria > Sphingomonadales > Sphingomonadaceae > Sphingomonas. Next base: position 2,515,488 of record NZ_CP110111.1, on the reverse strand, counting down.
CGCGTGACGTGCTGCTCGGCCGCCAGCAGGGCGAGCGACTGCCGGACGCGATTCTCACCGTGGTCGACGCGTCCAATCTCGACAACCATCTCCGCTTCACGCTCCAGCTGATCGCGCTGGGCCTGCCGATCGTGGTGGCGCTCAACATGGTCGACCTCGCCGAGCGCGACGGGCTGAAGCTCGATCCGGAAGCGCTCGAGCGCGAGCTGGGCGTGCCGGTGGTCGCCACCGTTGCGGTGCGCCGCCGCGGACTCGACGCGCTGAAGGAGCGCATGGCCGAGATGGTGAAGGGCGTGACCAGGATCCGCCCCTCCCCCGGCGTGCAGCACGACATCGTCCTGCTCCAGCGCCGCGCGCGCCAGATCGCCACCGCAGTCACGATTTCCGAAACCGCCGCGCGGCGCTGGACGCATCGGCTCGACGCGCTGTTCCTCCATCCGGTCGCCGGGCCGATCATCCTGCTCGGCACGATGTTCCTGATGTTCCAGGCGGTCTTCGCCTGGTCCGAGGTGCCGAAGGGCTTCATCGAGGACGGCATGCAATGGCTCGGCACCGAGATCGGCGCCGCATTGCCCGATGGCGTTCTCCGTTCGCTGATCGTCGACGGGGTGATCGCCGGCGTCGGCGCGGTCGTTGTCTTCCTGCCGCAGATCCTGATCCTGTTCGCCTTCATCCTGGTGCTGGAAGCCACGGGCTACATGGTCCGCGCCGCTTTCCTGATGGACCGGGTGATGGCGAGCGTGGGGCTTTCGGGCCGTGCCTTCATCCCGCTGCTCTCCAGCTTCGCCTGCGCGGTGCCGGGAATCATGGCGACGCGCACCATCGCCGACGAGAAGGACCGGCTGACCACCATCCTGATCGCGCCGCTGATGACCTGCTCGGCACGTCTGCCGGTCTATACGATCATCATCGGTGCGCTCATCCCCAACAAGGCGGTGCTGCCGGGCATGGGGTTGCAGGGGCTGGTGCTGTTCGCCCTCTACATCCTCGGCATCCTCGGCGCCTTCGTCGTCGCGCTGGTGCTCCGCCGAACGGTGACCAAGGGGGCGACCTCGGGCTTCATGATGGAGATGCCCAAATATCAGTGGCCCAGCGCGCGCGACGTGCTGCTCGGGCTCTGGCAGCGTGCGCTGATCTTCCTCAAGCGCGCGGGCACGATCATCCTCTACACCACGGTGATCCTGTGGGCGCTCCTGAGCTTCCCCAAGCCGCCCGAGGGCAGCGGCATCTCGCAGGTCGATTATTCGATCGCGGGTCGCATCGGCAGCGGGCTGGAAAAGATCGTGGCGCCGATCGGCTTCAACCGCGACATGGCGCTGGCGGTCATCCCGGCGATGGCGGCGCGCGAAGTGGCGGTGGCGGCGATCGGCACCGTCTACGCGATCGACAATGCCGATGATGACTCGGGCAAGGCCTCGATCCAGCAGCAGCTCCAGAAGCATTGGAGTTTGCCCAGCGCGCTCGCCTTCCTGATGTGGTTCGTCTTCGCGCCGCAGTGCATCTCGACCATCGCGGTAACGCGGCGCGAGACCAATGGCTGGAAATGGCCGGCCTTCATGATCGGCTATCTGTTCGCGCTGGCCTATGTCGCGGCGGGCATCACCTACTGGAGCGCGGTGGGCCTGGGCCTCTAGCAATTGCATCACGGCTGCGAAAACGGCAGAGGCAGGGGACTATGAGCATCGTAACCCCCGAACTCCGCGCAGCCGCGCTCGTCTCCAAGGCCTGGCCCTATGAAGAGGCGCGCAAGCTGCTCAAACGCTACCCCCAGATCGCTGAGGGTGGCGCGCCGGAGAAAGGCCATGTGCTGTTCGAGACCGGCTATGGTCCCTCGGGCCTGCCGCATATCGGCACCTTCAACGAAGTGCTGCGCACCACCATGGTCCGCCGCGCCTTCGAGAGCCTGTGCGACGTTCCCACCCGCCTGATCGCGTTTAGCGACGACATGGACGGGCTCCGCAAGGTGCCGGACAATGTGCCCAACCAGGCGATGCTGCGCGAACATCTCGGCAAGCCGCTGACCCAGGTGCCCGATCCGTTCGAGAAGTACGAAAGCTTCGCGCACCACAATAATGCGCGGCTCCGCGAATTTCTCGACCAGTTCGGCTTCGAATATGAGTTCGCCTCGTCCACCGACTATTACACCGGCGGCCGCTTCGACGATGCGCTGAAGAAGGTGCTGCGCCACTATTCCGGCATCATGGACGTGATGCTGCCGACGCTCCGTGCCGAGCGCCAGGCGACCTATTCGCCCGTCCTGCCGATCAGCCCCACATCGGGCATCGTGCTCCAGGTGCCGGTCGAGGTCGTCGATGCTGAGGCCGGCCTCATCGCTTTCGAGGATGAGGGCGAGCGGATCGTGCAGAGCGTGCTCGGCGGCAAGGCCAAGCTCCAGTGGAAGGTCGACTGGGCGATGCGCTGGGTCGCGCTCGACGTCGATTACGAGATGGCGGGCAAGGACCTGATCGACTCGGTTACCCAGTCGGGCAAGATCGCCCGCGTGCTCGGCGGCCGACCGCCCGAAGGCTTCAACTACGAGATGTTCCTCGACGAAAAGGGCGAGAAGATCTCCAAGTCCAAGGGCAACGGCCTCAGCCTCGAACAGTGGCTGACCTATGGCCCCGAGGAAAGCATCGCCTTCTACGCCTATCGCGAGCCGAAAAAGGCCAAGCAGCTGCATCTCGGCGTGATCCCGCGCGCGATCGACGAATACTGGCAGTTCCGCGGCAATTATGCCGGCCAGGCGGTCGAGCAGCGGCTGGGCAACCCGGTCCACCACATCCACAATGGCGAGCCGCCGGCGGAGACGCTGCCGGTCACCTTCGGACTGCTGCTCAACCTCGTCGGCGTAATGGGCGAGGCGACCAAGGAGCAGGTCTGGGGCTATCTGACGAATTATGTCCCGGACGCGAACCCGGCAACCTATCCGGCGCTCGACCGTCTGATCGGCTATGCGCTCGCCTATGCCCGCGATTTCGTCGCACCGACGCTCAAGAAGCGTGCGCCGGTGGGCGTAGAGATCGAGGCGTTGCAGCGGCTCGACACCGAACTCGCCGCCCTGCCCGCCGACGCCACGGCCGAAGCGATCCAGGACCAGGTCTACGAGATCGGCAAGACCGGTGGGTTCGAGACTCTGCGCGACTGGTTCAAGGCGCTGTACGAAACGCTGCTAGGCTCCGAACAGGGGCCGCGCATGGGCAGCTTCGTTGCGCTGTACGGCATCGCGAACAGCCGCAAGCTGATCGCCGACGCGCTGGCGAAGGTGGCGTAAGAACGAGGCGTATCTTCCCCTGGCGGGGGAGGATACGCTTACCAATCGAAAGGACCGAGACCATGCGACGCCGAATCCGCCATATCCGATCGGCGACGCGGGCCTTCCTCCACGGCGAGGCGGCGGGCGGCATCTTCCTGATTGCCGCGGCTGCGCTGGCGATGCTGGCGGCGAACCTGCCCGGCGTCTCCGAAACCTATTTCCACACGCTCCACCAGGAGACCGGCCCGGTGATCGCGCCGCTCCACGGCCCGATGACCGTCCACCTGTGGATCAACGACGGGCTGATGGCGGTGTTCTTCCTGCTCGTCGGCCTCGAGATCAAGCGCGAGTTCGTCGACGGGCGGCTGGCGAGCTGGGACCGCCGCCGCCTGCCGGTGATCGCCGCCGCCGCGGGCATGGTCGTGCCCGCGGCCGTCTATCTGCTGATCGCCGGCCGCACCCCCGGCGTCACCAGCGGCTGGGCGATCCCCGCCGCCACCGACATCGCCTTTGCGATCGGCGTGCTGGCGATCCTTGGCAGCCGCGCGCCGGCCGCGCTCAAGCTGTTCCTGACCACCGTGGCGATCGTCGACGACATGGGCGCGGTGGCGATCATCGCCGTCGCCTATACGGCGCATATCGACCTGATTGCGCTTTCCGGCGCCGCGGTGGTGCTGGGCGTGATGATCGCCTGCAATCGCTTCGGCGTGCGCCATCTCGCCGTCTATCTGGCGCTGGCGGTCGTGCTGTGGGTGCTGGTCTTCCAGTCGGGCGTGCATGCGACCATCGCGGGCGTCGCCGCGGCGATGACGATCCCGCTGGTCAAGTCGCCTGCCGCACCCGATGCCGTGGACTCGCCGCTTCACCGGCTGGAGCATGCGCTGCACCCCTGGTCCGCGTTTCTGATCGTGCCGCTCTTCGGCTTCGCCAACGCGGGCGTCTCGTTCGAAGGCCTGTCCCCGGCGATCCTGCTCGAACCTTTGCCGCTGGGCATCGCCGCCGGGCTGTTCCTCGGCAAGCAACTCGGCATCTTCGGCAGCATCTGGCTGGCGGTGAAGACGGGGTTCGCCAAGCGCCCCGGCAATGCCGGCTGGCGGCAGATCTACGGCGTGTCGCTGCTTGCCGGGATCGGCTTCACGATGAGCCTGTTCATCGGCGGCCTCGCCTTCCCCGGCAACGCGCTGTTCGTCGACGAGGTGAAGATCGGCGTACTGCTCGGCTCGATTCTGTCGGCGGTGGCGGGTTACGCGGTCCTGCGGTCGGCCAGCACTGCGGCCCCGAGGATCGCCAACCCGCCTAGCGCCAGCAGCGCGCCGACCCAGCCGGTCGACGTCCAGCCGTAACCGGCGGCGATCGCCAGCCCGCCCAGCCAGGGGCCCAGCGCGTTGGCGGTGTTGAACGCCGAATGGTTGAGTGCGGCGGCCAGCGCCTGCGCCTCGCCGGCCACGTCCATCAGGCGGGTCTGCAGCACCGGTCCCAGCGCGCCGGCAAAGCCGATTGCGAAGACGTCGAGCGCCACCAGCGGCAGCGAATGCGCTGCCAGCGGATAGAGCGACAAGGCGATCGCGCTGGCGATCAGCAGCGCCGCGCCGGTCGGCATCAGCGCGCGGTCGGCAAAGCGCGGCACGACGATGTTGCCGCCGATCATCCCCATGCCGAAAATCGCCAGCACCAGCGGCACGCCCCAGGGCGGGGTGCCGGTGACGTGCATCAGCGTTGAGGCAACATAGGTGTAGACGCAGAACAGCCCGCCAAAGCCGATCGCGCTCACCCCCAGCGTCAGCCAGACCTGCCCGTTGGCCAGCGCACGCAACTCCCGCAACGGGCTCGCGCCCTGCTGCGGGCGGTCCTGCGGCGCCAGCCAGAGCACCAGCAGCACGGTGATCAGCGCCAGCACCGCGACGATGGCGAAGCCCCAGCGCCAGCCCACCGCCTGGCCGAGCCAGTTGGCTGCGGGCACGCCGAGCACGGTTGCCACCGAAAGGCCGAGCATGATCCGCCCTACTGCCTGTGAACGCTGGTCGTTCGGCACGAGGGACGCCGCGACCAGCGAGGCGATCCCGAAATAGGCGCCGTGCGGCAGCCCGCTGAGGAAGCGGAAGAGCAGCATCCAGTGATAGGTCGGGGCGAGGGCACTCGCTGCGTTGAACAGCGCGAAGCTCGCCATCAGCGCGATCAGCAGCGTCCGCCGCGACCATTTCGCCGCTGCCACCGCGAGCAGCGGCGCCCCCACCACCACGCCCAGCGCATAGGCACTGATGACATGGCCCGCGGTCGGCTCATCAATGCCCAGACCCTTGGAGAAATAGGGCAGGAGGCTCATCGTCGCGAATTCGGTGGTGCCGATCGCGAACCCGCCCATGGCAAGCGCGAAATGGACCAGGCCCGGCGAGCGGGCGGCGGAGCGGGGCAGGGGAGCGTGCACCCCCCGCAAATGGGTTTGCTGCAGTGCAGCGTCAAATAGAAATACGTATGCCGACAGGTGCTTTGCGCGCAATCAAAGCGGGGCTCGCACGTGCGCCGTCCACCCGCGCCGCCGCAGCACCAGCGTATAATAAAGGGCGGAGAGCACGATCTGCGCGCCGGTGGCGAGCAGTGCTGGCTGGCCTTCGGCCGGGTCCAGCGCATTCAGCCACGCAACGACGGCCAGCACCAGCAGCGTGGCGAGGGCGGGCAAGGGGTGCAGCGGCATGCGATAGGGGGCATGTCCGGTGCTGCCGCGGCGCCGCCCGGCGATCGTCGCGAGCGCCAGCCCCGCGTAGATCGCGATCAGGCCGGTGCCGCTGAGCAGCAGCAACAGCCGCAGCGGGAGGAAGCAGGCGGCAATCCCGATCGCGCCGGACACCAAGGTCGCGCGTGCGGGCGAGCCGAACCGGGGGTGGATCGCCGCGAGCCAGGCGTCGATCGGCCGCCCCCAGCTGCCGTCGCGGGCGGTCGCGTAGAAGAAGCGTCCATTGGCGAGGATGCAGGCGATCACGGCATTGACGATGGCGACGAGGATGCCGATCGCCACCCACAGGTTGAGCGTCGCCCCGCCCCGCATCCGCACGAAAGCCCCGAACGGATCCTCGGCAGACAGGAAGGCGGCAAGGTCCGGCGCGGCGGCCAGCGCGGCGACGATCGGCACGGCCTCCAGCAGCAGCGCACCGACCAGCGCCAGCAGGATCGCGCGGGCGATCCGCTGCGACGCGCCGTGCATTTCCTCGCCGAAATAGACGGCCGCGCCGTACCCGTTAAGCGCGAAGATCGCGACCGAGGTGGCGAGGCCAATATTCGCCGCCGTCGCCGGGACCAGCGCGCCACCCGCTGGCGCCACGGGGTGGAGAAGCAGCGGCAGGACGTCGCGCACGGGCGTCGCCATTCCCAGTGCCAGGATCACCAGCACCGCGGCCACCTCTGCGGCGAGAAACGCGCCGGTCAGCAGCGCATTGAAGCGGATGTTGAGGATGCCGATGAGCATCGAGGCGAGCAGCACCGCTACCGCCACCGGCACCGGCGGCAGCCCGGGCACAACGGTGGACGCGACCGAGGCGATGCCCAGTGCGGCTACCGGCGGGAAGAGAAGGTTGTTGCAGGCGTTGACCCCCAGCATCACGAACCCGGCGGCGGGGCCCAGGGTCTGCCCCACCATCACATATTCGCCGCCCGCCACGGGGAAGGCGGAGGAGAGCTCGGCATAGATCAGCGCCGTCGCGAGGCAAACAACACCGGCGATGCCCAGGGCGAGCAGCGCGCCGGTGCCGGCAATCTGCAGGCTGCCCGGCACGATCACGAACAGCGACGAGGCCGGGGTGGTAATGGACAGGGTGAGGAACAGCACGCCGGCGGTGCCGAGGCTGCGGTCCAGTCGCGCATGTGGTTCCGGCATCGTTCCCCCGAGATGCGGTAGAGCCTGGGCGCGCGCCGTTCGGAGGTCAATCACTGCCGCTTGCCCTGCCTGCGCGATTCGCTAGGTTGCGCGCGTGGCTTCTCCCACCTCTTCTGCCGGCGACGGCGCGCGAGCCCGGCTCGTTCAGGCGCTTGGCGATGTCGCGAGCGGTGATCGCAAGGCGCTGAAAATCGTCTATGATCTGACAGCGGCGAAGCTGATGGGCGTCTGCCTGCGTATCTGCCAGGACCGCGAGGCCGCAGAGGATGTGATGCAGGAAGTGTATCTGAAGGTGTGGGACAGGGCAGGGCGCTTCGATGCGTCGCGCGCCAGCCCGATCACCTGGCTGTGCACGATTGCCCGCAACACCGCGATCGACTGGCGCCGCGCACGCGGGCTTGGCGAAACCGCCCCGGTCGAGGCCGCGCTCGACCTGCCCGATGGCAGCCCCCTGGCGGATGAACTTCTCGACGCGGGCGAAACCCGTGCGCGAATCTTCGATTGCCTGGAGGCGCTTGACGACAAGCCGCGGGGGGCGATCCGCGCCGCCTTCTTCCAGGGCCGCACCTATCCCGAACTGGCCGCCGCCGCCGCCGTGCCGCTGGGCACGATGAAGAGCTGGATTCGACGCGGTCTGCTGCAGCTCCGCGGGTGTCTCGGCGATGGCTGATCCGCTGCGCCCCGAAGAGGAGGAGATCGCCCTCGCTGCGGAGCTCGCACTGGGGCTGCTCCAGGGCGACGAGCTTGCCGCCGCCCGGCGCCGCCAGCTTGCCGACCCCCGCTTCGCCGCGGCCGTCGAGCGCTGGGCGCTCGACTTTGCCCCCCTCGCACTGGGAGCTGCCGACGTGCCGGCGCCGATCGGTCTGTGGCGCCGGATCGAGGCGCGTTTGCCCGCAGGTGATTCCGGTGCGGTGATCGCGCTGCGGCGCTGGCGGGCGACCGCGATTGCGGCAAGCGCTGCTGCGGCCGTGCTGCTCGCGATCCTGCTGTTGCGACCGGTGCCGGAGGCCGTGGTGCTGCCGCCGCAACCGGTGGTGGTGGCGCAGATCACCGGTACCGACGGGGCGACCTTCGCAGCGCGGTATGACGTCGATCAGGGCATGCTCCACGTCCGCACCGAAAGCATGCCCGCCAGCCGCCGCGCGCCCGAGCTGTGGGTGATCCCGGCAGGTGGCAAGCCGGTGTCGCTGGGACTGATCGCGACGCGCGGCGGCCGCGACATGCCAATTTCGCCCGACCATCGCGCGCTGCTGGCGGAGGGGGCGACGCTCGCCGTGACGATGGAAGACGCTGCTACCGCGCCGCATGCGGGCCCCAGCAGCCCGCCGGTTGCCGCAGGAAAAATTACCATACTTTAAGTTTTGCTGCATCCGGGGCTCGCGCCGCCCCGTAGCTCCGCCGCACCTCCGCCAGAGAGGTGTGTAGCAAGAGGAAGCTAGAAGATGCCGCGCAAGACCCGTCTCGCCTCGCTCACCGGTATCGTGGGTGCCGCCCTGCTCGCCACCGGCGCCGTCGCTGCCGTGCAGAAATATCCGATGGTCGGCGGTGCCGCCATGTATCCGACGAAGACGATCGTCGAGAACGCCGTGAATTCCAAGGATCACACCACGCTGGTCGCCGCCGTGAAGGCCGCCGGCCTGGTCGAGACGCTCTCGGGCCCGGGCCCGTTCACCGTCTTCGCGCCGACCAACGCCGCCTTTGCCAAGCTTCCTGCCGGCACCGTCGACACGCTGGTGAAGCCGGAGAACAAGGCGACGCTGACGAAGATCCTCACCTACCATGTCGTGGCCGGCAAGCTCAGCGCGGCGCAGATCGCGGCCAATGCCAAGGCGCATGGCGGCAAGGCGACGCTCACCACCGTGCAGGGTGAGCCGATCACGATCATGAAGGGCCCGAAGGGCGGCTGGGTGATCCAGGATGCCAAGGGCGGCAAGGCCAAGATCACGATCGCCGACGTCAACCAGTCGAACGGCGTGATTCACGTGATCGACAGCGTCCTCATGCCCTGACGCTGCCGATAGGCCTCGCGCTATCCCCCCATTGGGCGAGGTCTTGGCCCGCCGGCGACCCTCCTTGCCGGCGGGCCTTCTCGTTCAGAGGCCAAGCCAGGCCAGACCGGCGGGTAGATCGGAAGCGGTATAGTCTACCTGCAATACCCGGCGATGGGTGTTGGCGGTACTCGCGGCCGAGGCGTGGAGGATGGGCGTGCTGTAGAGCCAGATGTCGCCCGCCGCCGCCAGGCATGCCGCCGTTCCGCAGCGCGCCACGGCATCGGCGATTGCCGCTTCCGGCACGCGGCCCAGCCGATGCGAGCCGGGCGCGATCAGCAGCGGCGCATTGTCGGCGGACACCGCGTCGAGGTGGATGCGCAGCGTCAGCATGGACGCGAACAGCGCAAAGGGCGGCTCGACATGCTGCAGTCCCTGCTTGGTCGACCAGGGTCCATAGCCGGGTACGTCGATGCGCTCCCGCACGGCGATGGTGCGGTCCTGGTGCCAGCCGAGTGCCCAGTTGGTCGCGGCGCTCTTGTCGAACAGAATGGCGCGGACGGGGCGGGCGGCGGCGCCCAGCCGCTCGGCGGGCACAGCCCCAAGCGCGTCCGCGGCCACCAGTCCGGCCAGGCCCTCCACACCATGCAGACGCAGCCCGGCCTTGTCCGCCGGCAGCGTGACGGCCAGCGCGTGCAGGCGAGCCAGAAAAGGGGCGGCCGCACCGGCAAGGTGCGCCGCCCCATCGCGTTCGAAATCGAGCGCCACCTGACTCAGAGCTTCTCGGTCAGCTCCGGCACCAGCGTGAACAGGTCGCCGACCAGGCCGATGTCCGCCACCTGGAAGATGGGCGCGTCCTCGTCCTTGTTGATCGCGACGATCGTCTTCGAATCCTTCATGCCGGCGAGGTGCTGGATCGCCCCCGAGATGCCGACCGCGACATAGGCCATCGGTGCGACGATCTTGCCGGTCTGGCCGACCTGATAGTCGTTGGGTGCGTACCCTGCGTCCACCGCCGCGCGGCTGGCGCCGACTGCGGCACCCAGCTTGTCGGCGAGCGGATCGATCAGCGCGTGGAACTGCTCCGACGAACCGAGCGCGCGACCGCCCGAGACGATGATCTTGGCGCTGGTCAGCTCCGGACGCTCCGAGGCGGCGATCTCGGCGCCGACGAAGGTCGAGAGACCCTTGTCGCCTGCCGTCGTGACCGCTTCCACCGTGCCGCTGCCGCCGGTCGCCGCCGCCTTGTCGAAGGCGGTCCCGCGCACGGTGATCACCAGCTTGCTATCGCTGGTCTGCACGGTGGCGATCGCGTTGCCCGCATAGATCGGGCGGTTGAAGGTGTCCGGACCCTCGACCGAGAGGATGTCCGAGAGCTGCATCACGTCGAGCGCGGCGGCGACGCGCGGCGCCACGTTCTTGCCCGTGGTGGTCGCCGGGAACAGCACCGCGTCATGGGCATCCATCAGCTGGACGACCAGCGGCGCGACATTCTCGGCAAGGAAATGCTCGTACGCCGCATCGTCAGCTACATGGACCTTGCCCACGCCGGCGATCTGCGCGGCAGCCTCGGCCACCGCGGACACGCCCTTGCCGGCGACGAGCAGATGCACTTCACCCAGCTTGGCAGCCGCAGTGACGGTGGAGAGCGTCGCGTCCTTGACGCTCTGATTGTCGTGTTCGACCCAAACCAGCGTCTTCATCACGCGACTCCCATGCCCTTGAGCTTCTCGACCAGTTCGTCGACCGAACCCACCTTGATGCCCGCCTGGCGCTTTGCCGGCTCGACGACCTTCAGCGTCTTGAGGCGCGGGGTAACGTCGACGCCGTAATCGGCGACGGTCTTCTTCGCGACCGGCTTGGTCTTCGCCTTCATGATGTTCGGCAGCGTGGCGTAGCGCGGCTCGTTGAGGCGGAGATCGGTGGTGACGATCGCCGGCAGCTTGAGGTCCACGGTCTCGAGGCCGCCGTCGATCTCGCGCGTCACGTGCACGCGGTCGCCGGCGATTTCGACCTTCGAGGCGAAGGTGCCCTGCGCCCAGCCGAGCAGTGCTGCGAGCATCTGGCCGGTCTGGTTCGAATCGTCGTCGATCGCCTGCTTGCCGAGGATGATCAGCCCAGGCTGTTCCTCGTCCGCGACCTTGGCGAGCAGCTTGGCCACCGCCAGCGGCTCCACCTCGTCCTCGGTCTGGATCAGGATGCCGCGATCGGCACCCATGGCGCGCGCGGTGAGCAGCACGTCGGTCTCCGCCTTGGCGACACCGATCGTGACGACGACGATCTCGGTCGCCGCGCCCTTCTCCTTCAGCCGCACCGCTTCCTCGATCGCAATCTCGTCGAAGGGGTTCATGCTCATCTTGACGTTCGCCAGATCGACGCCCGTCCCGTCCGCTTTGACGCGGGGCTTCACGTTATAGTCAAGCACACGCTTGACCGGCACCAAGACCTTCATCGCATCCTTCCTGTCTGCCGGGGCTCTCCCCCTGACAATTGGGTTACGTTTACGCGAACGTCAACCGCTCGCAAGCGATTCGGCGTACGCCTGCATCAGCGTGCCGAAGGATTCCGGGGGCGGAAATTTTGGATAGCTGTACGAAGCGCCAGTCGCGGCCCAGGGCAGCGCCTCCTCGGTCCAGGTCTCGAAGAGGGGCGGGGCAGACATCGGCGCGGCGAGCATCGTCATGCGGATGTTCACGAAGGCGTCGAGGCCTTCGGGCCGGGTGAACAGCCAGCTCTTGCAATGTCCGCAGTGGAAATGCCGGGTGGCGCCGTGGAGGCCGCCGATCTCCGGCGCGCCGTCGATCACTTCGAACGCATCCGCCGGGTAGAGCCCGCTCAGCGAATAGGCGCTGGCGGTCATGCGCTGGCAGCCCGTGCAGTGGCAGGCCATGGTGACGAGCGCATCGCCCGTCACCCGGAACCGCACGCGGCGGCAGCGGCAGCCGCCCTCGACCGACTTGCCAGTCGGGGCGGCCGTGTCGCTCACGCGACCTTCTTGACCTCCGCCACGATCTTCTGGGCGGCGTCGCCCAGGTCGTTGGCGGGAACGATCGCGAGGCCCGAATTGGCCAGGATGTCCTTGCCCTGCTGCACGTTGGTGCCTTCGAGGCGGACGACCAGCGGCACCGCGAGGTTCACTTCCTTGGCAGCCGCGACGATGCCCTCTGCGATGATGTCGCACCGCATGATGCCGCCGAAGATGTTGACCAGGATGCCCTTCACCGCCGGATCGCTCAGGATGATCTTGAACGCCGCGGTGACCTTCTCCTTGTTCGCGCCGCCGCCGACGTCGAGGAAGTTGGCCGGGAACATGCCGTTGAGCTTGATGATGTCCATCGTGGCCATCGCCAGACCGGCGCCGTTGACCATGCAGCCGATGTCGCCGTCGAGCTTGATGTAGGCGAGGTCGTACTTCGACGCCTCGAGCTCCATCGGGTCCTCTTCGGTCTCGTCGCGCAGTTCCATCAGGTCCTTGTGGCGGAACAGCGAGTTCGAGTCGAAGCCGACCTTGGCGTCGAGCACCAGCAGCTTGTTGTCGTCGGTCACGGCAAGCGGGTTGATCTCGATCTGCGAGGCGTCGGTGCCGAGGAAGGCGTCATACACCTTGCCGGCCAGGCTCTGCGCCTGCTTGGCGAGATCGCCCTCGAGGCCGAGCGCATTGGCGACGGCGCGGCCATGGTGCGGCATGAAGCCGGTCGCGGGATCGACGTCGAAGGTGTGGATCTTCTCCGGCGTGTCATGCGCGACGGTTTCGATGTCCATGCCGCCTTCGGTCGAGACGACGAACGCGACTCGGCCGGTGGCGCGATCGACCAGCAGCGCGAGATAGAATTCCTTGGCGATGTCGACGCCGTCGGTGACGTACAGGCGGTTGACCTGCTTGCCGGCGGCGCCGGTCTGGATCGTTACCAGGGTGTTGCCGAGCATCTCGGTCGCGGCGTGGCGAACCTCGTCCTCGGTCTTGGCGAGGCGGACGCCGCCCTTGGCTTCGGCTGGCAGTTCCTTGAACTTGCCCTTGCCGCGGCCGCCGGCATGGATCTGCGCCTTCACGACATAAAGCGGTCCAGGCAGCTTCTTCGAGGCTTCGACGGCCTCCTCGACGCTCAGAGCGGCAAAGCCGGCCGGCACGGGCACGCCGAACTTCGCGAGCAGTTCCTTGGCCTGATATTCGTGGATGTTCATGGGAGCAGTCCGCCTTTTCAAGGGAACGGGGAAATGGATCGGGCCGGGCTAAAGCACAGCGCGCGCGCGAAATCCACCCTTTTAGGCGTTATCGCAAGTGCGAACGAATTGCAAATGGCCAGGTTCCCGTCTGCGTGGCGTCGTTGCTATCACGCATCGGCAGTTAAGCCCGGGTTACGCGCCCTTGCCGCGCGGGTGGGCATGTCTCAGTGCTCGACGGGGCCGCGATCGCCGAAGTTCAGTCGGCGCGTCACGTTATAGTCGAGCACCGCCATGACGAAATAGGCGCCCAGTTGCTTCACGCGTGTCCACCAGCCGGTGCGCGCCTTGTAGAGTTCGGGCGTGATCCGCTCCGACTGCGCGACTTCGCCGTCGACATAGGCACGGACGTGCGCGGCGAAGGCAGGATCGGCGACGCGCAGCATCAGTTCCAGGTTCAGGAACATGCTGCGAATGTCGAAATTGGCCGAGCCGATATGGACGACATCGTCGATCACATAGAGCTTGGTATGCAGTTTGGTCGGCTGATATTCATGGATCTGCACGCCCTTGCGCAGCAGCCCGGCATAGGTGAAGCGGGCCGCCCAGATCGCGGCGGTATGATCCAGCTTGGCGGGCAGAACCAGCCGCACGCGGCCCCGCCGCCCGGCCTTGTCGAGCCGCCGCAGCATCGCCGGGCTGGGCGCGAAATAGGCGGCGATGAGGTCGAGCGAGCGGGCACGCTCCATGTCGTGCTTCACCACGCGCGCCCAGGGCGAGAGGCGCCGCATCGGGCCACCGAACAGCCAGCGGGTGGCACCTTCCGGCTCGCTCCATGCCTTGAGCGTCCGGCCCAGCGAGCGGAGCGATGCGCGCGGGCGCTTGGCCCAGGCGGCGAGCGCGTCGAAATAGCCGGTGAGCCGTTCGGCGGCGGGGCCTTCGACCAGCAGACCTATGTCGCGCCACGCCTGATCGGCAACGGTGCCGAAATAGCTCGATTCGATGTTGAACCCGCCGACGATCACCCGCGCCTCGTCCGCCAGCGCCAGCTTCTGATGGTTGCGCAGCAGGTAGCGCCGCCCCCAGCGCGGCACGAAACGACAAACCTCCACCCCGGCGGCGTGGAGCGGCTCGAAGAAGTCGTTGCCCTGTGCATGTTCGCTGCCCAGCCCGTCGATGATCAGATACGTGCGCACCCCACGCCCGGCGGCATCGATCAGCGCCTGGCGCACCGCGGCGCCCGCTTCGTCGTCGAGATAGATGTAGTAAAGCACGCGCAGCGTTCGCTCGGCACCCGCGATGAGCGCGAGCAGTGCCTGCAGCCGCTCTGGGCCCTCGGGCAGCAGCGTCAGTCGGTTGCCCTCTACCGTGAAGCTGGGCTGCGAAAGCGGTGGCATGGTTGCGCCTTGCGCTGCATCGGCGCCAGCGGCAAGCGGCTCGGCATCGGCATAGGGCGCCATCGTGAATCGATTCTCCATCAGGTTCAGGGCCACAACGATTCAATCGCGAAACGGGTTCGTGCCCGCCCGCGGGCCGCTTTCCTTGACATTTCCACAGCCGGTCTCTAACTGGCCGGTCTTTCCCGGACACCCCTATCCCAAGGAAGCGTACATGGCGCGCGTCACAGTCGAGGATTGCGTCGACAAGGTTCCCAACCGGTTCGACCTGGTGTTGTTCGCCGCCCAGCGCGCGCGGCAGATCTCGGGCGGTGCCGATCTCACCCTCGATCGCGATCGCGACAAGAACCCGGTCGTCGCGCTGCGCGAGATCGCGGAAGAAACCGTGCGCCCCGATCATCTGCAGGAAGGCGTGATTGCCAGCCTGCAGCGCGTGCGGATCGACGACGAGGATGCGCCGGACGAGGTCGGCTCGATCCAGGCCCAGGCCGAGGCGCTCCGCCTCACCGCGGCGGCCCCGCCCCGCAACCAGAATCTGGGCGGCGACTACGAGGGCTGATCCCCTTCGCTGCTATCGGAACAGCAAAAGGGCTGGCGGAAACGCCGGCCCTTTTTGTTTGCCTATCGGATGGCGTGCCGAATCCGTTGCCCCAGGGCGGCATCGTCCAGCGGCTCCAGCGTAAGCAGCGTGGCATAGGGCTCACCTGCCAGCCCAAACAGCTCCGCGACAGCAGGTTCGGTTTTCGCGCCAGCGCGCCGCAGTGCCAGCACCGCATCGCGGAACGCGGCGCCGCCAAGGGCGAGGAGGCGCCTTTCGATCTGGAAATGGCGCCAGCCGGCCTGCTCGATTACCGGAAGCGCTTGGCCAAACAGTTCAAACACCCAGCCGGCACAGTGGAAGCGTGCAACGACCGGTCGGTCCTCGTCGCGCCACTGCCATATCGCGAAACCAGGGCAGTCGGCGAGAGCGCGCCACACCCCGTCGTCGAACTGCGACGGGTTGGGAGCGTGGCAGAGGATATCGATGTCGCTGCTCGGCAGGTCGAGGCCCAGCGGCGGGGTGCCGGCAATGTGCGGATCGAAAGCCGCTAGCCGTTCAAGCACACCGCTTTGCGCGAGCGCTGCGCCATAGGGCGGCCGATCCTGTGGCTTGTTCAACTGGGAGGGCGGTTCAGTCCGCGCTCGGCGGTGCCGCCTCGCTACGCCCCTTGAACCCCTGCGCCACGACATACCATTCCACCGAACCCTTGCGGCTGGCAGGCGGCTTGGCGTGCTTCACGGTGGCGAAGGCACGCTTCATTTCGGCGATCAGTGCCGAATCGGCCCCGCCGGCGAATACCTTGGCGACGAAGTCGCCGCCGGGTGCGAGGGTCTTGATCGCGAAGTCGAAGGCGGTCTCCACCAGCGCCATCGTCCGCAGCGCGTCGGTCTGCGGATGGCCGACCGTGTTCGCCGCCATGTCCGACAGGATCAGGTCCGGTGTTCCGCCCAGCGCCTCGATCAGCCGATCAGGGGCCGCATCGTCCATGAAGTCCATCTGGAGCAGCGTCGCGCCCTCGATCGGGTCGACCGGCAGCAGATCGATCCCGACCACCGCCGCCTTGGGCAGCACGCGACGGACCACCTGCGTCCATCCGCCGGGCGCCACGCCCAGGTCCACCACGCGCTTGGCGCCTTTCAGGAAGCCGAACTTCTCGTCCAGCTCGGTCAGCTTGTAGGCCGCGCGGCTGCGATAGCCCTCGGCCTTCGCCCGGCGGACATAGGGGTCGTTCAGCTGGCGCTCCAGCCAGCGCGTCGATTGCGCCGTACGGCCGCGCGCCGTGCGCACGCGGACATGGCCGCGACCACCGCCCCTGCTCATCGAATCTTCCTCACAAGCGCTTGGGCCGGATTACAGGGGCGCGCCCCCGATCAACCGGCGCAGAATACCTTCGCGAATGCCGCGATCGGCGATGCCTAGCCGTTCGGCAGGCCAGATGTCGAGGATCGTCTCCAGAATCGCGCAGCCCGCGACCACCAGGTCGGCGCGCTCGTTGCCGATGCACGGCACCTGGGCGCGCTGCTTGATGCTCATGCCGGCGATGCTCTGGCTGACCTCCCGCATCGCGGCGCTGGGCACGATCAGCCCGTCCACCGCCGAACGGTCATAGGAGGTGAGGCCCAGATGCACGCTGGCGAGCGTCGTTACCGTGCCGCTGGTGCCGAGCAGGCGCCGCGTACCCTTGGGCGGACGGAGCCGCTCGACGAACGGCGCGAAGCTTTCCCGCACCCGGGCGCGCATGTCGGCATAGGCGGCGGCGCGGGCGTCGGCAGTCACTGCCTTGCTCTGGCCGGTTGCCTCGCTGAGCGACACCACGCCCCACGGCGCGCTGTGCCAGTCGAGGATGCGGGGGATGGGGGCGTGCGAATCGACCAGCACCAGCTCCGTCGACCCGCCGCCGATATCGAACACCAACGCGGGGCCGTCACCGGGTTCGAGCAGCGCATGGCAGCCGAGCACGGCCAGCCGCGCTTCTTCCTCGGCCGTGATAATGTCCAGTGCGATGCCGGTCTCGCGATAGGCGCGCTCGATGAACTCGGCGCCGTTCACCGCCTGGCGGCAGGCCTGGGTCGCCACCGATCGGGCAAGCGCGACGTTGCGGCGCTTGAGCTTGTCCGCACAAATGCGCAGCGCCGCGAGCGTCCGCTCGATCGCTGCATCGGAGAGCCGGCCGGTGGTCGCCAGCCCTTCGCCGAGGCGCACGATTCGCGAAAAGGCGTCGATCACCGCGAAGCCCGCGCCTTGCGGGCGTGCGATCAGCAGGCGGCAATTATTGGTACCCAGATCCAGCGCGGCATAATGCCGCGATTCGGACCAGCGTTGCGGTCCTTTCGCGGCCGGCGCTTTCGCGGCCGGCGGCGCCACAGGGCGCGCAGCGGCAGCGCGCCTTCCGCGGGGCATTCTGGCGGAGCCATCCCCCATGTCATCACTCACTTATCTTCTTCCGTCACCGAACCAAAACGGTCCGGCCGGTGCTTGGATGCGAGGCTAGACGAGGTGGGGCGCAAGAGCAAGGCGAGTGCGAAATTGCGGCGTTGACATGGGCGCCGCATCCCCCTATCTGGCGCGACCTGTCCGGTGCCCCGTCGTCTAAAGGTAAGACTACGGACTCTGACTCCGTCAATTGAGGTTCGAATCCTCACGGGGCATCCAACAGCGCTTTCACCAGCATCCAAGTTCGTGCCGCCGGCGGCGTCGCTGCCGGTTCAGCCGGGTTTGGCGGTATCGGGAGCGCTTGGGGCGCTTGGTTCCTCGACGATGCCGATGAGGATGTCGCCTGCCTTCAGCAGCGCGTTGCCGCCCTTGTTCAGCAGACCGAGCAGGCCGAAGCCGATCACCGAGAGGACCACGCCACCGGTGTTCCCCTTGCCTTCGCGATCCTGGGCGCCCGAAAGCGCGATGTGCCCGTCCGGCGTCTCGACATAGAGCAGCCGCGCGCTGAGCCGCCCCTTGCCGCCGACCGCACCGGTATCTTTCGTCCCGATGATTTCGCCCCAGGCGGTCGCGCCGACGGGGATCACGGTGGCGCCATCGACGACCACCGGCGCATCGACGCGCAACCGGAAGCGATCGCCCGGTTTCGCGTCGCGGCTGTTCACTTCCTTCAACACCATCAGCCGCACCGCCATCCCGCCGGGGAGGCGGTGTGCGGGCGGCGCGGGAACGGTCTGCGCCGCCGCGCCGCCCAACGCGACGGCGGCCAGGATCATCGCTGCCGCACGTCGCACGCCTCGCATGCGCTTAGCGGTTCGCCGGTGCCGTCGCCGATGCCTCGGCAGGCAGGAACTTGATCGCGACCCCGGTCGCGTTGGACTTGCCCCAGCTGAACGCGGTCACGTGCGCGTCGCCATAGCTTGCCTTCACCACCGCATCGGCACCGAGCTTCTGTGCGCGCTCCCAGAGTTCGGCATAGATCTTCTTCTGCGACGGCGACTTGCTGAACACGGTCGCCTTGCGCACGCCCGCCTTGACTTCGCCGAGCACCTTGTAGGGGCGATCCGTGATGTCATAGGGAAATACCGGTACGCCGGCATCTTCATTGACGAGTGGTGCGGGTGCAGCCGGCTTGTCTTGCGCCTGTGCAGATCCCGCGATGCCGACGAGCAGCACGCCGCATGCGATTGCCGAAAGCTTCTTCATCATACCTCCCCTGTCGTACGACGGCGCTGTGCCGTTCGCCCCGCATCTTCGTACGGCAAGGTGACCGCTTCGTTCAATAGGCACTCGAACCGGGCAGGGACGGGAGCCGGCCAGGTTTGAGTACCTCGTTACTGCTGCGCGCCCTTTCGTCCGCCATCGTGGCGGGGCGCGCGCCGCCCTGTCGCGACCCAGCCATAGCCGAACAGCGCCACCAGCGCGGCAGCCGCCACCAGGAAGGGCAGCGACGCCCGGAACTCATACATCGCGACGCCGATCGACGGCCCCAGCACGAAGGCCGCGCCGTTGATCGACGTGACCCGCCCCGCCACCGATCCTTGCGCGTGCGGCCCTACCGCCAGCGATGCGCCGGCGGTGAAGCCTGGCCGGGCGAACCCCATGCCAAGCGCGATCATGGCATAGCCCAAAGCGATCCCGTACAGGCTCGTCGCATTCGCGGTGGCGAGGCAGCCCAGCGCCCCCAGCGCGGCGCCGGCGAGGATCAGCGCGCGCGGCTTCAGATCGAGCAGCGGGATCAGGCCCCATTGGACGAGCAGCGAGGCGCCGGCTCCGATCATCAGCACCAGCCCGGTGGGCTCCAGCGCGGCGGCGGGGGCGAGCGCCAGCCGATCGATGATCAGGAAGCCGATGGCCTGTCCCGTCATCGCTTGCGCGTGGCCGCTGACCAGACCGGCGATCATCCACGGGCGGACGCGCAGGTCGAAGGTGCGGACATGCTCGGCATGCTCGCCGGTAGCAGCGGCCACGCTCGCACCGGTGCCCTGGCCGCCGATCGAGGGATAGCTGGGGGCGGCGCCATGCTCGACGGCGCCCGAATCGCGCGGCAGCAGCCGCAGCACCGCGACGAACAGTACCACGCCCACCGCGCTTGCGGCGAAGGCGGGGCCGGATAGGCCGATCAGCGGCCCGCCGGGCCAGAGATGGCCCATCACCAGATAGGGTGCGACTGCCGGCCCCAGGATCGTTCCGAGCCCGAAGGCGGAGGCGAGCAGAGTCAGCGCCTTGGTTCGGTCCTCTCGGCTCGTGCGTGCGGCGACGATCGCCTGCACGGCCGGCGGCGCGGCCGATCCAAAGCCACCATAGAGCATGCGCCCGACGACGAAGGCGGCAAAGGTGGCGAACGGGCCCAGCACGCCGTTGATGCCAAGCGCGAGGCACAGCCCGCAAAGCCCCAGCGAGGCGGTGAAGCCGAGGATGCCGAGCAGCACCATGGTGCGGCGCCCGGCACGCTCGGATCGATTGGCCCAGAACGGTGCGGTCAGCATCCACAGCAGGGCGGAGACCGAAAAGACTGCCGCCACCGCGCTGTCCGCCGCGTGCAGCGAGCGGCCGAGAGCGGGCAGGATCGATTGCAGCGCGGTGTTGCCCGCCGCGATCATCAGCATCACGCCGAACAACAGCGCGAAATCGCGATCGATCGCCCGGCTCATGCGCGGCGCCACCGATAGCTGCGCTCGACGCGGGTGACGATCACCTCGTACCAATCGTACCAGCGTTCGCGGCCAAGGGCGCGGATCGCGGCATGGTCCGGATGGTCGCGCCACGCGGCGGCGCTGGCTTCGTCCGCCCAATAGCTGATCGTGATGCCGATGCCTCCTGCGCCGCGCTGCGATTCGATCCCGCGATAGCCGGGCTGTGCGGCGGCGAGCGTGTCCATCGCGTCGGCGGCAGCGGCATAGCCTGCCGCATCCTCGTCGGTGCGCTTCGAGACGAACAGCACCGCGGTCTGGCCTCTGTGATCCTCTCCCATATTGGAATCGTAGAACGCGCGGGCCGCTTTGCAATCCGGGCAACCCCTGCGAAAGCAGGCAGCGATGATCACCGATTGGCATTTCTATGCGCTCGCCGTCCCCGCGGTGCTGCTGCTCGGGCTTTCGAAGGGTGGCTTTGCCGGCATGGGCGCGCTGTCGCTGCCGCTGCTGGCACTGGCGATCGATCCGGTGCGCGCCGCCGCGATCACGCTGCCGATCCTGATTCTGCAGGATGTGGTGAGCGTATGGGCGTTCCGCCGCACGGTAGACTGGGGACTGCTGGCATGGATGCTGCCGGGATCGATGGCCGGGATCGCGCTGGGCTATGGGTTCGCCGCCAGCGTGTCGCCGGTGCTGGTGCTGGCGGCGGTGGGCGCGATCTCGATTTTGTTCGGGCTCTACCGGCTATGGGCGAGCGGGCGGGCCGCACCGGCGATGGCGGCACGCTGGCCGGAATGGGTGGGCAGCCTGTTCGGGGTGGCGTCCGGCTTCACCAGCCAGATCGCCCATGCCGGGCAGCCGCCCTTCCAGCTCTGGGTGCTGCCGCGAAACCTGCCGCGCGACCGGCTGGTGGGCACAACCGCGATCTTCTTCGCCGCGACCAACTGGATCAAGGTGCCGGCCTATTGGGCGCTGGGCCAGTTCACGGCCGCGAACCTGCTGACCTCGGCGGCGCTGTTCCCGCTGGCGCTGGCTTCGACGCTGGCCGGCGTGTGGCTGGTGCGGCGGGTATCGCCGGAGCGCTTCTATACCGCGATCTATGTGCTGATGATCGCGGTGGGCGGCGCGTTAATCTGGGAAGCGGTGGGGAAGACAGCTTCTTAAGTCCCTCCCCTTTATGGGAGGGGTTGGGGTGGGGCAGTGTCTCGCAGAGACCGATCCGCGTTCTGGAATCCCTCCACCCCGACCCCTCCTCCAAGGAGGAGGGGCCAAGAGGCGTCAATCGAACAGGCTCGAGACCGAGCTTTCGTCGGCGATGCGGCGGATCGCCTCGGCGATCAGCGGGGCGATCGTCAGGTGCCGGACCTTCTCGCCGGCCGCGACGATCTCGTGGTTGCCGATCGAATCGGTAATCACCAGCTCGCGAAGTTCGGACTTGGCGACGCGCGACATCGCGGCGCCCGAAAGCACGCCGTGGGTGCAGTATGCGACCACGTCCTCGGCTCCCGCCGCCTTCAGCGCCGCGGCGGCGTTGCAGAGGGTGCCGGCCGAATCGACGATGTCGTCGATCAGGATGCAGAAGCGGCCCTTCACCTCGCCGATGATGTTCATCACCTCCGATTCACCCGGACGCTCGCGGCGCTTGTCGACGATGGCGAGCGGCGCATTGTCGAGTCGCTTGGCGAGCTGGCGCGCGCGCACCACGCCGCCGACGTCGGGCGAGACGACCATCCACTGCTTGTCGATGAAGCGGGTCTGGATGTCGGCCGACATCACCGGGGCCGCGAACAGATTGTCCGTCGGGATGTCGAAAAAGCCCTGGATCTGCCCGGCATGGAGGTCGACCGAGAGGACGCGGTTGGCGCCCGCGGTGGTGATCAGGTTGGCGACCAGCTTGGCCGAGATCGGCGTGCGCGGGCCCGGCTTCCGGTCCTGGCGGGCATAGCCGAAATAGGGGAGCACCGCGGTGATCCGCTTGGCCGACGCGCGGCGGAGCGCGTCGATCATGATCAGCAGCTCCATCAGATTGTCGTTCGCCGGATAGCTGGTCGACTGGAGCACGAACACGTCCTCGCCGCGGACGTTTTCCAGGATCTCGACGAAGATCTCCTCGTCGGCGAAGCGGCGGACGTTCGCCTGGGTGAGGGGGATCTCCAGATAGTCGGCGATGGCGCTCGCCAGCGGCAGGTTCGAATTGCCGGCCATGAGTTTCATAAGATGCTGGCCTCCTGAGCCGCTCGCGATGTCCCGATGCCCGCGCCCTTTAGTGCGACGTTTCCGTGACGCAAAGAGGGCATTGCGACGCACGGTGTGCCAGCCTAGGCCCGAAGCATGACCGTCGTTACCCGTTTCGCCCCGAGCCCCACCGGTACGCTGCATGTCGGCAACCTGCGGACCGCGCTGCATAACTGGCTGTTCGCGCGCCGCCATGGCGGCACCTTCCTGCTGCGGATCGACGATACCGACCAGGCGCGATCGGAAGAACGATTCGTCGAGAGCATCCGCGCCGATCTGGCCTGGATGGGCCTCATCCCCGATGCCGAGGAACGCCAGTCCGCGCGGTTCGACCGCTACGAGGCGCGATTCGCCCAGCTGGTTGCCGATGGCCGCGTCTATCCCGCTTACGAAACCGCGCAGGAGCTAGAGCTCAAGCGCAAGGTGCTGCTCGGCCGCGGGCTGCCGCCGGTCTATGATCGCGCCGCGCTGGCGCTGACCGATGCGGGTCGCGCCACGCTGGAGGCCGAAGGCGTGCGCCCGCACTGGCGCTTCCGGCTCGACCATGACGAGGCGATCGCGTGGGAGGACATGGTGCGCGGGCCCCAGCGCTTCGAGGCCCGGCTGCTCAGCGATCCCGTGGTGCGGCGCGCCGACGGCTCCTGGCTCTACCTGCTGCCGAGCGTGATCGACGATATCGACATGGGTGTCACCCATGTCGTGCGCGGCGAGGACCATGTCTCGAACACTGCCAGCCAGATCCAGATGTTCACCGCCCTCGGCGGCGCGGTGCCCGGCTTCGCGCACGAGGCGCTGCTGACCGGCAACGAGGGCAAGCTGTCGAAGCGGCTGGGCTCGCTCGGCATCGACCATTTCCGTGACGTCGGCATCGAACCCCAGGCACTGATCGCGCTGCTCGCCCGGCTCGGCACCAGCGATCCGGTCGAACCCTTTGCCGATCCGACGCCGCTGATCGCGAGCTTCGACTTCGGCCGCTTCGGCCGCGCGCCGGCACGGTTCGATGAGGCCGAGCTTGCCCAGCTGAACGCCCGGATCGTCCACCAGCTGGATCATGCCGCCGTCGCCGATCGGCTGCCCGCGGGAATCGATGTGGCGGGCTGGGACGCGATTCGGCCGAACCTTTCCACCGTCGCCGAGGCCGCCGATTGGTGGGCCGTCGTCCAGGGTCCGATCGCTCCGCCGCCGGTGGCGGAGGAGGATGGCGACTTCCTCGCCCGTGCACGGGTGGTGGCGGCGGAGCTGGACTGGTCGACCGATCCGTGGCGCACACTGACCGATGCGCTGAAGGTCGCGACCGGTCGCAAGGGCAAGGCGCTGTTCCTGCCGCTCCGCCGCGCCCTGACGGGACGCGACCATGGACCGGACATGGCCGCGCTGCTCCCCCTCATCGGCAAGGATCGTGCGCTGGAACGGCTGGCCACAGGCTGAGCCGCTCCATCTTTACGACATTCATGTAACGTTGTACCATCTCCTTCATCCGGCGTTCACAGACCGGTGTTGGAGAAGGAGTGCAATCTGATGCATGCCGATACCCGTTATCATGCCAGCGCACCGCGATCGGTCAGCTTCGGCGCGGCGCTTGCCATCAACGGCGCGATCATCGCCGGAATGATCTTCGCCGCGCCGAACATCATCGTGCTGAAGGACCCGGATACAGTGATGCGGCCGATCGACATTCGCGAGGCGCCGCCACCGCCGCCGGTCGACGACCCCAAGCCCGTTGAGAAGGTCCAGCCGCGCACGTCGCAGCCCCCCTTCCTGGAAAAGCCGGTCGTCGACACGATCAGCGAAACCAGCATCCGGACCACCACGATCCTGCCCGATGCGCTGCCGACGAACGAAAAGCCCACCGACCCCGGTCCCGTGACCGTCATCGAACCGGCCAGGCCCGCGCCCGCGCCCGCGCTGATTGGCGCGACCACCGATCCCCGCTACGCCCAGGATTTCCAGCCCGAATACCCCTCGCAGGAGATCCGCGCCCAGCGTGACGGGCTGGTCACCTTGCGCGTGCTGATCGGTGCCGACGGGCGGGTTAAGGCGGTGGAGCCGGTAAGCGCCACCAGCGACGCCTTCTTCGCGGTCACCAAGCGTCAGGCGCTCGGCAAATGGCGGTTTCGGCCGGCGACGCGCGGCGGGGTGGCCGAGGAAAGCTGGAAGACCATGACCGTGCGCTTCCGGATCGAAGACGCGCGCTGATCGCCCTCCGGCCAGTGCTGCGTGGACGCGGGGGCTGGCCCTGGAGCCCCCGCGTCCCTATCTTCGCCCCGCGATGACCTTCCTCAAAAACATCTCGCCGCTCCGGGCGCTGCGCGACCTGCGTGGCTATCTGGCGACGCGCAAGAAGCACGAACTCTGGTTCATGATCCTCGCGCTGGCGGTCACGTTCGGCATCATCGTGATGTTCGTGAAGGACTCGCACGTGCCCGTGCCGTACAAGAAGAACATCATCTATGTAGACAGTTGGCCGATCACCCGCACGGAAGCGGAGATCCGCGCCAAGCAGAAGGTGGATGAGGCCAAGCGCCAGCAGGAGGAAGCGGCGCTGCTGGAGCGTCAGAAGAAGCGCCAGGCCGAGTTCAAGAAATATGACGACTGGCTGAAGAAGCACGGCATTTGAACGACGCGCGCTGGATGGCAGTGGCGCTCGGGCTGGCCGAGCGGGGCAAGGGGCGAACGGCGCCCAACCCCAATGTTGGCTGCGTCCTGGTCCGCGATGGGCGGGTCGTGGGTCGTGGGTGGACCCAGCCTGGCGGCCGCCCTCACGCAGAGGCACTGGCACTGGCGGAGGCGGGCGATGCGGCGCGGGGGGCTACGGCATATGTGACCCTGGAGCCCTGTGCGCATGTTTCGCCGCGCGGTCCGGCATGTTCCGATTTGCTGATCCGTGCCGGCGTGGCGCGCGTGGTGGCGGCGCTGCGAGATCCCGACCCCCGCACCGACGGCACCGGCTTCGCACGTCTCCAGGACGCGGGAGTCGCGGTCGATTCCGGGCTGATGGCGGCAGAGGCTCGGCGCAGCATGGCCGGTTTTCTCACCCGCCTTGCCAGGGGCCGCCCGCAGGTCACCCTCAAGCTCGCCACCTCGCTCGACGGCCGCATCGCGCTGTCGACCGGCGAGAGCAAGTGGATCACCGGCCCCCAGGCCCGCGCCCATGTCCATCTCGAGCGCGCCCGGCACGACGGCATCCTCGTCGGTCGCGGCACCTTCCTTGCGGATACGCCCAAGCTCGACGTCCGCCTGCCCGGCTTGGCCGATCGCGCGCCTCGGCGGATCCTACTTTCTTCCACCGGCCCCACCCCGCCCGGCTGGGAGCGGATCGCTGATGTGGCCGATATCCGCCATCTCGCGGGGATCGATACGCTGATGGTCGAGGGTGGCGCCAAGGCGGCGACTGCCTTTCTCCGCGCCGATCTGGTCGACCGACTTCTTCTCTACCGCGCCCCGATCCTGATCGGCGGCGGCAAACCTGCGATCGAGGCGTTCGGCCTCGCCGCATTGTCCGAGGCGCATGA
The DNA here is from genome assembly GCF_025960285.1 of Sphingomonas sp. R1. Taxonomy (GTDB): domain Bacteria; phylum Pseudomonadota; class Alphaproteobacteria; order Sphingomonadales; family Sphingomonadaceae; genus Sphingomonas. The sequence continues at coordinate 2,489,464 of NZ_CP110111.1, read as the reverse complement.
TCGCTGGCGTCTACTGGACTCTCGACTGCTTGGCAGCGATCGGTTCGAGGTCTACGAGCGCAACTGATGTTCACCGGAATCGTAAGCGATGTCGGCACGATCGACGCGATAGAGCGCCAGGGCGACCTGCGCGTGCGTGTGTCGACGGCCTATCCCACCCATGAGATCGATCTCGGCGCCTCGGTCGCCTGTTCGGGCGTGTGCCTGACGGTGGTCGACAAGGGCCCCGGCTGGCTCGACTTCGACGTGTCGGGCGAGACCGTGTCGCGCACCGCCGACGACCAGTGGACCGCCGGCCGCAAGCTCAACCTCGAGCGCGCACTGCGTCTCGGCGACGAGCTGGGCGGGCACATCGTCACCGGCCATGTCGACGGCGTCGGCCGGGTGAAGCTGGTCGAGGCGATCGAAGGCTCGCACCATGTCGTGATCGCGGCGGGGCCTGAGATTGCGCCCTATGTCGCCCCCAAGGGCTCGATCACCGTCGACGGCGTCTCGCTGACCGTCAACGCGGTGGACGACACCCCCGAGGGCGTCGAATTCCACCTCAACATCATCCCGCACACCGCGGCCGTCACCACCTTCGCCACGCTGGCGGAAGGGCAGGCGGTCAATCTGGAGATCGACGTGCTGGCACGCTATCTCCAGCGCATGGAGGCATTGCGTGCCAAAGGCTGAACTCGCCGCGCTCAAGCACGGCTTTCTCTCCTCGCCCGAGGAACTGATCGACGAGGCCCGCAACGGCCGCATGTTCATCCTGGTCGATGACGAGGATCGCGAGAATGAAGGCGATCTGGTCATCCCCGCGCAGATGGCGACGCCCGATGCAATCAACTTCATGGCCAAGTACGGCCGCGGGCTGATCTGCCTGGCAATGACCAAGGCGCGCGTCGACCAGCTCGGGCTCGAGTTGATGAGCCGCGCCAACGGCACCCGGCACGAAACCGCCTTCACCGTCTCGATCGAGGCGAAGGAAGGCGTGACCACGGGCATTTCCGCCGCCGACCGCGCCCGCACCATCTCGGTCGCGATCGACAGCACCAAGGATCGCACGGATATCGTCACCCCGGGCCACGTCTTTCCGCTGGTCGCCCGCGACGGCGGCGTGCTGGTTCGCGCCGGCCATACCGAGGCGGCGGTGGACGTCGCCCGCCTCGCTGGCCTCAACCCCGCCGGCGTGATCTGCGAGATCATGAAGGACGACGGGACGATGGCGCGGCTCGACGACCTTGTCGGCTTCGCCCAGCTCCACAACCTCAAGATCGGCACTATCCGCGACCTGATCGCCTATCGCCGCCGCCACGACCATCTCGTCGAGCAGCGTGCCGAGGCGAGCTTCACCAGCCCCTGGGGCGGGGACTGGCGCGCGCTGACCTTCTGGAACAAGGCGACCGGCAGCGAGCAGCTGGCGCTGGTCAAGGGCAGCATCAATCCGGACCAGCCGACGCTGGTCCGCATGCACCAGCTCTCTCCGTTCAGCGACCTGTTTGGCGAGGATGGCCCGCGCGGCGGGCTGCTCCGCAAGTCGATGGAGATCATCGGCCGGGAAGGTGCTGGCGTGATCGTCGTCATCAATCGCCCGCGCGCCGACAGCTTCACTCTTGCGCTCCAGGCGCGCAGCGGTGCGATTCCGGCCAAGGATATGGACGAGCTGCGCGACTACGGCGTCGGCGCTACCATTCTTACCGAACTCGGCGTGCAGGACATGATCCTGCTCACCAACACCCATCACACGCTGATCGGGCTCGACGGCTACGGCCTGTCGATCGTCGGTGAGCGCCCCATCGATCCGGAGCAATAATGGCCAACATCCTCATCGTCGAAGCGCGCTTCTACGAGCATCTCAACGACATGCTGATCGCCGGTGCCAAGGCGGCGATCGAGGCGGCGGGCCACAAGGCTGAGGTGATCACGGTGCCGGGCGCATTGGAGATCCCGGGTGCGGTCGCGCTGGCGGCGGACAGCGGCCGGTACGACGCGTTCGTTGCGATCGGCGTTGTGATCCGCGGCGAGACCTATCATTTCGAGATCGTCGCGGGCGAGAGCGCGCGCGGCCTGATGGCCCTCTCGATGGACGGCGTCGCGATCGGCAACGGCATCCTGACGGTCGAGAACGAGGCGCAGGCCCTGGTCCGCGCGGACCCCGCGCAGAAGGACAAGGGCGGCGAGGCGGCCAAGGCGGCGCTGGCGATGCTCGCGCTCAAGGGCAAGTTCGGCTGATGCAGGTGCCGGTGCTCGAAACCGAGCGCCTTATCCTGCGCCAGCACGAGGCTGGCGATTTCGAGGCATGGGCGGCGTTCCATGCCGATCCGGACGCGATGCGGTTCCTGGGCGGCGTCCAGCCGCGGGGCACCGCCTGGCGCGGCATGTGCAGCATGGCGGGCGCCTGGACGATCCGCGGCTTCTCGATGTTCGCGGTGATCGAGCGGGCGAGCGGCCGCTGGATCGGTCGCATCGGTCCGCATGCGCCGGACGGCTGGCCCGGTCTGGAGGTCGGCTGGGGTGTGGCGCGGGAGGCGGCGGGCAAGGGCTATGCCCGCGAGGCGGCCACGGCGGCGATCGACTATGCCATCGACGTGCTCGGCTGGGACGAGGTGATCCACACCATCGATCCGGAAAATACAGCCTCGATCCGGCTGGCGCAGGCGCTGGGCGCGGAGAATCGCGGGGCTACCCAGCTTCCGGCGCCGCTTGAGGATTTCCGCGTCGATCGGTGGGCGCAGACCGCCGATCAGTGGCGCGTCCGCCGCGCGGCGCAGGGCTGACACGATGGACATGCCGCCCACCCGCTATCGTGTCGAAGAGCGGGGAAGGCGGCTCGTCGTTGTCGATCGCGCTACCGGCCGCGAAGTCTCCCAGACCAAATCTCCCCTTCCGCTGGCGGGAGGGATCGGGGGAGGAGGGAATGGCGACCAAAAGCGACAGCGATTGCGGATAGCCCCTCCCCCAAGGGGTGGGGGTGCGCAGGGTTGGCGGTTCGGAATACAACGTCCGGCCGCTACGCCGGACAGCTTCGTCACCCGCCGTTGGTTCGACACCAAGGCGCCGCGCACGATCAAGCTCAATTACACCGCGCATTCCCGGCTGGCGGCGCTGCGCTTCGGCGGCGCGATCCTGATTGCGCTGCTGGTGACGGGCAGCTTCCTCTTCTGGCCCTGGTTCCCCTTCACCCTCGCCGCGGTGCTGACCCCGCAAAAGACCCGTGAGTCTCTTCGCGCGGCCAGCACCCGATGGCTCGACGGCTTCGATCAGGCCGATGCAAGCGCCAGTTCGTCGGCGGTGGGATAGTCGGTATAGCCCTCGGCGCCGCCGACGTAAAACAGCTCCTCGCGCTGCGGATTGAGCGGCAGCCCGTCGCGCAGGCGGCGCGGCAGGTCCGGATTGGCGAGGAAGGTGCGGCCGAAGGCGATGGCGTCGGCCTCGCCCGCGTCCAGGGCAGCCTGCGCACTGTCCGCATCATAGTCGGAATTGAGCGCCAGCACGCCGGAATAGACCTTGCGCATCACCGGATGGATCGGTGGCTGATCGGGTTCCCCACGGCTGCCGCCCGGACGCGGTTCGCGCATCTCGAGGAACGCCACGCCGATATCGTCGAGCGCTGCGGCCGCGGCTTCGAAGAGCGGCACCGGATTGCTGTCGTTGACGCCCTGCACTTCGCCATTGGGCGAAAGGCGCACGCCGGTGCGCTCTGCCCCGATCGTGTCGACCACGCGCTGGCTCACCTCGCGCAGCAGTCGGATGCGGTTCTCGATCGATCCGCCATACGTGTCCTCGCGGAAGTTCGAATTGTCGCGCAGGAACTGGTCGATCAAATAGCCATTGGCGGCGTGGATCTGCACCCCGTCGAATCCGGCGCGAATCGCGTTTTCGGCAGCACGCGCATAGTCATCGAGGATGCCGGGGATCTCGTCGGTGCGCAGCGGCCGGGCCTGGCCGTAGGGGCGCTTGATCTCGCCGGAATCCTCCGCGGGATAGGTCCGCACCTCGCCCGGCGCGGTGGTTGCTGACGACGAGACCGGCGGCTCGCCCCCGAGAAAGTCGGCATGGACCAGCCGGCCCATGTGCCAAAGCTGCGAGACGATCTTGCCGCCGGCTTCGTGGACCGCCGCCGTGATCGGCTTCCAGGCCTCGACCTGCTCGTCGCTCCAAATGCCCGGGGCATAGGCCCAGCCGAGCCCTTGCTGGCTGATGCCGGTCGCTTCGCTGATGATCAGGCCGGCGCTGGCACGCTGGCGATAATAGTCGGCCATAACGGGCGTCGGCACATGGCTGCGGGTCGAGCGACCGCGGGTGAGCGGCGACATCCACACGCGATTGGCGGCGTGGATCGCGCCGAGCTGAATGGGATCGAACAGGCTGGGCATCGAAATTCCCTGATGCTGTTTGTGACTTGGCGGAGATAGGGCGCTACAGGGCCCCATGCACCGCAACGCACCGACAACAAAAACTTCCCCGGCACGAAGCCATGTTGCGACCGCGCTGATTGCAGCGCTCATCGCGAATACGGCGCTCGCGACTGGCCCGCTGTTCGTGCGGATGGCGGATGTGGGGCCGGTCTCGGCAGCATTCTGGCGATTGATCATCGCCACCCCGATCCTGTTCGCGGTCGCCACGGCGATGGGCGAGCGGCCGATCGCGCTTGCCCGCGGACGATGGTGGATCTTGGGGATCGCCGGCGTGGTGTTCGCGCTGGATCTGGCGAGCTGGCATGTCGGCATCGTTCGCACGACGCTCGCCAACTCGACGCTGTTCGGAAATTCGGCCTCGCTGATCTTCCCGATCTACGGCTTCGTCGTGGCGCGCGCCTGGCCCAGCAAGAGCCAGGGCGCGGCGTTGCTGCTCGCCGCAATCGGTGGTGCACTGCTGCTCGGGCGCTCTGCTGAGCTCTCTTCGCGGCACCTCGCGGGGGACCTGTTCTGCCTCGCCGCCGGAATATTTTACGCGCTCTATTTCGTGCTCATGGCGCGGGTGCGGGCGAGCCTTGCGCCGGTGCCCGCGCTTGCGCTTTCCTCGCTCGCCACCATCCCGCCGCTGCTGGTGATCGCGCTGGCAATGGGCGAGCAGATCGTGCCGCATCTCTGGTGGCCCTTGCTGGCGCTCGCCATCGTCAGCCAGCTGATCGGTCAGGGTTGCATGATCTATGCGCTCGGCCATCTCTCGCCGCTGGTGATCGGCATCGCGCTGCTGGTGCAGCCCGCGGTAGGTGCGGCGCTCGGCTGGATCATCTTCGACGAGCGGCTGGCGACCGCCGACCTCTTCGGTGCGGCACTGGTTGCGGCGGCGTTGGTGCTGGTGCGGCAGGGCGCGGTACGGCCCAAGGGGTAGGCGGTTGCCGGGCGGCAGCTTCGGGCCTAGATCAGCAGCCATGGATCTCGCCGACGCCACCCTCGACGAACTGCGCGCGGCGCTTGCGCCGTCGCTTGCCGCCAATGCCGCCTTTGACGGCTGGAACCAGCGTGCGCTCGACGCCACCGCCGACGGCATGGGGGTCGACCGCGACGTGGCGCGACTCGCTTTCTCGGACGGCCCGCTGGCGATGATCGATGCCTGGTTTGCGCATATCGATCGCGCGATGCTCGACGAACTTTCGCCCGAGGCGTTGGCGGCGATGAAGATCCGCGCGCGCATCACCGCATTGGTCGAGGCGCGGCTGGCGCTGCTCGCCCCCTATCGCGACGCGCTGCGCCGCGCGCTGGCGATCCTCGCCATGCCGCAGAACCTCGCCAAGGCGAGCAAGCTCGGCTGGCGCGCGGCGGACGCGATGTGGCGCGCGGCGGGCGACACCGCCACCGACTACAACCATTATACCAAGCGGATGACGCTCGGCAGCGTCTATGCCGCGACCATCGCCGTGTTCGTGCAGGACGAGAGCGAGGAATGGGCGGACACCCGCGCCTTCCTCGCGCGGCGGATCGAGGGGATCATGCGCTTCGAAAAGGCCAAGGCCGGTTTCGTGAACCGCACGACCAACCGGCCGAGCCTCTCGCGCTTCATCGGTCGGCTGCGCTACCCCGCGATCTGAGTCGCTTCCCTCTTCGCGTCACCCCGGCGAAAGCCGGGGTCCATTGGGGTCTCCGTACCGGCTCCTGCTTTCACCGAGTGGCGAATGGATCCCGGCTTCCGCCGGGATGACGGATTGTGGGACGCGAGCGCTTAGGGCCGGGCGGGACTCGCGCCGTCCGCGACCATGCGTTCGCCATCGATCGTGATCGGGCTGGCGAGGCCGGGCAGCCCCTCGCGCACGATCGCCAGCCCGCGCGCGACCACCTGCGGATCGGCGAACACCTCGTCGATACGGTTGATCGGCCCGGCGGGTACGCCCTGTGCCTCCAGCGCCTCGTAAAGATCGGCCTTGGCCCAATCGAGGATCGCGCGGGCTAGCTGCGGGATGAGGACATCGCGATTCGTCACCCGCGCCGGGTTGGTCGCGAAGCGCGGATCGCCCGCCAGACCGAGGCCGAGGATCGCGCACAATTTGGCGAACTGCGAATCATTGCCCACCGCGACGATCAGCTCGCCGTCGCGACAGGCAAAGGCCTGGTACGGCACCAGATTCGCATGACCGTTGCCCATCCGGTGCGGCACCTTGCCGCTCGCCATCCAGTTGAGCGCCTGGTTGGCGAGCACCGCCACCTGCGTATCGAGCAGCGCCATGTCGATATGGGCGCCAACGCCCTCCCCGTCGCGCCGGCGGAGCGCGGCGAGGATCGCGACGGCCGAATAGACGCCGGTGAAGATGTCGGCATAGGCGACGCCCGCCTTTTGCGGCGCGCCATCGGGTTCGCCGGTGAGGCTCATCGCCCCGCCCATCCCCTGGATGATGAAGTCGTAGCCGGCGCGGGCGGCATAGGGCCCGGTCTGGCCGAAGCCGGTGATCGAGCAGACGATCAGCCGCGGGTTCGTCGCGCGCAGGCTGCCGGCATCCAGACCATATTTCACCAGCCCGCCGACCTTGTAATTCTCGATCACCACATCGGCCTCGGCGATCAGCGCGCGCGCCGCCGCCTGGCCTTCGGGCGTGGCGATGTCGATGCCGATGCTGGTCTTGCCGCGGTTGCAGGCATGGAAATAGGCGGCGTCGCGGTGCACGCCCTCCGCATCGTGGAGGAAGGGCGGGCCCCAGTGGCGGGTATCGTCACCCGTACCCGGCCGCTCGACCTTCACCACCTCTGCGCCGAGATCGGCGAGCAGCTGCCCGCACCAGGGTCCTGCGAGGATGCGGGCGAGCTCGACGACCTTGATGCCGGCGAGCGGCTTCACGGCCGCCGGATCGCGTAGACAACGTGATCCGAGAAGACCTGTCCGCCGCCGCGATGGGTCCGGCCAGGAATCAGCCGACCGCCGATCTTCGCCATGGCCCCGCGCGAGCGGACGTTGTGCTCGCCAACCAGGAACACCACGGTGCCCACATAGCGATGGATATGGTCGAGCATCAGCCGCTTGACCTCGCGATTGTAGGTGCCGCCCCAATAGGCGCGCGCCAGAAAGGTCCAGCCGATCTCGATCTCGTCTTCTTCGGGCACGTGATGATCGTAGCGGCTGGAGCCGATGATCGCGCCGGTCGCCCTGTCCTCGATCGCCAGCCCGCCGCCGCAGGCGAGCGCCTCGGCGAAGAACTGGCGAAACACCGGTTCCTGCCAGCGGTCCGGCCGCGGATGGACTTCCCAGATCAGCGGATCCGAGGCGACCGCGTAGAGCGCGTCCCAGTCCGCCGCCACCAGCGGGCGGATGCGGACCAGTTCGCCTTCGAGCACCGGCTGCCGATCAGGCGCCATCAGAACGCCGCGATGCCGGTGATCGCACGGCCCAGGATCAGCCCGTGCACGTCGTGCGTGCCCTCATAGGTGTTCACCGTCTCGAGGTTGATCGCGTGGCGGATCACGTGGAATTCGGCCGAGATGCCGTTGCCGCCATGCATGTCGCGGGCAACGCGGGCGATCTCCAGCGCCTTGCCGCAATTGTTGCGCTTGATGATGCTGATCGCCTCCGGGCTGAGCGTGCCCGCATCGAACATCCGCCCGCAGCGCAGCGCCGCCTGCAGGCCGAGCGCGATCTCGGTCTCCATGTTGGCGAGCTTGAGCTGGACCAGCTGGGTTGCCGCGAGCGGCCGGCCGAACTGCTGGCGATCGAGCGTATACTGCCGCGCGGCATGGAAGCATGCCTCCGCCGCGCCCATCGTGCCCCAGGCGATGCCGTAGCGCGCGCGGTTGAGGCAGCCGAACGGACCCTTCAGCCCCTGGACGTTGGGCAGCAGCGCATCTTCGCTCACCTCCACCCCGTCCATCACGATTTCGCCGGTCACCGAGGCGCGTAAGGAAAGCTTGCCTTCGATCTTGGGGCTGGTGAGCCCCTTCATGCCGCGTTCGAGCACGAAACCGCGGATCGCGCCGTCATGCGCGTCGCTCTTCGCCCAGACGACGAACACGTCGGCGATCGGCGAATTGGTGATCCACATCTTGGCGCCGGTGATCCGGTAGCCGCCGTCGATCTTCTCGGCGCGGGTGCGCATGCCGGCGGGGTCGGAGCCGGCATCGGGCTCGGTGAGGCCGAAGCAGCCGACCCATTCGCCGCTCGCCAGCTTGGGCAGGTACTTCCGCCGCTGCTCCTCGCTGCCATAGGCATGGATGGGGTGCATGACGAGCGAGCTCTGCACGCTCATCGCCGAGCGATAGCCCGAATCGACCCGCTCCACTTCGCGCGCGACCAGGCCATAGGCGACATAGCCGAGCCCGGCGCCGCCATAGGTTTCGGGAATCGTCGGGCCGAGCAGGCCCAGCGTGCCCATCTCGGCCATGATCTCGCGATCGAAGCGTTCCTCCAGATAGGCGGAGGTTACGCGCGGGAGCAGCTCGCCCTGCGCATAATCGCGCGCGGCATCGCGCACCATCCGCTCCTCGTCGGTCAGCTCGCCATCGAGCCCGAACGGATCCTGCCAGTCGAACCGGCCCATCTCTGCCATTTCAGTCGTTCCTCGGTGTCTCCGGTGCCGGGGCGGGGGCGGGTGCCGGCGCCACGACCGGGGGTTTGGGCGGCGTTGCAGCGGCCGCCTTCTCTATCTCGTCCAGTGCCTTGCGGGCGTTGACATAGCGCGAGGCCGCGCTGGTCCAGCCCTCCGCCACGGAAGCGCCGGGCATGTGCGCCACTTCGGCGATCGCGGTTTCCACATTGCCGGCGGCCAGCGCGCTGCGGGCGCGGCGCAGCCGCTCGGCCGGGCGGGGGCTCGGCATGCCGGCCTGATGGAGCACGAAAAGGTCGCCGACAAAGCTGCGGAAGCGGACCCAGATGCTGTCGTCCGGTCCGGTGCCGAGCCGCGGCGCGATGGTGTCCAGCGCGATGCGCAGGTCCTCCAGCGTCAGCGGATCGGCGGCGGCGGCGACGATGGCACCCACGGCCTGCGGATGCCGTTCGCCGAAGCGGCCGCGGAGCTGCTGCTCCAGGCTGCCCAGCGGCTGGCCCCGCTCGATCGCGCGGCGCACGGCGGCGGCGACCATCAGCCGTTCGGCCTGGGTGGAGTATTGGGCGGCATTGCGCGCGCTCTCGTCGGCCTGGCGCAGCGCCAGCTCCAGCGCATCGAGCCGCGCCGCCAGCGCGCTTTCGCGCGCGTCGAGCGTCGCGACATCGGTGGCGGGGGCCAGCACCGGCGGCGGCATCTTCAGCGGCTGTGCTGCGGGAGAGGGGGCCGCGGCCGGCTTGGTGGTACCGGCCGGCGCGATCGCCTGATGCGAACCGGCAAGCTGGATCGCACCCGCCGTGAGGGCAACGCCGGCGAGGAAGCCAAGCCCGGCAGGGATCATTCGGGGGCGGCGCGGACTCAAGGTTCGGACCGGCTCGGGCGCCAGGGGCTCGTCGCTCATGGGCGCCCTTTTCGCCGCGCGGGGCGCGCGGGTCAATCGGCGAGCGCGATGGCGAGGTCGATCAGCGCTTCCGTGTCCGGTCGGGCGGCGATGGCGGTGGCGCGCCAGCCGCCGCCGGCACCCGCCGCCGCCGCCTCGCTGATCGCGGCGAGGAGGATCGCGCCGCGATCCGCGACGATCTCGGCCAGTCGCGCACCGGCGCGGGCCGATTGCACCAGCGCGACGCTGCCGCCGAGCGCCGTTGCCGCTTCCGGCCTTATCGGCAGCGGCTCGCTCGCATAGACCGGCAGCACCGCCGCGATGATGCCCCCTATGTCCAGCGTGCGCTCCTGCCCGGCCAGATGCAGCGCATGGCGCACGCCCGCGGCCTGGGCCTGCGCGACCAGGGCGGCCGCGCCTGCCTGCCCAACCGACACGACATCGAAATGCGCGCGGCGCGCAGCGGAGGCGGTCGCCTCGCCCACGGCATGGACCGGCAGGCCGCGCAACATCTGCAGCCCGTCGCCGGCGAGCCGCACGGCGTTGGCGCTCGTCAGGATCAGCGCGTCGAAGGCGTTTGGATCGGGGACGGTCCAGGCAAGCGACCGGGTTGCAAACAGCGGCAGGCGGATGGCGACACGTCCGCGCCCCTCGATCGCGGCGGCGGTGATGCGGTTGCCGGGTTCCGGCCGCAAAATGGCGATCGGCCGGCTCACCCCGCGAACAGCGCGCGTACCGCGGCCGGCGCGCGGTCCAGCAAGTCGCGGGCAAGCACCGCGGGGAGCATCGGATCCTCCGGCGCGCCTTCGATCATGCCATGGACATGGGCCGTGCCGTCCTCGGCATAGAGTTCCGCCTCGATGGTGAGGATCGCGCCCTCGATCGTGGCAAGCGCCGCCACCGGCGAATGGCAATCGGCCATGAGGGCCGCGAGAAAGGCGCGTTCGGCGAGCACGCAGGCGCGCGTCTGCGGGTGGTCGATCGCCGCGATCAGCGCCAGCGTACGCGTGTCGCCGGTGCGCGCCTCGATGCCGACGGCACCTTGGGCGGGCGCGGGCAGCATCACGTTGGTCGGCAGGATGTGCCCGACATCGGGACGCCCCAGCCGGTCCAGCCCTGCCGAGGCCAGCAGCGTCGCGTCCGCCTCCCCCGCCGCCAGCCTGGCGAGGCGCGTGTCGACATTGCCGCGAAACAGCACGGTGGTGACGTCGGGGCGGTGGCGCTTCACCTGCGCGGCGCGGCGCGGCGATGCGGTGCCGATCACCGCACCGGGGCGCAGGGCGGCCAGCGATTCCGCGCCGACCAGCCGATCGCGCACATCCGCGCGCGGCAGCATCGCGGCGATGGTGATCGCCTCCGGCCGGATCGTCTCGACATCCTTCATCGAATGCACGGCGCAGTCGATCTCGCCTTCCAGCAGTGCGCGGTCCAGCTCCTTGGTCCAAAGCGCCTTGCCGCCGATCTCGGCGAGCGGGCGATCCTGCACCCTGTCGCCGGTGGTGCGCACGACGACGATCTCGCCGTCGATACCGTGCGCTGCCTTGAGTGCATCGCGAACCATGTTGGCCTGGGTGAGAGCGAGCGGCGAGCCACGGGTGCCGATGCGGAATGCGGTCATGGCAGCGGTGCTAGGATCGCGGGAAGCCAAGGGCAATGGGGGTATTCGCGGACCCCAAAGCATCGCCTGCCTCTGGACCCTGCCGCCAGGCGGCTTAGATGAGGACCATGGCACTCATCCTCGGACTTGAATCGAGCTGCGACGAAACCGCAGCGGCCCTGGTGACAAGCGACGGCACGATCCGCGCGCACAAGCTGGCGCGCCAGGACGAGGCGCACCGACCCTATGGCGGTGTCGTTCCCGAAATCGCCGCGCGCGCGCATGTCGAGATGCTGGGGCCGCTGGTGGAGGCAGCGCTTGAGGAAGCCGGCGTGACGCTCGACCAGGTCGACGCGATCGCAGCCACTGCCGGGCCCGGGCTTATCGGTGGGGTGATGGTGGGTCTCGTCACCGGCAAGGCGCTGGCGCTTGCCGCCGGCAAGCCGCTGGTCGCGGTCAACCATCTGGAGGGCCATGCCCTGTCGCCCCGGCTGGGGGACCAGAGCCTGGCATTTCCATATCTGCTGCTGCTCGTCTCGGGCGGGCACTGCCAGTTGCTGCTGGTCGAAGGCGTCAGCCGCTATCGCCGGCTGGCCACGACGATCGACGATGCCGCGGGCGAGGCGTTCGACAAGACCGCCAAGCTGCTGGGCCTTGGCTTCCCCGGCGGCCCGGCGGTGGAAAAGGCGGCCGAGCGCGGCAATCCCAAGGCGGTGCCGCTGCCGCGTCCGCTGGTCGGATCGGGCGAGCCGCATTTCTCCTTCGCCGGTCTCAAAAGCGCGGTCGCGCGCGCGGTGAACGATCATAGCGCCGAGGACCTTGCCGCGTCGTTCCAGCAGGCCGTCGTCGATTGCCTCGTCGACCGCACCCGCCGCGCGCTGGCGGGCGTGCAGCCGACGGCGCTGGTCGTGGCGGGGGGTGTCGCCGCGAACAAGGCGGTGCGCGGCGCGCTGGAAGCGCTGGCCGAGGAACATGGCCTGCGCTTCGTCGCGCCGCCGCTGTGGCTCTGTACCGACAACGCCGCAATGATCGCCTGGGCCGGGGCCGAGCGTTTCGCGCAGGGGCTGACCGATCCGCTCGACACGCCGGCACGGGCGCGCTGGCCGCTCGATCCCGATGCGGAGAAAGTGCGCGGCGCGGGGGTGAAGGCATGAAGATCGGCGTGATCGGCGGCGGCGCCTGGGGCACCGCGCTCGCCCAGGTGGCGGCGCGGGGCAACGAACCGGTGCTGCTCTGGGCGCGCGAGCCCGAGGTGGTGGAGAGCATCAACACCGCGCATGAGAACCGCCAGTTCCTCGCCGGCGTGCCCCTCTCCGACAGCATCCGCGCGACGGGCCGCCTGGGGGATCTCGCCGCCTGCGAGGCGCTGCTGGTGGTGGCGCCGGCGCAGCATGTGCGATCGGTGCTGGCCGAAATGGCGGTGGGCCCCACCCCGCTGGTGCTCTGCGCCAAGGGCATTGAGGCGGGCACGCGGCTGCTCGTCGGCGAGGTCGCGCGAAGCGTCGCGCCGGGCGCGCCGATCGCGGTGCTATCGGGCCCCACCTTCGCGCACGAGGTCGCGGCGGGGAAGCCGACCGCGGTGACGCTTGCCTGCGAGGATACGGCGCTGCGCACACGGCTGGCCGAACGGCTCGGTGCGCCGGCCTTCCGCCCCTATGCGTCGGCCGACGTGATCGGCGCGGAGATCGGCGGGGCGGTGAAGAACGTGCTCGCGATCGCCTGCGGGGTGGTCGAGGGTGCCGGGCTCGGCCTCAACGCCCGCGCCGCGCTGATCGCGCGCGGCTTTGCCGAGATGACCCGCTTCGGCCTGGCGCGGGGTGCGCAGGCGGAGACGCTGACCGGGCTTTCCGGTCTCGGCGATCTCGTCCTCACCTGCTCGTCCACCAACTCGCGCAACTTCTCGCTGGGGGTGGGACTGGGGCAGGGGCGCGGAGCCGCCGAACTGCTGTCCGATCGCAAGACCGTCGCCGAGGGTGCATTCACCGCGCCGGTGCTGCGCGACGCGGCGGCCGAGGCGGGGGTGGAAATGCCGGTCACGCTGGCGGTCAACGCCTTGCTCGAAGGTGCGCCGGTCGACGCGGTGATCGACGCGCTGCTCAGCCGACCGTTCAGGGCAGAAGCCGTCTAGGCCGCTCTCGATGGATGGGTGGCACGGGGCTCAGAGCAGCCCCAGCCCGGCCAGTTCGCCCATCAGCGACGGCGGCAGCGCGTCCGCGCCGCCTTCCAGGTCGCCAAGATCGGGGGGAGCGTCGTCGGCTTCCAGATAGCGCCAGCCCTGATGTGCGCGCTTCGGCCGCGCCTGGACCAGGATCAGCCTCGGTTCCAGCAGGATCGCAGTGCGTCCGCCCTCCGCCTCGCCGAAGCCAAGGATGGGCGAGCGCCCGATCAGCTGGTGCTTGAGGATCCAGAACAGCGAGCCGCCGGCGATCTCCTCATGCCGCTTCGGCAGATAGCGTGTGGTCAGCGCAACGCCGCCCAGCGCGGCGCGCGCTTCCAGCCGGGAGCGCAGGAAATCGACACTGTCGCAGGCAAAGGCGACCTTCGTGAGATGAAGGGGCATGGCCGTCTATCTGGCGCGTCCGGCGCGCCAGTTCAACCGACCATGCCGCTCGCCGTCGCCAACCCGAGAAAGGCGAGGAACCCCATTGAATCGGTGACCATGGTGACGAAGATCGACGAGGCGACCGCGGGATCCTGCCGGAGCCGTTCGAGCGTTACCGGCACGATCACCCCGGCAAAGCCGGCGATCAGGATGTTGGCCAGCATCGCCGATGCGATCACGACGCCGAGAACGGGATCGCCGAAGAAGCCGCCGATGCCCAGGCCGATCACCGCGGCCACCGTCAGCCCGTTGAGCAGCGCGATGGCGATCTCGCGCCGGATCGCGCGCAGCGTGTTGGACTGGGTGAGCTGGTTGGTCGCCAGCGCGCGCACCGTCACCGCCAGGGTCTGCGTGCCGGCATTGCCGCCTACGCCGGCAACGATCGGCATCAGGGCGGCCAGCACCGCCTTCTGCGCGATCGTCGCATCGAAGGAGAAGACGATCGACGCCGGCACCAGCGCGGTCATCAGGTTGGTGATCAGCCAGCGGACGCGGCCCTTGTAGCTGTCGACCACCGGCTCGTTGATGTCGCCCTCGCCGGCGCCCGACAGGCGGAGAATGTCCTCGCCGGCCTCCTGCGAGATGATGTGGACGACATCGTCGACCGTGATCATGCCGACCAGCCGGCCGCTGGGATCGACCACCGCGGCGGAGATCAGCGCGTATTTCTGGAAGCGCAGCGCCACTTCCTCCTGGTCCATGTCGACCGGGATCAGCGTCTGCTCGCGCTTCATCACGTCGCTGATGGTGATGCCGCGCGGGGTGCGCAGGATCCAGCTGAGCTCACAGGTGCCGATCGGCCTGTGCGAGGGATCGACGACGAAGATTTCCCAGAAGTCGGTGGTCAGTGCGTCGTCGCCGCGCAGATAGTCGAGCACATGGCCGACGGTCCAATGCTCGGGCACCGCGATCAGCTCGCGCTGCATCAGGCGGCCCGCGGATTCCTCCGGGTAGGACAGTGCCTCCTCGATTGCGGCGCGATCGTCGGGGTCGAGCGCGCGGAGCACCTCGCGCTGATCCTCGACCGCCATGTCCTCGATGATCGCGACCGCGTCGTCGGTATCGAGTTCGGCGGCGATGTCCGCCACCTGGTGCGGTTCGAGCGCATCGACCAGCGCCTCGCGCACCCAGTCGTTCATCTCGGCGAGCACGTCGCCGTCGATCAGGTCGGAAATGGCGGTGACGACGTCGGCGCGCTGGTCGGACGGAACCAGCTCGATCAGATCGGCGATGTCGGCGGGGTGGAGCGGCGCAACCAACGCGCGGGCGCCCTCGTCATCGCCTTCGTCCACCGCCGCCAGCACGGCGCTCACGAATTCGGGCTTGAGCCGGTCGTCCTCGTCCAGCTGGCTCTCGGGCGCAGCCATATCGTCGTGCAGTTCGGTCTCGCTCATCGTTCGACCTCCCGTGCTGCGGCCCCTGGGCGTGGCGCTGCCATCCCCGGCAAGGATTTGCAAGTCGTCAGCGCACCGCCTAGGGCAACAACCAGTTTCTGCAGAAGAGGTGCCCTATGGCCGAACCCACCACGCTCGTTCTCACGCTCGACACCGGCGACGTGCGCATCCGCCTCCGTCCCGATCTCGCGCCCAACCATGTCGCGCGCATCGCCGGCCTGGCCGACGAAGGTTTCTACGACGGCGTGGTGTTCCACCGCGTGATCGACGGCTTCATGGCGCAGGGCGGCGATCCCTCGGGCACCGGCATGGGCGGGTCGGACAAGCCGGACCTGGCGCAGGAATTCTCGAAGGAGCGCCACGCGCGCGGCGTCTGCTCGATGGCGCGCACGATGAACCCCAACAGCGCCAATTCGCAGTTCTTCATCTGCCTCGACGATGCCAGCTTCCTCGACGGCCAGTACACCGTGTGGGGCGAAGTGGTCGACGGCATGGAGCATGTCGATGCGCTGCCGAAGGGCGAGCCGCCCGCGAACCCGGGCAAGATCGTCAAGGCCCGCACCGAGGCCTGATCCGTTCTCCCCCTGCCCGCCGGGCAGGGGGAACCCCTTTCCGGAAGATGCGCCTCAGGCGGGCTGGCCCACGTCCAGCGGCTCGACATCCACCGAGACCCGCATCGCCTGCGCGCCCGATCCCAGCACGATGCCGTCGATCGGCGCGATATCGGCATAGTCGCGGCCGATCGCCATCACGATGTGATCCTCGGCCATCCAGATCCCGTTGGTGGGATCGACGCCTACCCAGCCGAGATCCGGCCCCCCCCACAACAGCACCCAGGCATGCGTGGCATCCGCGCCGACCAGCCGCGGCTGGCCCGGCGGCGGCAGCGTGCGCAGATAGCCCGACACATAGGCGGCCGGCAGCCCCGCGGCGCGCAGCCCCGAGAGCATGATCTGCGCGAAATCCTGGCAGACGCCTCCCCGTTTGGCGAAGGCCTCGTGCGGCGGCGTGTCGACCAAGGTCGCGGTGGGATCGAAGGCGAAATCGCGCTGGATGCGCCGGGCGAGCGCGATGCCGGCCTCCAGGATGCCGCGGTCCGGCTGGAGTTCCTCGGCGCACCAGGCGGCGATGTCACGGTCGAGCGGGATCAGCGGCGAGGGGAAGAGATAGGCGGCCGGACCGGCGGGGCTGGGATCGCGGCTCTCGCGGGCCCAGGCGGCGATCTGGGCGATCGTCGGATCGCCGGGCGCGGGGATCGGGATCTGCCGGTCGACACGGACCTGTGCGCTGCTCTCGATCGTCAGGCTGCTGGCGGCATGCTCCACCACCAGCCGGACGACATTGGCAAGGCCCGCCTCCGCCCGCGCCGGATAGGTGCGGCCGCCCGGCTGCACGCTCAGTGCATATTCCTCGATTTTCTGGCCCGACCACAGGATCGGCTTCAATCGCAGATTGCAGCGCGCGAAGGCGACGGGCTGGGCATAGTCGAACCGCGTCACATGGCGGATGCGGTAGAGCATCATGCGAGAACGAGCCCCGCGGCGCGCAGCGGCTCGGCGCCGTGGAGGAAATAGCGGCGGGCGACGGACTCCGACAGCGTCCACAGCCGCGATTGCATGTCGGCGAGCCAGGCATCGTCGATCGCGGTCGCACGGGCGGTGACGAGCGCGGCGGCGAGTCCGCGCGCCTGCTCCTGCTGCGGTTCGGCCAGACCATCGTCGGAGAGGACGGGAAGAGCGTTGAGATGCGCCGAAATCGCCGCCGCCTGGAAGGCGATGCCGCGCGGGTTGCCCGGATCGAGCGCAAGCAGGTCGAGCACCGGCACGCGGGCGATGCCGGTGAGGTAGCGCTGGCGGTAGCTGATCTGGCTGTCGGCAAGGTCGAGCAGCGTCGATAGGTCGTCCGCGGTCGCCTGGGGGCCGCCTAGCGCGCGCAGGAACCCGATCGTCGCGAGGGCGCGCTCGATGCGACGCCCGAGATCGTGGAAGCGCCACGCATCGGTGCGGCCCATATGCTCGCCCGCCTGCCCCGCCAGCGCCGAATAGCGCCGCTGCAGCGACCCTGCACGATCCAGCAGCACCCCCCGCTCGGGGAAGGGCGCGTCGAGCAGGCGGATCATGTCCGCCGAAAGCCGGTCGCGCGAGACCGCGCCGATCGAGCGCGCCTGCCGGTTGATCGCGCGGACGCTGGTGAAGCCTTCGGTCGATTCGAGCGCGGTACGGGCGAGCTGGGTGAGATCCTGCCGCTTCAGGCCGCGCGGGGTGGGCGCGGCGCCGGCGCCGACGACCAGCTGGGCGAGCCGGTCGACGGTCTCGGCCGATAGCGCCGCGCCGGTATCCGCGCTGATCGAGTGGCCGAGCAGCACGCGCAGCACCGAAAGCAGCGCCTCGCCGCGCTCCAGATAGCGACCGAGCCAGAACATGTTGTCCGCCACCCGGCTGGGCAGCGTACCGGGATTGCGGCGCAGCTGGGTCGAATCGCCCGAGGGCAGCAGCGACACCGGCGCGACGGGATCGGGCCCGTGGATGCAGACGTCGGCCGACCAGCTGCCTTCGCCCATCACCGCGGCGCGGGCATCGGCATGCTCGCCGATCCGCGCGAAGCCGCCGGGCAGCACCGTCCAGTTGCCCGCCGCGTCGCGCGCCGCGAAGACGCGCAGGGTGAAGGGGCGTGGGGCGAGGCGGTCTTCCGTCACGAAGGGCATGGTCGACAGGCAGACGACTTCCTGCCCCACATAATCCTGCGGCCGGCGGGTAAGGTCGTCGCGCAGCGCGCCGCGGGCGGCGCCGTCCAGATGCGCGCCGAGCACCGGCTTGCCGTCGGGCAGCCCGAGCGGCGGGGTGCCGAAGGCCGGCGCGATCAGCATCTGATCGAGATTCGCGACGACGTGCGCGGCTTCGGCAGGCTGGCCGCACCACCAAGTCGCGATGTTGGGCAGGCGCAGCGGCTCGCCGAGCAGGATTTCGCTGAGGCGCGGCAGAAAGGCGGCGAAGGCGGGCGCCTCCAGCAGCCCGGCACCGGGCGCGTTGGCAATGACGACATTGCCGGCCACCGTGGCGTCGATCAGCCCGGCAACGCCGATCGAGCTGTGCGAATCGAGCGCGAGGGGATCGAGATAGCGCGGATCGAAGCGGTGCCAGAGCGCATCCACCCGCTTCAGTCCGGCGATGGTGCGGACATAGACGCGATCGTCCAGCACCGCGAGATCGGCGCCCTCGACCAGCAGGAAGCCGAGATAGCGGGCGAGATGCGCCTGTTCGGCATAGCTCGCGTTGAAGCGGCCGGGCGTGAGCAGTGCCATGCGCGGCTCGGCACGGCGGCAGGCGGCGGCGATGCCGTCGCGGAAGGCGGCGAAGAAGGGAGCGTGGCGCTCGATGTTGAGCCGACCCTGCAGACCCCCCAGCGTCCGCGCCATCGCCAGCCGGTTCTCCAGCGCATAGCCGGCACCCGCGGGCGCGCGGAGATGATCGGCGAGCACGCGCCAATGCCCGTCGGGGCTACGGCACAGATCGACGGCGACGAAGTGGAGGTGATGCTCGCCCGGCGGGGTGAGATGCGTCAGCGGGCGGAGGAAGAACGGGCTGCCGGTCAGCAGCGCCGCGGGCAGGTGCCCGTCCGCCACCAGCCGCGCGGGACCGTAGCAGTCGCACAGCAGCCGCTCCATCAGCTCGGCGCGCTGCGCGACACCGGCTGCGATCTCGCGCCATTCGGTCTGGTCGATCAGCAGCGGCACGGGGGAGAGCGGCCAGGGGCGCTCCTCGCCCTCCTCGCCGATCCGGTAGCCGGTGCCGATATCCTCGGCGTGACGATGCGCGCGCTCGCGGGCGATCGTCAGCCCGTCACCGGAGAGGCCTGCGACCTCCTCGAACAGCGCCGACCAGGCATCGCCGGCCTGCGCGCACAGCACGTCGCCGGCGGGCGCCTGACCGCAATAGTCGGTGATCCACCGGTCGGCGATGGTGCCGGCGTCGAACAATCCCGCCTCGGCAAGGCTGGCCACAGCTGCGTCCCTTTCTCGGCCGTGGTGATGGGCGAAACCATGGTGCCATGCAACACGGGAGATGTGCGGGACGCTCAGCCGAGCCGGGCGAGCGCCTCCTCCAGGGTACACAACCCCCGGACACCGCGGGCGTTGCACCCCGGCACGGCAAGAATGCGATCATAGAGCCCGCCGGGGCCGATCGGTGCCGCACTGCGCAGCTGTGCCAGCGACTGCGCGCGATAGCGGATGCGGACATAGCGCTTGCCGCCGCGATCGTGCAGCCGCTCCAGGATCAGCGCGCCGCCCGGCACCGGATCGTCGGTGGCAAAGCCGGGGGCCTGCCAGTGCGCATCGAACAGCCCGCCCAGATTGGCGATGTTGGTATCGTGCCCGGAGATCATCGTGACGCGGGGGCCGCCATCGCCGAGGCCCTCGCGCACGATCTCGGCAAGTGCCGCGAAGTTCGCCGCGGCCACCGCGCGCGGACGGGCGACGAGCCGGAATTCGAGCGCGTGGAATTCGCCGAGCGCGGTGACGTCGGCCAGCGTGGCACGGCCCCAGCCCACATCCACCATCGGCTTGCCCTCGGCGGTCTCGAGCAGCAGGATCTGCGCGGCGGTGGAGGCGCGGTCGATCGCGCCGGTCAGCTTGGGGCGCTTGTCCGCGCGGGCAGGGGCAAGGCCGGTGGGCGTGCCGGAAACGCCGCAGCCCGGGCGCGGCCTGCCGCACAGGATCGTGTCGATCCGCGCCAGCAGCGGCGCATAGCGCCGGTCCAGCGCGGCGAAGCCGCCGGCGCCCACCTCGGCCAGCACCGCTGCATCGGCCTTGGCCGGATCGAGCGGTGCCTTGCCCGATTCGATCGCGTTGAAGCGCGGGTCGGGCTCGTCCTGCGGGCGGTGGTCGATGGCGAGCGTGCAGCCCGGGGCGAGCGTCGCGACCCAGGCTCGGGCAGTCTCGATGGTCCGCTGGTCGCTGTCGGCGACGACGCGGAGCGTATCCGCGGTCGGGCAGCCATTCGCCGGCAGCAGGCCATAGCCACGCCAGACCCGGGCATCGACCGGCCCGAGTCGTGCCACCGCCTGGCTGCCGTGCCGGGTCAGCCAGCCGGGCCGGGTCGGCCAGTCGGGCCAGCGCTCGGGGGTCACCTCGGGCGGCATCGCCGGCGCCTTGGTGGGCGGGCGCACCCCGTGGCGCATCAGCATCACCACGCGGTCCACCACCAGCGGACCGGCAGGGTGCGTCCCCGCCACGGCGGGTGACGCAAGCGTGAGGGCCAGCCCCAGACCGATCCGCATGTTCATCCTCGTTCCTTCCTCAGAAATGAATCTGCACGCCGCCACGCAGCTGGGTGCCGTAGCGCTCGCGCTCGACCAGCTGCGCGCGGGTGCCGATATAGCGGCGCCACGGGGCATCGCTCAGGTTGATCGCATCGCCGAACAGCGTGAAGCGCGGCGTTACCTGATAGCTGAGGTGCACGTCGAGCTGGCCGTTGCCATCGGTATATTGATCGGCGGCGGCGGTCTTTGCGATCGTGTCGAGATAGGACGAGCGATAGTTGAACGCGACGCGTGCGCTCAGCCCGTATTTCTCGAAGAAGATCTGCGCGTTGCCGACATTCTTCGACTGATAGGCCAGCGGCAGGTCGCCGGCACGGATCATGCTGGCAGTGGCATGGCCCCAGACATGGGTGAAGTTGGCCGAGACGCCGAAGCCGCTGAGCAGGCCCGGCAGGAAGGTGAACTGCACCTGCACATTGCCTTCGATGCCGGTGACGGTCTCCGAGTCGGCGTTGAGCAGCTGGGTGACGTTGGCCACCGGATAGGACACGCTCGCCGCGGTGAAATTGGTCTGGCGATCGGTGTTGCCAAAGATCGGATTGTCGATCTGCTTGTGGAACACGCCCGCCGAGAGGATCGCGCCGGGGGCCGGATAATATTCCAGCGCGGCATCATAATTGACCGCGCGATAGGGCTTGAGGTTCGGGTTGCCCAGCGAGATCGCGGCTGCCGCCGGATCGCTGGTGTCGACGACCACGAAGGGCGCGAGATTGGCATAGTTGGGACGGCCGATCGAGGTCGTCACGGCACCGCGCAGCAGCAGGTTGCGGGCAAACTCGAACTTGGCGTTCACGCCCGGGAACACGTCCGTGTAGCGGGTCTTGCCGAAGCTGTTATAACCGTCGGCCAGCGTGGAGGCGGCGTTGACCAGCTTGGCCTTCACCGTATCCTCGGTATGCTCGATCCGGATACCGGGGACGAGGGTGAGCCCGCCGAACTTCAGCGTCGCCATGACATAGCCCGCGGCGATCTTCTCCCGCACGTCGAAATCATTGGCGAGCGAGTCGCTGATCGTCCCGGCCTTGTCGAGCGTCGCGACACCTGGATTGGCATCGAAATAGGCCTTGGCCGAATCATAGTCGATGCGATTTCCGAACGCGAACATACCGTCGTAGAAATCGGTCACGCCGGGATATCCGACCGGATTGGCGAGCGTCCATGCGGTCTTGGTCGACTTGTAGTTGGTCTTGTTCTGATCGTTGAACTTGTCGCGGCTCAGATATTTGCCGCCCAGCTTGAAACTCGATCCGTCGCCGATCGCGAGATCGTGGCTGTAATCGAGTCGGCCCTGCCACAGGGCTTCATAGGTGCTCCGCTGGTCGAAATTGACCTTGCTGTAGGTGAACAGCGACGGCGTGGTGAACGCCGGCGTGGTCGCCGTCAGCGTGTAGGGATAGGTCGAGGGGTCATAGTTCAGCGTCAGCGCACCCTTGGCGGTGGTGAAGGTGAACTCGCTGCGCAGCGGATCCTTCTTCTCGGCGCGCGTCCAGTTGCCAGAAAGCTCCAGCGTGCCCCCGGCGACCTGGCCGAATTCGCCGCCGAGCGTGACCGACTTGGTGTTGTCGTTCTCGTTGCGGCGGCGCACCAGGATGGTGCCGGTCGCCTTCGGCGCCGTGCCCGCGGTGGTAATGGCGAGGCGGTTCTGGTCGCGCGTCTCGTGATCCTGATATTCGGAATAGCTGGTCCGCAGGTAGAGCTTGGCGGTCTCGCTGGCGTGCCAGTCGAAATTGCCGACCACGCCCAGCCGGGTGCGGGTGAGGTTATAGTCGCGCAGGCCGTTGCCGTCCGGCACGCCGTTCACCCAATTGGTCGAGCCTTGATAGTTCTGGCTCTCGATCGGGCGTTCCGAATAATTGACCGAGACGACCGCGCCGAACTGCTGGCGCGCGCCGAAGCGACCGCCCACCGTGCCGTCCAGCTCATAGGGCACCTTGTGGTTGAGCGAATACCAGCCCTGCGCGGCGCGGGCATCGAGGAAGAACGGCTTCACGCTGTCGAAGCCCGTGCGGGTGCGGATCGCGACCTCGCCGGCGATGGCGTTGGCGTCCTGGCTGGGCAGCAGCGCCTTGGTCACCGCAACCGACTGGATCATCGCCGAGGGCAGGTCGTCCAGCTTCACCTGGCGGCCGGCCGGCTCCGGTGCCGGCAGCGTCTGGCCGTTCAGCGTCACGTTGAGCAGGCTGGGATCGATGCCGCGCACGATCGCGTAGCGGCCCTCGCCCTGATCGTTGGCCACCGACAGGCCGGGCAGGCGCTTGATGGCTTCGGCGACATTCTGGTCAGGCAGCTTGCCGACATCGTTGGCGTGCAGCGTCTCGATGACGTTGTCGGCCGCGCGCTTCTCCGCCACGGCTTCGCGCTGCGAAGCGCGGAAGCCGGTGACGACGATGTCGGTCGGCGCTTCCGCGACGACGGGCTCGGCCTGGCTGGTCTGGGTCGGCCGCTCCTCGGCGACGATTACGTAGCGATTGGGGCCCGTGGCACGGGCGGCAAGACCGGTGCGCGCGAGCATCTGCTGCAGCGCTTCTTCCACCGGCAGCTTGCCCGAGACGGCATTGGTGCGGTGCCCGGCGCCGACACTGCCCGCGACGATGATCTGGACGCCGCTCTGGCGCGCAAAAAGCCGCACGGCGCCGGTCACGTCCTGCGCGGGGATGTTGAAGCTCGGGGCCTGGGCCAGCGCGGGCTGGGCAAGCGTGCTCATCGCCACGACTGCCGTCGCGCCGAGCCAGCGATTCTTCGAAATCATGGTTCCACCCCCCGGAGCCGGAATGGCTCGGTTGTCCCCCTCTCGACGCGGGACGGCGCGATTTCCTTACGCGGGTCCTATTTTTTTTCGGGCGCGCCGATCAGGATGGCGTCCGGCCCGACATGGGCGCGGGTGCCCAGTCCGATCGCGGCGCTTTGCGCGAAGCCGGCGGGATCGTCGATTCGGAAGGCGCCGTACAGCTTCTCGCGGGCCAGCGCCGGGCTGGCCAGGTGGATCTGCAGCGGGTTGTGACGGTTCAATTCGGCCACCGCCTCTCCCAGCGTCTCGCCGTCCAGATCGAGCCTGCCGCTGGTCCAGCCCAGCGCCCGCTCGATGCCGGGCGCATCGACACGCTCGGCCTTTGCGGGCAGGCCCGCGCCGCCGATCGCGAACCGCGCACGCTGGCCCGCCGCCAGACGCAGCATACGGCCACCGGCCGCTATCTGAACCACCCCTTCGCTGACCAGCACGTCCACCGTGCCGCCATCCCGATCGGCCTCCACCTGGAACACCGTTCCGATATCGGTGATGGTCACCTCACCCACCAGCACGCGGAACGGTGCGCGCGCGTCATGGCGCACGCGGAACAGCGCCTTGCCGTCGCGCAGCGTGACCGTCCGGGCGGCGCTGTCGATGCGGGTGACCAGCGTGGTGCGGGCATCGATCGCCAGCGACGAGCCGTCGTTCAGCGCGACCGAGCGGACCTCGCCGATGCCGGTCCGGATCTCCGCGCCGCGGGCGGGCAGGAACAGCACCGCCGCGGTGATCGA
The DNA here is from genome assembly GCF_025960285.1 of Sphingomonas sp. R1. Taxonomy (GTDB): domain Bacteria; phylum Pseudomonadota; class Alphaproteobacteria; order Sphingomonadales; family Sphingomonadaceae; genus Sphingomonas. The sequence goes on along the minus strand of NZ_CP110111.1, from coordinate 2,465,203 downwards.
GGCGGCAAGCGCCGCGCTGCCGCCGCCGAGCCACCACAAGCGGCGCGAGCGGACCGGCGGCGCCGCGACCAGCGTCTCCGGCACCGCGCCGCCCAGCATCACCAGCGTCGCCTGCGCCCGCAGCAAGGCGCCGGCATGCGCGGGATCGGCGCGCAGCCAGCGGTCCAGGCCGGCGGGCGCGGTTTCGGGGGATGCGTCGATGCGGGCAGCCCAGCGGGCCGCCTCGTCTTCAAGCCGGGATGCGGTGTCGCCGCGGTTCGCCAACGCCCAATGCTTCCTTCTCGAACCCCTCGGTCCGTACCGCGCGCTGGATGCTCCGCAGCGCCTTCTGCACATCGTTCTCGACGATGCTTTCACTTACCCCGAGCCGCCGCGCAATCTCTCTTTGCGGCAGCCCTTCGATCCGCTTGAGCGTGAAGATGGTGCGGCAGCGCTCGGGCAGGTCGGCGAGCAGCCGCTCCACCATTCGCACCTGCTCGCGCGCCGCCACCGCCGCTTCCACGCCCAGTTCCTCTGCCTCGACGAGCCACTGGGCGATTTCCGTAACTTCTTCGAACCGCACGATCTGGGCGCGACGCAGCTGGTCTCGCCACAGGTTCTTCACCATCTGCATGAAGTAGGCGCCGGGCCGGTCGACATGGGCGATGCTGTCCATCGCGGCGAAGCGGCAATAGGCCTCCTGGATCAGGTCGTCGGTATCGGCATCGGCGACGCGGGCACGGCGCAGCGCGGCGCGTACCTGCGGTTCCTGCGGCACCACGTGCAGCGCCACCCAGCGGATGATCTCGGACGAAGCTGTGCGCACGGACCTGCCTTCCCGACTGCCCCGCTAGGCGGCCCGTGCGAAATCCTCGTGACACTGCGGTTACAGATCGGGGAGCGTCTGGTCGGCCGTGCCCCAGCCGCGCAACGATCGGCTGGCGGCGCGTTCCAGCAGTCTGTCCGCGTCCTGGATCGTGAAGATGCGCGCGTGGTCGATGTCGCGCAGCTCGGTCCACGTCACGGGGGTAGCGACGGGGGCGTTTTCGCGCGCTCGCGCGACATAGGGCAGCACCGCGGTCGATCCGCGCTGGTTGCGCAGATAATCGATGAAGATACGGCCCGTCCTGCTCGCCTTCTTCAGGTTGGCGGTGAACCGTTCGGGCTCGGCCTGGGCCAGTGCGCGGGCGAAGCGTTCCGAAAAGCTCTTGGCGGCGGGCCATTCGGCCTGCGGCACCAGCGGCACCACCACGTGTACGCCCTTGCCCCCGGAGAGCATCGGCCAGCTGGTGAGCCCGATCTCGGCGAGCTGCTCCTTGAGGAACTCGGCGGCCTTCTTCACCACCGCGAAATCCAGGCCTTCGTCGGGATCGAGATCGAACACCAGCCGGTCGGGCTTCTCGACATCGGCGACGCGCGATCCCCAGCCATGGAATTCGATCGTCCCCATCTGCACGCAGGCCAGCATGCCGTCGGCATCGGAGAGGTAGAGATAGGGCTCGGTCGAGCCGTCCTTCTCGCGAATGTCGACGTGATGGACCTGTTCGCCGAAGCTCCCCGCATCGTGCTTCTGGAAGAAGCATTGCTTGGCGCGGCCCTGCGGACAGCGGACCAGGCTGATCGGACGTTCGGCAAGCCAGGGCAGCGCGATCGGTGCGACCGCGGCATAATAGTCGGCAAGGTCGCCCTTGGTGAGTTTCGATTCCGGGAAGATCACGCGGTCGCGACTGCTGATCTTGATCGAGGACGGCGCGGCTTCAGGGAGCGGTGCGGGTTCTTCCGCGACGACGGCATCGGCCGCCTTGTCCTCGCGCAGGCCGAGGAAGCTGGCATGGCGGACGACCTTCTCGGCAGTGAACTCTGCAAAGGCGATCTCCGCGACCAGCTCTGGCTTCACCCAGCGCGCGCCGCGCGCCTCGGGGCGGGGGACCTTGGCGGCGGGTTTCTCCGTGGCCATCGTATCGAGGCGTTCGCGGAGCGACAGCAGCGTCTCGGTATTGAACCCCGTCCCCACCTTCCCGGCATAGACGAGTCCCTCGGGCCCGTTCAGCCCGAGCAGCAGCGACTTGAAGCCGCGGCCCTTGGCGCTGGAGGCGCTCCAGCCGAGGATCACAAATTCCTGGCGGTGCGTGCACTTGATCTTGAGCCACGCCTTGCTGCGGGTGCCGCGATAGGGCGCATCGACACGCTTCGAGACGACGCCCTCAAAGCCTTCGCTGCACATGCTATCGAACAGCTTCTCGCCCTGGCCGATGATGTGTTCGGAGAAGCGGATGCGATCGTCGGCGCCGTCGAGCAGCGCGCGCAGCCGTTCTTTGCGGTCGAGCTGGGGAAGGGCGGTGAGGTCTTCACCGGCTTCGGCGAGCAGGTCGAAGGCGAAGAAGAGCAGGCCGTCGCCGCCCGCGGAGATCGCTTCCTGCAAAGTGGAGAAGTCGGGTCTGCCGTCCTTCATGGCGACGATCTCGCCATCGAGCAGCGCGGCCGGCTGCAGGGCGGCGGCGGCTTCGGCGATGCCGGGGAATTTCTCGGTCCAGTCCAGGCCCGAGCGCGTGTAGATCTTCGGCCCGCCGCTGCCGGTGGCGATCAGCGCGCGATAGCCGTCATATTTGATTTCGTGCAGCCACTGGTTGCCGGTGGGCACCGTGTCGACCAGCGTGGCGAGCTGGGGCTGCTGGAAGGGAGGCGCCTTGGACTCTTCACGGGACCGTGCGCCAGTTTCACCTTTGTCATCCCCGCGAAGGCGGGAATCCATCGATGGAGTCGTCTCGGCTCTTGCTGCTGAGCGATTTGCTGATGGATCCCCGCCTTCGCGGGGATGACGATGGAGGGCGGGTCGCTTCCGCCCCAGGATTTTTTTGGGTTTCGCGCCCTCGGCGATCTCCTGCATCGTTCGCCCGGTGGTGACGCTGGTGAGGCCCGTCTCCACCAGCTCGTCCGTGGCGCCCGCAAAGCCGTCGTCGATCTTGCGGAGCAGCCAGTTCTCCGCCTTTTCCTTGCCGCGGGGCTTCAACCGGATCAGCAGCCATTCGCCTTGCATCCGTGTCCCATGCAGCACGAAATGGAGATGGCCCTTCGCCAGATCCTTGGCGCTCTTGCCCGGCACCGGCTCCCAGCTGCCGCTGTCCCACAGCATCACCGTGCCGCCGCCATATTCGCCCTTGGGAATGGTCCCCTCGAAATCGGCATAGGAGAGCGGATGGTCCTCGGTCCGCACCGCCAGCCTTTTCTCGTCGGGATCGAGGCTGGGCCCACGCGTCACCGCCCAGCTCTTGAGCACGCCGTCCACTTCCAGCCGGAAGTCCCAGTGCAGGCGGGTCGCGTGGTGCTTCTGGACGATGAAGCGGTTGCCGCCGGACTTCGCCACCGTGCCGGCCGGCTCCGCGGTCTTGGCGAAGTCGCGCTTGGCATTGTAGCGGGTGAGGCTGTTGGCGTCAGGCACGCTTCTTCGCCGCGGGCTTCTTGGTCGCTGCCTTCTTCGTCGGGGCCTTGGCCTTGGCCGCCGGCTTGGCGTCGCCGGTGTTCAGCGACTTTTTGAGTGCCGCCATCAGGTCGACCACGTTGGATCCGCGGTTGTCCGGCTTGTCCGGATCCTCCAGGATCTTGGCACCCTTGGCCTTTTTCTTCTTCTCGATCAGGTCGCGAAGCGCATCGACATAGCGGTCGTGGAACCCCTTGGGGTCGAACTTGCTCGCCTTCTTCTCGATCAGCGTCTGGGCGAGGTCGAGCAGCTCGGGGTCAGGTTCGCTGTCGGGAATCTCGCGGAAATAGCCCTGCGCCTTCTGCACCTCGTCGGCATAGCGCAGCGTCTCGAGGATCATGCCGCGCCCGCAGGGCTTGAGGCTCACCACATATTCGCGGCCGCGCATCGCCAGCTGGCCCAGCCCCACCTTGCGCGCGCGCCGCAGTGCCTCGCGCAGCACGATGAACGCTTCCTCCGCCAAGTCGTCGGCCGGCACCACGAAATAGGGCCGCTCGTAATAGAGCACGTCGATCTCATCGGCATCGACGAACTGGGTCAGCTCCAGCGTCTTGCGCGATTCGAGCTTCACCGCGTCGATCTCGTCCTGCTCGAGCAGGACATATTCGCCCTTCTCGACCTCATAGCCCTTGACGATCTCGTCGGGTTCGACCGCGCCGACACCGGGCGCGACCTTCTCGTACTTGATCCGCTGGCCGCTCGGCTCGTGGATCTGGTGGAACGCGATCTGCGCGCCGGACTTGGTGGCGGTGTAAATCTCGACGGGAATCGAAACGAGGGCCAGCCGTATCTGTCCCTGCCAATAGGCGCGCGCGGGCATGCGGAAGTCTCCTCGTTGCAGCGCCGATTCAATTCCCCAAAGGGCACCATGTTCCGCCCATCGCAACGGCGGCGTTTAGGCTGTAGAGGCAGACCCCATGAGCACCGATCCCTTCGCGCTTTTCCACAGCTGGTACACCGAGGCGCGTACCACCGAGATCAACGATTCCAATGCGATGGCGCTGGCGACGGCGGACGCGCAGGGCCGCCCATCGGTACGAATGGTGCTCTTGAAGGGCTATGACGAACGCGGTTTCGTCTTCTACACCAACCGCGAGAGCCGCAAGGCGGGCGATCTCGCCGCCAACCCGAACGTGGCGCTGCTCTTCCACTGGAAGTCGCTGCGCCGCCAGATCCGCATCGAAGGGCCGATCGGCTTCGCCAGCGACGCTGAGTCGGACGCCTATTTCGCCAGCCGCGGCCGTGATTCGCAGCTCGGTGCCTGGGCCTCGGACCAGTCGCGCCCACTCGATGCCCGCGCGACCTTCGAGGCACGCTTCGCCGAAGTACAGGCGCGGTTCGAGGGTCAGCCGGTGCCGCGCCCGCCGCACTGGGGCGGCTATCGCGTGACCCCCGAGCGGATCGAGTTCTGGCTCGACCGCGAACACCGCCTGCACGAACGCCGTGTCTTCACCCGCCTCGGCGACGGCTGGCAGGAAGGCATGCTGTTCCCGTGACCAACCTCGCGCGCCGTGCCGCCATCGCCAGCGTGTGCAGCGCGCTGTTCCTCGGCGCGCTCAAATCTTATGCGGCGGTGAAGACGGGATCGGTGGCGGTGCTCGCCAGCCTCGCCGATTCGGGGCTCGACCTCGTTGCCTCGCTGGTGACGCTGGGCGGGGTGCATTGGGCGTCGCAGCCGGCGGACGACGAGCATCGCTTCGGCCATGGCAAGGCCGAGGCGCTGGCGGCGCTGTTCCAGGTGGTGATCATCGCCATTTCAGGCTGCGCGATCCTGCTGCGCGCGGTGCAGCGGCTGCTGACCAACCAGCTGAGCGCCGATCCGGAGGCGGGCATCGTGGTCTCGGTGATCGCAATCCTGGTGACGCTGGCACTGACCCAGTATCAGCGCTCGGTGATCCGCCAGACCGGATCGATCGCGATCACGACCGACAGCATCCACTATAGTTCCGACCTGTTCCTCAACGCGGCCGTGATCGCCGCGCTGGTCTGCGAAAGCTATTTCGGGCTGCCCGGTGCGGACCCCGTGTTCGGCATCGCGATCGCCTTCTGGCTGCTGTGGGGCGCCTGGCGTGCCTCGGTGGCGGCGATCGACCAGTTGATGGACCGCGAATGGCCCGAGGAGAAGCGCCGCCGCTTCGTCGAGATCGCCGCCGAACATCCGGAGCTGAAGAGCCTGCACGACCTGCGCACCCGCACCAGCGGCAATCGCGATTTCGTGCAGTTCCACGTCGCCATGCGCGCCTGCATGACGATCGCCGAGGCGCACGACGTGGTCGAGCGGCTGGAGGGCGCGCTGGGCGAGGCGTTTCCGGACACCGAGATCCTGATCCATGTCGATCCGGACGGCCATGTCGACGAGCCCGACAATGCGATGGCCGAGACCAATTTGCTCGATGAAGGCGGTCCACAAACCATCGGACAGTAACGGGCGGGCGGTCGGCTCCCTATCTGGGCGGTCGAACGCCCGAGGAGTCGACGCTTTGCACGCACCCCAAGCACCTACCCTTCTCAGCCGCGGCCTGACCTTCGCCATGGCGGCGGCGGCGGGGATCGCGGTTGCCAACATCTACTATAACCAGCCGCTGCTCGGCATCATCGAGCGCGATCTGCCCGGCCACGCAGCGGGACTGGTGCCGACCGCGACGCAGCTCGGCTACGCCGCGGGGCTGTTCCTGCTGGTGCCGCTGGGCGACCTGCACGAGCGCAAGCGGTTGATCGTAATCCAGTTCCTGGTGCTGGCCGGCGCACTGGTCGCGGCCGCCCTGGCCCCCAATGCGTGGCTGTTGATCGGCGCCTCGCTGCTGGTGGGTGCAGCGGCGAGCGTCGCGCAGCAGATCGTGCCGTTCGCCGCGCATCTCGCCGAGCCTGCCAAGCGCGGGCAGACCGTTGGCACGGTGATGGCGGGGTTGCTCTGCGGCATCCTGCTCAGCCGCACGCTGTCTGGCTTTGTCGGTACCCATGCAGGCTGGCGTGAGATGTTCTGGCTGGGCGTTCCGCTGGCGCTGGGTACTGCCGCGATCATGGCGTGGCGGCTGCCGCGCAGTGCACCCGATGCGACACTGACCTATGGTGCGCTGCTCGGTTCGCTCGGCCAGCTCTGGCGTGAATTTCCGGCGCTGCGGCTGGCGGCCCTCACCCAGGCGCTGCTGTTTGCCGGCTTCACCGCGTTCTGGACGATCCTGGCGCTGTATCTGCAGACGCCGCGCTTCGGCCTCGGCGCGGACGTGGCCGGGCTGTTTGGCGTGGTGGGCGCAGCCGGTATCCTCGGTGCGCCGCTGGCGGGCCGGATCGCCGACAAGCGTGGGCCGCATCTCGTCGTGCTGATCGGCGCGCTGCTGGCGGTGGCGAGCTGGCTGCTGTTCGGACTGTGGGCAAGCATCGCGGCGCTGGTGATCGGGGTGGTCGTTCTCGACTTCGCGGTGCAAAGCGCCCTCGTTTCCAACCAGCACATCATCTTTGCGTTGCGGCCCGAGGCGCGGGCCCGGCTGAACACCGTGCTGATGGGATCGATGTTCCTCGGTGCCTCGGCGGGGTCGGCCACGGCGACGCTTGCCTGGGGCATCGGCGGATGGGGCGGCGTCGCGCTGCTCGGCGGCGGCGTCTCGACCGTCGCGGCGCTGCTCCAGCTGGTCAGCCGCCGAAAGCACTAACCTAGGCGATTTCGCGGGAACGGCAGCGCGCACCCCTCGTTGGCGCGGGCAGGAGGAGTGCTGCCCCATGGAAGAACCCGAAACGGGCGCCACGGCACCTGCGCGCGATCAGGGCGGGGCGGCCGCCGCGCTGCTGATCATCGACCTGATCAACACCTTCGACTTCGAAGGTGGCGAGGCCCTGCGCGCCCGCGCCGAGGCGATCGCGGATCCCATCTGCAAGCTGCGCGATGCGTTTGACGCCGCCGATCTGCCCACGGTCTACGTCAACGACAATTTCGGCGAGTGGCATTCGGAGAAGTCGCTGCTGATCGAACGCGCGTTCGATGATGCGACGGCTGGGCTCGCCCGCCTCAAGCCGCGCGACTGCGATTATTTTGTGCTCAAGCCCCAATTCTCCGGCTTCTACGCGACCAACCTGCCGGTGCTGCTGCCCAAGCTGGGCGTGCGGCGACTAGTGCTGACCGGGGTGGCGACCGACATCTGCGTGCTGTTCACCGCCGGCGACGCGCACATGCGGGACTATGCGCTGTGGGTACCCGAGGATGCGGTGGCGACACAGGACGATGATCGCGGCCGCTGGGCGCTGGAGATCATCGCGCAGAGCATGGGCGCCGATATCGCTGCAACCCATGCACGTTCCCCTGCCGACTGGCTGGCCGAGGCGCAGCATGGCTAGGCAAGGCGCGCGCCTTCTGCCGCTGCTTCTCCTGCTGGGCGGGTGCAGCGGTGCGAGCATCCTGCGCCCGGGAGGGCCGATCGGCGCCAACAATCGCACGATCCTGCTCGATTCCCTCGCAATCATGCTCGCCATCGTGGTGCCGACGATGCTCGCCACGCTGGCCTTCGCCTGGTGGTTCCGCGCTGGCAATGCCAGGGCCCGGTACCGGCCGGAATTCGTCTATTCGGGGCGGATCGAGCTGATCGTCTGGTCCATTCCGCTGCTCGTCATCCTGTTCCTCAGCGGGCTGATCTGGATCGGCAGCCACGATCTCGACCCCGCCAAGCCCCTGCAGGATAAGACGCCACCGCTCGAGGTGCAGGTGGTGTCGCTCGATTGGAAATGGCTGTTCGTCTATCCCGCGCAGGGCATCGCCACGCTCAACCGGCCCGTGGTGCCGGCGGGCGTGCCGATCCGCTTCCGGCTCACCTCGGCAAGCGTGATGAACAGCTTCTTCGTGCCGCGGCTCGGCAGCCAGATCTACACGATGAACGGCATGGTGACGACGCTGCACCTGCGTGCCGATCAGCCTGGCAGCTATTACGGCCAGAGTGCGCACTATAGCGGCGATGGCTTCTCGGACATGAACTTCCGGCTGCAGGCGGTGCCGGCGGCGGACTTCACCCGCTGGGTGGCGGGGGTGAAAGCGGCGGGCGGGATCCTGGATGCGCCGGCCTACCGCGTGCTCGCCCGCCAGAGCCAGCATGAACCGCCCAAGCATTGGGGCGCGGTGCAGCCGCAGCTGTTCGACATGGTGGTCGCGCAGCATCTCCTGCCCGCGCCGGGCCCTGAACAGGGGCGCGACGGCCAACCCCAGATTTCCCCCGGAACGGCGGAGTGACGATGCTCGGTAAGCTCACCTGGTCCGCTATTCCGTTCAGCCAGCCGATCCCGCTGATCGCCGCGGGCGGCGTGGGTCTCGCCCTGCTTGCCGTGCTCGGCTGGATCACGGTGAAGGGGCATTGGCCCACTCTGTGGAAGGAATGGATCACCTCGGTCGATCACAAGAGGATCGGGGTGATGTACGTGCTGCTGGGCCTCGTCATGCTGCTGCGCGGCTTTGTCGACGCGATCATGATGCGCACCCAGCAGGCCAGCGCGATCGGGCATGCCCAGGGCTATCTGCCCCCCGAGCATTACGACCAGATCTTCTCCGCCCACGGCACGATCATGATCTTCTTCGGCGCGATGCCGGTGGTGATCGGGCTGATGAACTTCGTCGTGCCGCTCCAGCTCGGGGTACGCGACGTCGCCTTCCCGACGCTCAACTCGACGAGCTTCTGGCTCACCGCCTCGGGTGCGCTGCTCGTCAACATGAGCCTCGTCATCGGCGAGTTCGCTCGCACCGGCTGGCTGCCCTATGCGCCCTTGAGCGAAACGACCTACTCGCCGGGCGTCGGCGTGGATTACTACGTCTGGGCGATCCAGATCTCGGGCGTCGGCACGCTGATGTCCGGCATCAACCTGGTGACGACCATTCTCAAGATGCGCGCGCCGGGCATGGGCTATCTCCGCATGCCGATGTTCTGCTGGACCGCGCTCGGCGCCAACATGCTGATCGTCGCGGCCTTCCCGATCCTCACCGCCACGCTCGCGATGCTGACGCTCGACCGCTATCTCGGCTTTCACTTCTTCACCAACGAAGCCGGTGGCAACATGATGATGTTCGTCAACCTCATCTGGGCCTGGGGGCATCCGGAGGTCTACATCCTCATCCTGCCGGCGTTCGGCATCTTCTCGGAAATCTTCTCCACCTTCTCGTCCAAGCCGCTGTTCGGCTATCGCTCGATGGTCGCGGCGACGCTGTTCATCGTCGTTGTCTCCTTCACGGTATGGCTCCACCATTTCTTCACGATGGGCGCGGGTGGCGACGTCAACGCGGCCTTCGGCATCGCGACCAGCATCATCGCGGTCGGCACGGGCGTGAAGATCTACAACTGGCTGTTCACCATGTATGGCGGCCGCCTGCGCTTCCCCACGCCGATGCTGTGGTCGCTGGCCTTCATGATGACCTTCATCATCGGCGGGATGACCGGGGTGCTGCTCGCGGTGCCGCCGGCCGATTTCATGCTGCACAATTCGATGTTCCTGGTCGCGCATTTCCACAATGTCATCAACTCCGGCGTGATCTTCGGCGCCTTCGCCGGGATCACCTACTGGTTCCCCAAGGCGTTCGGCTTCCGGCTCGACGAGTTCTGGGGGAAGATGGCCTTCTGGCTGACACTGGCCGGCTTCCTGATCGTGTTCGGCGCGATGTACGTGCTGGGGCTGGAGGGGATGACCCGGCGGCTGCAGCATATCGACTTCACCGAATGGGCGCCTTGGCTCTATGTCTCGGTGGCGGGGATCGGCGTGATGATCCTCGGCGTCGCCTCGCAGATTCTTCAGATCATTGTCAGTATCCGGAACCGGGACCAGCTGCGCGACCTGACCGGCGACCCCTGGGACGGCCGATCGCTCGAATGGGCGACCTCGTCGCCGCCGCCGGCGTTCAACTTCGCGGTGCTGCCACGCGTGCACGGCGAGGAGCCCTATTGGACGATCAAGCGCCAGGCGATCGAGAGCCAGGGACTGGCCGACGAACCGAAGTACGAAGCGATCGAGATGCCACGCAACACTGCGACCGGCGTCGTCACCGCCTTTTTCGCCACGCTGATCGGTTTCGCGATGATCTGGATGATCTGGTGGCTGGCAGCGCTCGGCTTTGCCGGCGCCTATGCCACCTTCGTCGTCTTCGCCTGGCGGGACGAGGAAGAGAAGGAGATCCCGGCCGAGCAGGTTGCGCGGATCGACCGCGATCGTCGTGCCGCGCGTCGCAAGTGGCTTGAGGAAAACCGGGAGCAGCCGGCATGACGGCATCGGCGCAGGACCCCTATCGCATCGGCCGCGGCGGCGGATCCGACAGTACGACCGGGCGTGGCGAGGGCGGCCCGGCGAGCAAGCGCACCACCGTGGGTTATGGCTTCTGGATCTATTTGCTCAGCGACATCATCCTCTTCTCCGGCTTCTTCGCGGCCTATGCGGTACTCGCCAAGCAGACCGCAGGCGGGCCCTCCTCCCACGAATTGTTCGGGCAGCAGCGCGTCGCGATCGAGACGGCCGCGCTGTTGCTATCCAGCTTCACCTGCGGGCTGGCGGGGGTGGCGGCGGAGAAGCGCAAGCTGCTGCCCGCGCTGGCCTGGTTGCTCGCCACGGGCCTGCTCGGCGCGGTGTTCCTTGGGCTTGAACTGATCGAGTTCGCCGAGATGATCGGCAAGGGTGCGGGCCCGCAGCGCAGCGCCTTCCTGTCCGCCTTTTTCGGCCTGGTCGGCTTGCACGGCCTGCACATCGCGGTGGGATTACTCTGGCTCGGCACGATGATGGCGCAGCTTTGGCGCAAGGGCTTCCGGCCGCAGGTGCTGCGGCGGCTGATGTGCTTCACCCTGTTCTGGCACGCGCTCGACATCGTCTGGGTCGGCATCTTCACCATGGTCTATCTGATGGGAGTGGCGCCATGAGCGAGCGCGAGTCCGACCCTGCCGACACCGCCCCAGGCGATGAAGCAGCACAGGGCGAGGAATTTGCCGGTGGCGTTTCCAGCTATGCAGTAGGGCTGGGGATCGCGGCGTTGCTCACGGTGGCGGCGTTCGCGGTCTTGAACCTGCCGCTGGTCTGGCGGCCGGCGATCCCGATGGCGCTGATCGTGCTCGCGATCGCGCAGATGGGCGTCCACCTCGTCTTCTTCCTCCATGTATCGAGCGGGCCGGACAATACCAACAATGCGCTGGCGCTCGCCTTCGGCACGCTGGTGGTGCTGTTGCTGATCGGCGGATCGGTGTGGATCCTCGGCCATCTCGACCATGCGATGATGCCGATGGGGCGGCAGATGCACGGCTTCCCCTGAGCCGGTCGGCGGGTTGACGGGTGCGCAGCATCGGGCGCAGCATGGCCGCACCACGGAGTCGCCGATGCCTGTCCAGTCGCCGCGCCATGCCGATATCGTTCTCGATGCCGTCCGCTCGCCAAGCAGCGCCGCGGTGTCCCCGCTCGCAGCCTCCTGGTGCCGCTCGGCGCTCCACCACAAGCTTGATCCCGAGACCGGTCGCGGCGAACGCATCGGCGGCGCTGCGCTGGCCGAACGGCGGACGCAGCACGAGCCGCTGCTCGCGGTCGCCGCGCCGGTGCTGGACGAGACGTTCCGTACCGTCGGTCGCAGCGGCTGCGGTGTGGTGCTGAGCGATGCGGAAGGGGTGATCCTCGAGACCCGCGCTGGTCCGGGCGACGTCGACGCCTTTACCCGCGCCGGGCTGGTCGAGGGCGCGCGCTGGGGAGAGGCGGAGGAAGGCACCAACGGCATCGGCACCTGCCTGTTCGAGGATAAGCCGGTGATCATCCACCGTGACCAGCATTTCGCCAGCCGCAATATCGGCATCAGCTGCATGGATGCGCCGGTCCACGATCCCGAGGGGCGGCTGGTCGCCGCGCTCGACGTGTCGAGCTGCCGCGCCGACCATGGCCCGGCGATGGCGGAGATGATCGCCTCGCTGGTGCGCGATGCCGCGCGGCGGATCGAGCGCGACTATTTCTGCCGCCACTTCGCCGATCGCCGCATTCTGTTTCTCGCCGACGAGGCAGCCACCGGCACCGCGCTACTGGCGGTGGATCGCGACGATCTGGTGGTGGGCGCCAGCCGGGGCGCGCGGCTGCGGCTGGGGCTTGGTACCCGCGCGCTCGCTACCCCGCAGCCGCTCGAATCGCTGCTGGGCGAGGGCGCCGCGCCCTCGTTCGACGATGCCGATCGCGCGGTGCTGCGCCAGGCGCTGGCCCGTGCCGGCGGCAATGCCAGTGCCGCGGCGCGGATGCTGGGTATTGGCCGGGCGACCCTCTACCGGCGTCTGCACAAGGCGGGCATCCGCCACTGAGCCTGCCTGTCTCGCGGCTGAGACAGATCCTCCCGTCCGCCGCCACGGGCCCGCTTCCGGCGCGGCGCCGCCGCGCGCATCCTCCGCCCCGACGCCGAGCACGGCGCTGACATCTAGGCAAGAGGATCCGGGCACATGGACATGCTGGTTGAAGAACGCGCGACGGCGCTCAAGGCGCCCTTCGCGGCGCGCTACGACAATTTCATCGGCGGCCGCTTCGTCGCTCCCAGAGCAGGCCGCTATTTCCGGAACGTCTCGCCGGTAACCGGCCAAGTGGTGGGCGAGATCGCGCGATCCGACGCCGACGATATCGAACTGGCACTCGATGCCGCCCACGCTGCGGCCGATGGCTGGGGCCGGACCCCGGTTGCCGAACGCGCGCTGATCCTGACTCGCATCGCCGACCGGATGGAGGCGAACCTGGAGAAGCTCGCCACTGCCGAGACCTGGGACAATGGCAAGCCCATCCGTGAGACCATGGCCGCCGACGTGCCGCTGGCGATCGACCATTTCCGCTATTTCGCGGGCGTCGTGCGCGGCCAGGAAGGCTCGATCGGCGAGATCGACCACGACACCATCGCCTATCATTTTCACGAGCCGCTGGGCGTGGTCGGCCAGATCATCCCGTGGAACTTCCCGCTGCTCATGGCCGCGTGGAAGCTCGCCCCCGCACTGGCAGCGGGCAACTGCGTGGTGCTCAAGCCGGCCGAGCAGACGCCCGCCTCGATCCTCGTCTGGGCAGAGCTGATCGGCGACCTGCTGCCGCCGGGCGTGCTCAACATCGTTAACGGCTATGGGCTGGAGGCCGGCAAGCCGCTCGCCTCCTCGCGCCGGATCGCCAAGATCGCCTTCACCGGCGAGACCAGCACCGGCCGGCTGATCATGCAGTATGCGAGCGAAAATCTGATCCCGGTCACGCTGGAGCTGGGCGGCAAATCGCCCAACATCTTCTTCGACGACGTGACGCGCGAGGATGACGATTTCTTCGACAAGGCAGTCGAGGGCTTCGTGATGTTCGCGCTCAACCAGGGGGAGGTGTGCACCTGCCCCAGCCGCGCGCTGGTTCATGAGAAGATCTATGACCGCTTCATGGCGCGCGCGCTCGCCCGGGTGCAGGCGATCGTCCAGGGCAGCCCGCTCGATCCCGCGACGATGATCGGCGCACAGGCCTCGTCCGAGCAGCAGCAGAAGATCCTGTCGTACATCGACATCGGCCGGCAGGAAGGCGCCGAGCTGCTGATCGGCGGCGGCGCGGCGGAGCTGGGCGGCGAGCTCTCGGGCGGCTTCTACGTCCAGCCCACCGTGTTCCGCGGGCACAACAAGATGCGGATCTTCCAGGAGGAGATCTTCGGGCCCGTCCTTTCCGTCACCACCTTCAAGGACGAGGACGAGGCGCTGCAGCTTGCCAACGACACGCTCTACGGCCTCGGCGCCGGCGTGTGGAGCCGCGACGCCAACACCTGCTACCGCTTCGGCCGCGCGATCAAGGCGGGCCGGGTTTGGACCAACTGCTACCACGCCTATCCGGCGCACGCGGCGTTCGGCGGCTACAAACAGTCCGGCATCGGGCGCGAGAACCACAAGATGATGCTCGATCACTATCAGCAGACCAAGAACATGCTGGTCAGCTACAGCCCGAAGAAGCTGGGCTTTTTCTGAACGGGTTCCCCCTGCGCCGGGCAGCCGGCGCGGGGGTCATCCCATGATGCCGAGCAGCGCCAGGATCAGCAGGAACAGCGTGGCGATGATGGTGATGAACCACAGCATCACGCCGGTGCGCAGGATCGCCGACCACCAGCGCAGCTGATAGGCCTGTTTCAGCTGGCGACACATGTGCACCGGCGGCACGAACATCGCCAGGCTGCCCAGGACGCCGCTCGATACATGCACCGCGTGCAACAGCGTGATCCCGATGAACAGCAGCGACATAGCGGCGATCGAATAGGTGACGAACACCGCATGGTCGTACAGCTTGTACTGCCGCTTCCAGAAGAACAGCAGCCACACGAAGGGCAGCGACAGCGGGATCAGCAGCCACGAGAATTTGTAGATGCTCGATTGCAGCTTGTAGAGCATCAACGCCGGGTTCTTCTGCCACTTCTCGATGCCGTGATCGAGCGTGTGCCAGCCGGTATGGGCGGTAAACTCCTGTTCCTTGTCCGTGCCGTGGCCGATCTGCGCGGCAGCGGTCTTCAGCGAGGCGATTTCGCGATTCGCCTTGGCGATATCGCGTTGCAGCTCGGCGCGATCCGCATCGTCCGCCGCGAGCTTGGCGAGCCTGGCCACGTTCTTGTCGCGGCTCTCTTCCTGCTTCTTGATCGATTGCTGAATCGCGGCGGCGGGCTTCGCCATCGCGCTGTCGAGATCGGTCGGCGTCGAGATGCCGAGGATCTGGAAGATCGCGAACATGGTGAAGATGGAAAAGAGGAACATCGCCATGGGCGAGACGAAGCGCGCGCGCTCACCGGCGATGTAGCGGCGGGTCAGGTCGCCCGGACGCCAGGCGAGCAGCGGCAATGTGCGCCACATCTTGCCCTCGAAATGCGCGACGCCGTGCAGCAGCTCGTGCCCGATCGCGCCCAGCGAGCGATGGACGTGCCCGGATTGCCCGCATTTATGGCAATGCGGGCCGATCAGCGCGGTCGCGCAGTTCAGGCAGATCGTGGCCTGCCCATGCCCATGTCCATGCCCATGGCGCTCCCCGGCATGCGGCTCCACCGCACGACCGAGCATGCCCCCCATCACCAGTTCGCCGGCTGCGTCGAATTCCCCCATGAGACCGGAGGCTATCAGCTTCAAAGGCTTCGTGCTAGCGACTGCAGCATGGCCGATTTCGACACGCCCGACACCCAGATGCTGATCGCCGACATGGGCGCGCGCGCCCGTGCCGCCGCCACGGTGCTCGCGGCGATGCCAAGCCCGGCCAAGGCCCAGGCACTGCGGGCCGCCGCCGGAGCGATCCGCGCGGCGGAACCCGCGATCCTTGCCGCCAATGCCGAAGACATGGCGGCGGGCAAGGCGAACGGCCTTTCCGATGCGATGCTCGATCGGCTGCTCCTTGATGCCCGCCGGATCGAGGGCATGGCCTCCGGCATCGAGGCCGTTGCGGGTCTGGAAGATCCTGTAGGCAGTGCGATCGACGAACGGACGCGGCCCAACGGCCTCGTCCTCAAGCGCGTGCGCGTGCCGATCGGCGTGATCGGCATCATCTATGAAAGCCGGCCGAACGTCACCGCCGATGCCGGCGCGCTGTGTCTGATGTCGGGCAATGCCGCGATCCTGCGCGGCGGATCGGAGGCGATTCGCAGCAACCGCGCTATCCATGCCGCACTGGTGCAGGGGCTGACCGCCGCCGGTGCCCCCGCCGATGCCATCCAGTTGGTGCCGATCACCGATCGCGCCGCGGTGGGTGCGATGCTTACCGCCGAAGGGTTGATCGACATGGTCGTGCCGCGCGGGGGCAAGGGGCTGGTCGCACGCGTCCAGGCCGAGGCGCGCGTGCCGGTGCTCGCGCATCTCGACGGCATCAACCACACCTATGTCGACCGTGCCGCCGATCCGGCGATGGCGGTGGCGCTCGCGGTCAATGCCAAGATGCGCCGGACGGGCATCTGCGGCTCGACCGAGACGCTGCTGATCGACCGCGCCTTTGCGGATCCCAGGCCGATCCTTGCCGCGCTGGCCGAGGCCGGGTGCGAGCTGCGCGGCGACGCGGCGGTGCAGGCGCTCGACGCGCGCGTGCAGCCGGTGGCGGACGAAGATTGGGACACCGAATATCTCGATGCGGTCCTCTCGGTACGGCTGGTCGACGGGGTGGACGCCGCCATGGCACATGTCGCCGCGCACAGCTCGCGCCACACCGACGCGATCCTCACCGAGGATGCGGACACCGCCGCCCGCTTTCTGAACGGCGTCGACAGCGCGATCGTCATGTGGAACGCCTCCACCCAGTTCGCCGATGGCGGCGAGTTCGGTCTGGGGGCCGAGATCGGCATCTCCACCGGCCGTCTCCACGCGCGCGGACCCGTGGCGCTGGAGGGGCTTACCACCTACAAGTGGCTGGTTCTCGGCACTGGCCAGGCGCGGCCCTGAGCGTCTCGATCACCCGTTGAAACGCATCGGTCTTCTCGGGGGCTCGTTCAATCCGGCGCATCGCGGGCACCGGCGGCTGTCGTTGCATGCCCTGCGCGCGCTGGACCTGGATGAAGTCTGGTGGATGGTCTCGCCCGGCAATCCGCTCAAGGACAAGGCGGGCATGGCGCCGTTCCAGGCGCGGCTCGCCTCGGCACGGGCGATGGCGCGGCACGCGCCGATCCGGCCGACCGCCATCGAGAAGAAGCTCAAGACCCGCTACACCGCCGATACGCTCACCAAGCTGCCCCGGATCTATCCCAATCATCGCTTCATCTGGCTGATGGGGGCGGACAATCTGGCGCAGTTCCATCGCTGGGAACGGTGGCGACACATCGCCCGTCAGGTTCCGATTGCGGTGATCGCGCGTCCGGGGTATGACAGGGGTGCCCATGCAAGTCCTGCAATGGGTTGGCTGCGGCGCGCTGTGCGGCCCGCAGGCCAGGCGAAACATTGGACGCGATGGAGATTGCCGGCACTTGTGCTGTTGCGCTTCCGCCCCGATCCGACGTCGGCAACGCGCCTTCGGGCTGCCGATCCCGCCTGGCATCGGCGTTTCCTCGGCACTTCTCCAAGCGTGGAAAAGGAAGGGCCGGCGCCGTCTCCACTCACTTTGCACAGACCGTCGATAGACTAGGAGCAACCTTGGCCACTTCCCCCAATATGCAGCGTTCGAACGACGCCGACAGCGTCGAAGCGCTGCATAGGCTCGTGCTCACCTCGCTGGAGGACGACCAGGCGGTGGAAACCGTCTCGATCCCGCTCGCCGGCAAGAGCAGCATCGCCGATTACATGGTGATCGCATCGGGCCGCTCGACCCGGCAGGTCGCCTCGATGGCGATGAAGCTGGCGGACAAGATCAAGGCCGAGCAGGGCCGCACGCCCCGCATCGAAGGCCTGCCCGCCGCCGACTGGGTGCTGATCGACGCGGGCGACGTGATCGTCCACCTGTTCCGCCCGGAAGTGCGCAGCTTCTACAATCTCGAGCGGATGTGGTCGTTCGAGGGCCAGGCCTGATCTGATCCCGAAGGTCCGCGCGCAATGCTGCTGCACATCGTCGCGCGCGGCCGGATCGGGCGCAGCCCCGAGGCCGAACTGGTCGACCGCTATCTGAAGCGGGTGACCTGGGGCACGCGCGTCACCGAACTGCCCGATACCGGCGGCAAGATGCCGGTGCTCGGCCCCGGCACCCGCGTGGTGATGCTCGACGAACTCGGCGAGAACCTGCCCTCCAAGACGCTGGCCACCCGGCTCGGTGCGTGGCGCGACGACGGGGTGCGCGAGACGCGCTTCCTGATCGGTGCGGCCGACGGCTTCGACGACGCCGCGCGCGCCGAGGCCGACATGCTGCTCAGCTTCGGCAAGGCGACCTGGCCGCACATGATGGCGCGCGCCATGCTCGCCGAGCAGCTCTGGCGCGCCGTCTCGATCCTCGCCAACCATCCCTATCACCGCGAAGGCTGATGGGCGTGGGCCGCAGCCTCGGCATCGCGGCAGCGCTGGTCGCGATCGCCGTGACCGGCCTACTTGCCCAGCCGCAGCCCGATCCCACGCAACAGACGGCGCGCACCGCAACCGAAGCCACGCAGGCGGCCAAGGCAGCCGAGGCGCGCGCGGCCGAACTCGATCGCGCCGCCGCGGCCGAGCGCGATAGCGAAGCCCGCGCACGCGCCGAGCAGGCCGCGGCGGCGCAGCGGATCAAGGCGGCGGAAGCCGAGCAGGCGGCGGCCGAGGCGCGCGTCATGCTGCTCGACCGGCTGCTCGCCCGCCAGCGCACCGCCTTTGCCGAGCGCCAGCGCCCGGCGCTGGAGCTGGTCGCCGCGCTCCAGGCGATGGCGCGCCGGCCGGCGGTGCTGGCGCTCGCCCAACCGGGATCGGCGCAGGATCTCGTCCATGTCCGCGCGACGCTCGCCAGCCTGTTGCCGTCCATCCGCGCGCGCAGCGCCAGCGTGCGAGCGGATCTCGCCCGGTCGCGTGCGCTGCGAACCGCGACGGCCGGCGCCGTGGCCGATCTGCGGAAGCGCCGCGCCGATCTTGAAGCGCGCAGGGTCGCCGCACTCCAGCTCGAAGCGCAGCACCGCCTGCGCGCGATGACCCTGGGCCGCGACGCGCTGACGGAGTCGGATCGCGCGCTTGCGCTGGGCGAAACCGCGCGCGACCTTGCCGCTGCCGAGGATCGCAAGCTCACGGCCGGACAGGTGCGATCGGATCTGCTGGCGCTGAGCGGCCCGCTCCCGCGCCCCGGCACGGCGACAGCCCCGGCACGGGGCGCGCCGCCCTATCGGCTTCCCGTCGCCGGTCGCCTCGTCACCGGCTTCGGGGAAGTGTCTCCCGCCGGCGTCCGCGCGCGCGGACTGACCTTCGACGGTACGCCCGGACGGGAGGTCGTCGCACCTGCAGCGGGCACGATCGCCTATGCCGCGCCGTTCGCCGGCTATGGGCAGGTGGTCATCGTCGATCACGGCAAAGGCTGGACCAGCCTGCTCTCCGGTCTCGCTACCCTGGCGGTGCGTCCCGGAGCCGCGATCGGGCAGGGCGCCCCGCTCGGCACCGCCGGCCCGCGCGTCACGGTCGAGCTGCGTCGCCGCGGGCAGCCGCTGGACCTGACCCAATTGCTCGACTGACACAGCGTGCAAATCCCGTTAGTCTCGCCTACATTAGCCAGACCGCCCTTCCGGAAAGTCTCTTGATGCTGCGTTCGTTTCTTCAGGTTTCCGCCGCCGTCGGCGCACTCGCGATCATTCCCATCACATCCGGTGCCATGGCGGGGGTCGATACCAGCAGCTACCGCGAGCTCGACACCTTCATGGAAGTCTACAACACCGTGAAGGCCAATTATGTCGACAAGGTCGACGACAAGACGCTGGTGAAGGGCGCGATCGACGGGATGCTGGCGGCGCTGGATCCGCACAGCAGCTTTGCCGACGGGCTCGATTTCGACAATCTCAAGATCCAGACCGAGGGCAATTACGGCGGCCTCGGCCTCACCGTCACCCAGCAGGACGGCGCCGTGAAGGTGATCGCGCCGACCGAGGACGGACCCGCGGCCAAGGCGGGCATCAAGTCGGGCGACTTCATCACCCATCTGGACGGCAAGTTCATCGTCGGCGGCAGTCTCGACGAGGCGATCACGCAGATGCGCGGTGCACCCGGCACCAAGATCGCGCTGACCATCGTCCGCCCGGGTGCCGACAAGCCGCTGCAGTTCACGCTCACCCGCGAGATCATCACCCAGAAGCCGGTGAAGTGGGAGATTAAGGACGGCGTCGGCATCCTCAACATCAACACCTTCACCGCGCATACCGGCGGCGACACCGCGCTCGCCGTCCAGGCGATCGAGAAGAAGCTGGGCCACAAGCCGCTCGGCTATATCGTCGACCTGCGCGAGAATGGCGGCGGCCTGCTGACCGAGGCGATCGCGGTGGCGGACGTCTTCCTCAATCATGGCGAGATCGTCTCGCAGCGCGGCCGCGAGAAGACCGATATCGAGCGCTATTATGCCGAGAGCGTGTTCCCCGGCGATCTCGCCAAGGGGCTGCCGGTGATCGTGCTGACGGATTCGGGCACGGCCTCCGCCTCGGAGATCGTCGCCGGCGCGCTGCAGGACCATCACCGCGCGATCGTGATGGGCGTGCGCAGCTTCGGCAAGGGATCGGTGCAGACGATCCTCCCGATGGGCCAGCGGGCTGCACTGCGGCTCACCACCGCGCGCTACTACACGCCGTCCGGCCATTCGGTGCAGGAAGGCGGCATCAAACCCGACATCGTCGTGCCGCAGCTCTCCGATCCGGACTACAAGTCGCGGCCGGTGCTGCGCGAGGCCGATCTGCGCCGCCACCTGATCAACCAGGAGAAGGTGGATGATGGTGTGCTCGAGGAGGACACCACGACCGATCCGCGCTTCACCGCCACCGCGGAGGAGTTGAAGAAAAAGGGCGTCGACGACTTCCAGCTCAGCTACGCCGTGCAAACCATCGCGCGGTTGGGCAAGACCGCCAGCGCGAGCACGGGCAAGTGAGCCGCCCCCTGCGCCAGATGCCGCGCAACGTTCCGGTGCTCGCCCGCTGGCTCGCGCTGCTGCTCCCGCTGCTGCTGCTGGGCGGCGCGCTGGGATCCCAGTTCGTCGGCGGCCTGGTGCCGTGCGAGATGTGCGTGTGGCAGCGCTGGCCGCATCTGGCGGCGATCGTCGTGGCGCTGCTCGCCTTTTTCGTGCGCGGGCGGCGGCAGGTGGCGGCACTGGTGCTGCTGGCCGCGCTGCTCATCGCGGTGAGCGGCGCGATCGGCGTCTATCACGCCGGCACCGAATATCATTGGTGGCAGGGTGTCACCGCCTGCACGGCCACGCCCACCCAAGGTTCGCCGATGGAGATGCTGACCGAGGCACTGCGTCGCCCGATCGTGCGCTGCGACGTGCCCCAATGGACGATGTTCGGCATCAGCCTTGCCGGCTATAACGCCATCCTGTCGCTCGGCGGCGCGGTGCTGATCGCGCTGCTGGCCACGCGGAGGTCGGTACGATGAGTTGGAAGCCGGGGGATCGGCGCGAGAGCCATGACGCCATGGTCCGGGTGGACCAGGCGGGCGAATATGGCGCGACCCGCATCTATGCGGGGCAGCTGGCAGTGATGGGCGACCGTACGCCAACGGCCCGCACCATTGCCGGCATGGCGAATCAGGAAGAGCATCACCGCGCGTTTTTCGACGCGATGATCGCCAAGCGGGGCGTGCGGCCGACGCTGATCCAGCCCCTGTGGGACGTGGCAGGCTTCGCGCTGGGGATGGTGACCGCGGCGATGGGCCCGCGGGCCGCGATGGCCTGCACGGCGGCGATCGAAACCGAGATCGATCTTCATTACGCCGCACAGCTGGCGCAACTGGGGGATTCCGATCCGGAACTGCGCGACGCCGTCGCGCGCTTCCGCGATGAGGAGATCGAGCATCGCGATACCGCGATCGCCTCGGGCGCGGAAACGACGCCGGGCTATCCGGTGCTGTCAGCCGTCATCCGCGCCGGGTGTCGCCTGGCGATCGCGGTGTCGAAGCGGGTCTGAAAGCAGCGGTTAACGCGCATCCTGCCAGGATCGCGCTGGAGTTGAGGAGAAACAGGGTGCTCAAGAGGATCGCGATCATCACCGCGGCGGCGGCTGCGCCGCTGTTCGCTGCTGCGCCGGCGCATGCGCAGAACGCCGTGCAGAACGGCGTGCTGATCATCTACGGCAACGACAAGTGCCCGACCAATAAGAACGGCGAGGAAATCGTCGTCTGCCAGCGTCTGGACGAAGGCGAGCGCTTCCGCATCCCGAAGAACATCCGGGACACCACGCCCACCACGCCGCAGAAGGGCGAGGCCTGGGCGGTGCGCTCGCAGGATGCGCTGACCTCCGGCAATTTCGGCACCGGCAGCTGCTCGACGGTGGGTGTCGGCGGCCAGACCGGCTGCTTCGTCCAGCGCGCGACCGCCGCCCGCGCCGAGCGACGTGCGATGAAGAAGGCCGAGACCGAGCTGCCGCTGCCCTAAGCGGCGCGGCGCGGCGCCCGGCCGATCCAGGCGGGCGCCGGCAGGCGTACCGCGTCGGCGATCAGCCACAGCATCGCCACGCCGCGTACGCTGGCGGCTAGCAGGATGTCGTGCGGCGTCGCATAGGGCCATGCTCCCGCCATGCCCGCGAACCACCAGAACTCCGCGAAATAGGCGGCAATGTCGCCGATCACGAAGAGCGCCAGCGGCCTCAGGCGCGGCGTAGTCATCACCAGCAGCGGGTAGAGCCACAGGTCGAACTGCGGCGACCAGACCTTGTTGGTGAGCAGGAACCAGGCAAGCACCGGAGTGGCGAGAACCCACAGATGCCCGCGATGCTGTCGCCAGCCAAGCGCGACGATCGCAGCGGCGCCTGCCAGGAAGGCAAGCGAGGCGTAGAGGTTGCGCGTCGGCACGTCCGTCACCCAGAAGCCTTGGGTCGACAGGATTTCCCAGGTCGACCCCGCGGTGCCGGAGCGCGCGGCGGAGAAGCGGTAGAATTCGGACCAGTTGTCCGGCGCGGCGATCGCGACCGGCAGATTGACCGCCGCCCAGGCACCGATCGCGACGAGCGTGCAGGTGGCCGCCGTGCCGATCCGCGTGCGCCAGGGCTCGCCGGGCGCGAACAGCGCGGACAGGCCGATCAGCGGCAGCAGCAGTGCCGGAAACAGCTTGGCGGCGGCGCCCAGCGCGGCGAGCGCGGCGGCCAGCACCAGCTTTTGTCGCTGCGCTGCCAGCAGCGCCGCCACCGCGAAGGCTGCCGCGCCCAGATCCCAGTTATGGCCGAGATACAGGATCAGCGGCGGTGCCGCCGCCCAGAGCCACAGCCGGGTGCGATCCATCCCGCTGCGCGCGAACATCCACAGGATCAGCCCGGCGAGCAGCGCATTGGCGATGGTGACCGCACCGAGGAACGCGACGTCGTTGGCGGATCGGCCGAACAGCCCCCGTGTGATCGCGCCCTCGAACCAGATCTGCACGCCCGTGAGTACCGGATATTCCACCGGCGTCTGGAAATAGGGGATCAGCCCCTCGTCGACGTGCCGCCCGGCCCAGAACGGCATCGCATCGCTGTAGCAGCCGGTGGTGTACTGGATCGCGTCGACCCAGCCCCGCGTGGTGCAATGTGCCTTGAACAGCCAGCCGAGCAGGCAGGTGACGAGCATCGCCGCCGCCAGCACCGCCACTCGCTTGTCGATCGTTCGCGCCATGTCTCGCAATCCCTCCGCCCGTCGCTGGTACAGGGCCGATGGCCGAGCGTCCATCTGGACAGCAAGGGATTGAGAACATAGAAGGAACGGGATGGCGCAACTCGACACCCGTGCAAAGCTGGCGATCCTCGCCGATGCCGCGAAATATGATGCGTCCTGCGCGTCTTCGGGGACGACGAAGCGCACGTCGAAGGACGGCAAGGGGTTGGGCTCGACCACCGGCATGGGCATCTGCCATGCCTATGCGCCGGACGGTCGCTGCATCAGCCTGCTCAAGATCCTGCTGACCAACAGCTGCATCTTCGACTGCCATTATTGCATCAACCGCAAGAGCTCGAACGTGCGCCGCGCGCGGTTCACGCCAGCCGAGGTGGTGGACCTCACGCTGAATTTCTACCGCCGCAATTACATCGAGGGCCTGTTCCTCTCCTCGGGCATCATCCGCTCGTCCAACTACACGATGGAGCAGCTGGTCGAGGTCGCGCGGTCCCTGCGCGAGGATCATGATTTCCGCGGCTATATCCACCTCAAGACGATCCCCGATGCCGATCCCGAGCTGATTCATCAGGCCGGGCTCCATGCCGATCGTGTCTCGATCAATGTCGAGCTGCCGACCGTGGCGGGGCTCAAGCGGCTCGCGCCGGAAAAGTCCGCGCCGCGCATCGAAGGGGCGATGCTGGGCATGCGCACCGCGATCATGGACGGGGCGGACGCGCGCAAGCGCTATCGCTCGGCGCCGAAGTTCGCGCCCGCGGGCCAGTCGACCCAGATGATCGTCGGCGCTGATGCCGCGACCGACGGCGACATTATCGGGCGCGCGGCGGGACTCTACGGCCAGTTCGGTCTGCGCCGGGTCTATTATTCGGCGTTCAGCCCGATTCCCGATGCCAGCGCGGTGCTGCCGCTCCAGCGCCCGCCGCTGATGCGCGAACACCGGCTCTACCAGTCCGACTGGCTGATGCGCTTCTACGAATTCCGTCCGGACGAGGTGGCGCAGGCCGCCGATCCGGCGACGGGGATGCTGCCGCTCGACATCGACCCCAAGCTCGCCTGGGCGCTGCGCTTCCGCGATCGTTTCCCGGTGGACGTCAATCGCGCGCCGCGCGAGGCGCTGCTCCGCGTGCCGGGGCTGGGCACCAAGGCGGTCGCCTCGATCCTCGCCGCGCGCAAATGGCGGCGGCTGCGGCTGGAGGATGTCGCACGGCTCACCGTGTCGCTCGCCAAGATCCGCCCGTTCATCGTCACGGCCGACTGGCGCCCCGTCGCACTGACCGACAAGGCCGATCTGCGCGCCTGGATCGCGCCCAAGAAAGAGCAGCTGGAGCTGTTCGCGGCGTGATCGCGGGCCTGCGAACGACTCGCGGGAGCAACCTGCGCCACGCCCGCCGGTTTGGGCTGGGAACCCAGGGAGTACCCCAGATGGCCGACCAGCCCCGTATCTTCGCCGACCTCATTGCCGATCACGATCGCCAGCGCGAGCTGATCGCCAAGATCGACGCCACCTCCGGCGACAGCCAGGAGCGCCGCGACCTGTTCGAGCAGCTCCGCCTCGAGCTCCAGTCGCACGCTGCGGCCGAAGAGGAATCGCTCTACGCGACGATGCTCGCCAACCCGGAGCTGCGCGAGGATGCGCGGCATTCGGTATCCGAGCACAAGGAAGTCGACGATCTGCTCGGCGAACTGATGGATATCGAGATGTCCTCCTCCGCCTGGCTCTCCAAGTTCCGCGCGATGAAGGATCGCTACCTCCACCATATCGACGAGGAGGAGGAAGAGATGTTCCCGACCGCCGAGAAGGAACTCTCGTCGGAGGAGGAAGAGCGGCTCGGCAAGATCTTCGAGAAGCGCAAGCCCAAGGAACTGGAGCGCGCCGAGGCGCATCCGCCGGGCGACGAGCGCGAGTAAGCGTTGCGCGCCGTAACGCTTGCCGCCGAGGATGATTTCGAGGGCTGGCGCGACGCGGCGCGGGCGCTGGCCCAGGCGCATGTCGCGCCGCCGGAGATCGTCTGGCGGGTAGGGGAAGGCAGTGGCGACCTGTTCGCCGCCGAGCCCCTCGCGCTGCCCGCGGCAGGCGCCACGACGCTCAAGGTCCCGCGCGATTTCGTCCAGCTGGCGCAGACGGTGGTCCTCCATTCCGATCCGCAGCGCTTTGCCCTGCTCTACACCCTGCTCGCCACCGATCCGCATCGGATCGAGGATCGCGCAGACCCGCTGGTCCGCCGGCTGGAGCTGATGGCGAAGGCGGTGCGCCGCGACATCCACAAGATGCGCGCCTTTGTCCGCTTCCGCGAACTGGTCGACGATGCGGGCGCGCGCTTCATCGCCTGGTTCGAGCCCGAGCATCACATCGTCCGCGCCAATGCCCGCTTCTTCGTCGAGCGGTTTGCCAGCATGCGCTGGTCGATCCTCACGCCCGAGGTGTCGATCCACTGGGACGGCAAGACGCTCAGCGAAGGCCCGGCCGCGACCCGCGGCGACGCGCCCGCCGACGATCCGGTCGAGGCGGTGTGGAAGACCTATTACGCCTCCATCTTCAACCCCGCCCGGCTCAAGACCGGCGCGATGCTGAAGGAGATGCCGCGCAAATACTGGAAAAACATGCCCGAAACCGCGTTGGTGAAGGAGCTTGTGGCCGGTGCCCGGGCGCGGGAGACGGCGATGGTGGAGACGGCGCGCGCATCGGTAGGCGGCAATGTCGAAGGCGCATGGGAAGCGCTGCGCGACGAGGCATCGGCCTGCACCCGCTGCCCGCTCTACCAGCCGGCGACGCAGACGGTGTTCGGCGAGGGGCCGCTCGATGCCGACATGATG
Organism: Sphingomonas sp. R1; assembly: GCF_025960285.1. GTDB lineage: Bacteria > Pseudomonadota > Alphaproteobacteria > Sphingomonadales > Sphingomonadaceae > Sphingomonas. Next base: position 2,438,803 of record NZ_CP110111.1, on the reverse strand, counting down.
CTGGTCGGCGAGCAGCCGGGCGACCAGGAGGATCTCGCCGGGCGCGCCTTTGTCGGCCCCGCCGGGCAGATGCTGGACAAGGCGCTGGACGAGGCCGGCATCGACCGCGCTCGCGTCTATGTCACCAATGCGGTCAAGCACTTCAAGTTCGAACCCCGCGGCAAGCGGCGCATCCACGCCAAGCCCGATGCCGGCGAGATCACCGCGTGTCGCTGGTGGTACGAGCAGGAACTGGCGCTGGTTCGCCCCAAGCTGGTCGTGGCGCTTGGTGCCACCGCCGCCCGGCAGATCACCGGCAAGGCGGCGACGATCTCCAGGCTGCGCGGCCAGCAGCTGGCGTTGCCCGAAGGCGGCACCGGCTGGGTGACGGTGCATCCGAGTTACCTGCTGCGGCTCCCCGATGCCGAGGCGGCGGCGCAGGCGTATCGCGACTTCGTCGCGGACCTGCGCGCCGCCTGGGCGCTGCTCGACTGAGACTCTGTTGGGGAATGCGCCAAGGCGCATTCCGCGGCACCGGCCCGCTCCCCCGCCCGGCCACCCAACGGCACTATTCTATGGGTGGCCGGGTGGGGGAGCGGGCCGGTGCCGCCCAGAAATTCGCTCTTTCGCGAATTTCTAAACGGACGGATCAGTCCGCGAAGGGATCGCGGACGAGGATGGTGTCCTCGCGCTCGGGGCTGGTCGACACCAGCGCCACCGGGCACTGGATCAGCTCTTCCACGCGGCGGATATATTTGATCGCCTGCGCCGGCAGTTCGGCCCAGCTGCGCGCGCCAGCGGTCGATTCGGACCAGCCTTCCATCGCCTCGTAGATCGGCTCCACGGCGGCCTGGTCGGGCGCGCTGGCGGGATAATAGTCGAGCACCTCGCCGTTCAGCCGGTAGCCGGTGCAGACCTGGATCTCCTCGAAGCCGTCGAGCACGTCGAGCTTGGTCAGCGCGATGCCGGTGATGCCCGAAACCGCGACCGACTGGCGCAGCAGCACGGCGTCGAGCCAGCCGCAGCGGCGCTTGCGGCCGGTGACGGTGCCGAACTCATGGCCGCGCGTCCCGAGCCGCTCGCCCACCTCATTCTCCTGCTCGCTCGGGAACGGGCCCGATCCGACGCGGGTGGTATACGCCTTGGCGATGCCGAGCACGAAGCCGACCGCGCCCGGCCCCATGCCGCTGCCGCTCGCCGCGGTGCCCGACACGGTGTTGGACGAGGTGACGAACGGATAGGTGCCATGGTCGATGTCGAGCAGCACGCCCTGCGCGCCCTCGAACAGGATGCGGCGACCGCGCGACCGCGCCTCGTTGAGCATCTTCCACACCGGCTGGACAAAGGGCAGCACGAAGCCGGCGATGTCGCGCAGCTCGTTCAGCAGGCCCTCGCGATCGATCGGCGGCTGGCCGAAGCCGGCGCGCAGCGCATCGTGGTGCGCAGCGAGGCGATCGACCTGGGGCCCGATCGAATCGAGATTCGCAAGGTCGCACACCCGGATCGCGCGGCGGCCGACCTTATCCTCATAGGCCGGGCCGATGCCGCGGCGGGTGGTGCCGATCTTGCCGGCGCCGCTGGCGTCCTCGCGCAGCGCGTCGAGATCGCGGTGGAAGGGCAGGATCAGCGGGCAGGTATCGGCGATCTTGAGCGTGTCCGGGGTCACGTCGACACCCTGGTCGCGCAGCTTCTCGACCTCGGCCTTGAGCGCCCAGGGATCGAGCACCACGCCGTTGCCGATCACGCTCGGCGTGCCGCGGACGATGCCCGAGGGGAGGAGCGAGAGCTTGTAGACCTTTTCGCCGATCACCAGCGTATGGCCGGCATTGTGCCCGCCCTGGAAGCGGACGACCACATCGGCGCGCTCGGCGAGCCAGTCGACGATCTTGCCCTTGCCTTCGTCACCCCATTGGGCGCCGATCACTGCCACATTTGCCATGGATACACGTCCTCCGCCTGCCGGGCGGACCCTGGCCGCCCTTCGACAGGACTCGGCGGCAGGGACTGGTCAACCGGACGCATCGCCCGAAGCCGCGGGGCGAATGACGAAAGCGCGGGCCGAGGTCAAGCCTTTATCGGCGCTCAGCCGTCCAGCGCCGTCCGGATCGCGACTGCCAGCGCGGCGATGTCGAACGGTTTGGGCAGGATGTTGTCCCCGGCATGCTCTGCCGGCGCATCGGGCGCATAGCCGCTGGTGAGAAGCACCTTCAGGCCCGGCATGCGCTGCCGCACCCGGGCGGCCAGTTCGCGCCCGCTCATTTCCGGCATGACCACGTCGCTGAACAGCAGCGAGATCTTCTGCCCGCGCTCGAGCAGGCGGAGCGCCTCGATCCCGTCCCGGGCGAACACCACGCCGTAGCCAAGCTCGCGCAGCGCCTCGACGGAGAAGGTGCGCACCCGATCCTCATCCTCGACGACCAGGATGACTTCATTCGCCCGTCCGCGTGGCAGCTCGCGTTCGGTCGCCGTCGCCGCGGGGCTCGGGACCGCTTCGGGCCGCGAGGGCAGCAGCACGCACACGCAGGTGCCGCGGCCGGGCTCGCTGTCGATCGTGACGTGCCCGCCGGACTGACGGACGAAGCCGAATACCTGGCTGAGCCCCAGCCCGGTGCCCTTGCCCACGCCCTTGGTGGTGAAGAAGGGATCGAACGCCCGCGCCGCGACGTCGGCCGGCATGCCGGTGCCCGTGTCGCGGATGCGGATCTCGACATAGTCGCCGGGCGCGATCTCGTGGCGGGCGGCCTCCGTCGAGTCGATCGCGCGCTGTTCGGTCTCGATCGTCAGCGTGCCGCCCTGCGGCATCGCATCGCGACCGTTGACCGCCAGGTTGAGGACGACGTTCTCGAGCTGGTTGCGATCCGCCACCACCGGCTCCAGCTGGCGGGCAAACCAGGTCTCGATCACCACGCCTTCGCCCAGCGTGCGGACCAGCAGCTCGATCATCCCGCTCAGCATGTCGTTCACGTCGAGCGCGGTCGGCGCCAGCGGCTGGCGGCGCGAGAAGGCGAGCAGCCGCTGGGTCAGCGCCGCGGCCCTGCTGGCGCCGTCCCGCGCGGCGACGAGATAGCGCTCGATATCGGTACGGCCTTGTCCGATCCGTCGCTCCATCAGGTCGAGCGCGCCGATCACCACTGCCAGCATGTTGTTGAAATCATGCGCGATGCCGCCGGTCAACTGGCCGACTGCCTCCATCTTCTGAGCCTGGCGCAGCTGTGCTTCGGCGGCCATCAGCCGCTCGGTACGCTCGCGTACCGCAGCTTCCAGTTCCTCGCGCGAGCGGGCGAGCACCTCGCGCGCGTCGACGATCTCCTGGATGTCGGTGCAGGTGCCGAACCAGCGCACGATCCGGCCATTCTCGTCGCGCAGCGCCTGCGCGCGACCCAGTGCCCAGCGAAAGCTGCCGCGATGGTTCCGCATGCGATATTCGATGCGGTAGAGGTCGCCGGTCCGGACGCAATGTTCCCAGGTAGCCCAGGCGCGGCTCTGGTCGTCCGGATGGAGCACCGAGCTCCAGGCATCGCCGTCGGTGCTGCCCTCTGCGACGCCGGTATATTCGTACCAGCGATCATTGTAATAATCGATCAGCCCGTTGGCATCTGCCGACCAGACCATGTGATCGATCGAGTTGGTGATTGCGCGGAACTGCGCCTCGCTCTTGCGCAGCGCCAGCACCGCGTCGGCGCGTTCCACCGAATCCCAGGTCGTTTCCACCACGGTTTCGAGAAAGGCGATCTCTTCCGGGCGCCAGGTGCGGGCCCCCGCGGCGTTGGCATAGAAGGTGGCTACCCATTGCCCGCCCCGCAGCAGGGGCACGCCGATCGCGGAAGGGGAGATTCTGCTGAGCTCGCTGCCGGGGAACTCGGCGCTGCTATCGCAGACCACGACGGTGCGGCCTTCGCGATAGCTCGGGATCAACGGCGCGATTGCATCCAGCGACAGCCCAAGTTCGAAGCTCGGCAGCGTACCGTCATTCCAGCCCGGTCCGAGATGGATCTTGTCGCCGACGACGCGATAGAACCCCACGCGCGCCAGCCCAAGCTTGGCCGCGAGCTCCGCCGCGGTGAGTTCCATGATGGCGTCGGGTGTATCCAGCGCGCGCTGGCGCTCGGCCAGATTGTGGAGGAAGGACTGCGCCTCGGTCGCAGTCCGCAATTCGTCGGCCGCTTCCTGCGCCGCCTCCTCGGCGAGCTTGCGGTCGGTAATGTCGAAGGCGACTCCGGGGAAGCGGATCGGGCGCCCGTCCGCATCGAAGGTGCAGCGCCCTTGGGTGAGCAGCCAGCGCACCGCCCCGTCGCCCCGCACGACGCGGAACTCCAGCTTGAGCGGCGCGCGCTCGGCCACCGCCTGGCGCACCTCCATCGCGATGCGCGCACGATCTTCGGGGTGGATGAAGTTGAGGACGGCCTCGAAGGCGCCGCCGTACGCGACGCGGTCTGCATCGATGCCGAACAGGGCGGCAAAGCGCTCGTCGCCGCTGATCCGTCCGCTTTCCGCCGTCCAGTCCCAGGTGCCGATCCCGGTCGAGGCGTTGAGCGCGAGCTGCAGCCGCTCCTCGCTGCGCCGCAGCGCCTCCTCGGCTGCCGCGCGTTCGGTGATGTCCGCCGCAGCCACGAAGATCCCGGTGCAGGCGCCGGTTCCGTCCTTGATCGGCTGGAAGGAGAAATCGAGTACCCGCCGCTCTGCATCTGCATCGCTACGGCGCTGCAGCATCACGTCGCGATTGATCGCGCTGTACGGCTCGCCGGATCGATACACCTGGTCGAGAACAGCGCCATAACCCTGCGCGACCACCTCCGGAATGGCCTCGGCCAGCGCCCGCCCGACAACGTTTTGCCGCCCCACCAGCTCGAGATAGGCGGGATTGGCCAGGACGAAGCGATGGGCCGGCCCCTCCAGCAGCGCCACCGCACCGGGCGCCTGCTGGAAATAGTCGCGCAGCCGATCGACCTCCGCCTGGCGATCGCGTTCCGCCAGCACGGCGCGCGTGGTTTCACTCCCCTGATTGAGGATTCCCAGCACGCGCCCGTCCGCGTCCCGTATCGGCGTGAGGCTGTAGTTCCACCAGCTGTCGCGCGGCACGCCGCCGCGTTCCATGCGCAGCAACTGATCGAACGTGGCATAGCCGCGGCCGGTCTCGACCACCTGGGCCATTTGCTCGCCCACCACGTCCCAGATGTCGGCCCAGACTTCCGCACCGGGGCGGCCGAGCGACCAGGGGTGGCGGTCGGCGGGGATGTGCATCCACGCATCGTTGTACAACAGCCGAAGATCGGGGCCCCAGTAGATCGCGGTGGGGAAGCTGGAGGCGAGCGCGGTATCGACCATTACCCGCAGGGGCTCGCACCAGGCTTCCGGCTGCCCGAACGGATGGGTGGCCCAATCGAACGCGCGGATGCGTTCCGCCATTTCGCCGCCATGGTCCAAAAATCGAAGCGGCGCGGCCATGTGCAATTCGTTGATCATGGCCCGTCCCGAAGTCAATGCGACTGGGCAAAATACGTACCAAGGGGCTACGGTTCCGCCGCGTGCGAAGTTGCTCTATGGCGACCGCCGAAGGAGATGGTGTCAAATGAAACTAGCCAGCCTCAAGCAGGGCCGCGACGGCAAGCTCGTCGTCGTCTCGAACGATCTCGCCTGGTGTGCCGATGCCAGCCACATCGCCCCGACGCTCCAGGCCGCGCTCGACGATTGGGAACGGGTGGAGGGCGACCTGCGCAACCTCGCCGTCGATCTCGAGCACGAGACCATCCCGATGATGCGCTTCCACGAGCGGCAGGCGGCGGCGCCCTTGCCGCGCGCGTACCAATGGGCGGACGGATCGGCCTATGTGAACCATGTCGCGCTGGTGCGGCAGGCGCGCGGTGCCGAGCTGCCCGAGAGCTTTTGGCAGGATCCGCTGATGTACCAGGGCGGATCGGACGGGTTTCTCGGCCCGCGCGACGCGATCCCGCTCAAGGACGAAAGCTGGGGCTGCGACCTGGAGGCGGAGGTCGTGGTGGTCACCGGTGACGTGCCGCTGGGCGCCACGCGCGAAGAGGCGCTGGCGGCGGTGCGGCTGGTCGGCCTCACCAACGACGTGAGCTTGCGCAACCTGATTCCGGGCGAACTGGCCAAGGGCTTCGGCTTCTTCCAGTCCAAGCCGGCCAGCGCCTTCTCGCCGGTGTTCGTCACGCCCGACGCGCTGGGGGATTGGTGGCAGGAGGGCAAGCTCCACCGCACGCTGATGGTCGAGCTCAACGGCAAGCCCTTTGGCCGGGTCGACGCGGGCGAGGACATGACCTTCGATTTCGGCACGCTGATCGCCCATGCGGCGAAGACGCGGGCACTGGGGGCGGGCACGATCCTCGGCTCGGGCACCGTTTCCAACCGCGACGCGGATGGCGGCCCCGGCAAGCCGATCGGCGAGGGCGGCAAGGGCTATTGCTGCCTCGCCGAGGTCCGCACCGTCGAGACGATCCTGCGGGGTGCGGCCGAGACGCCGTTCCTCAAGGCCGGCGACACGATCCGCATCTGGGCGGAGGACGACAAGCATCACCCGATCTTCGGCACGATCGAGCAGACGGTGGTCGCGGGATGATCGCGGACCGGCGCGGTGCCCTAGCGGCGCTGCGCCGGCAGGGCGGCTGGGCAGGGCGCGGCCGTCAGCCGATAGCTGGCGAAAGGCTGTTCCTTGCCCGCGGCGTCCCGCGCGATGATCGTCCAGTCGAGCCCCTGTGCCGAGCGCTGCCAGCGATTGACGAACGTGTCGCTGCCGAAGCGGTAGCGCATCTCGAACCGCTCGGCCTGTGCCTCGCCTTCGCCAGGCGCTGCGAAGGCCCCGCCGAAGCTATCCGCCCAATAGCCGGTCAGCACCGGTCGCCCCTCCTTCGGTGGCAGCCAGCCGAAGACCAGGTGCGCGGCGTAGCGATCGGTGGGATCGGCATTGGCGACGCTGGTCGTGTCGAGGGCGATCATCGCGCCCAGCGCGGTCGGTTCGGCGCGGAGCGTGAGCGTGACGGGCTTGCCCATCACCGTCCCGCTTCCGTGCCAGCAGCCTTGGAGCGCCTGCAACGCGGCGGGCGGCGGCGCATCGGTCTGCGCCTGAGCGGCGGATGCGAGCAGCAGGCCGGATGCGGCAATCAGAAGATGGTTCAGCATGGTCCCCCGAAGATCGATGCGGTTGCGTAGCGGTGTTCGGCGTCAGTGGAAATCGTGCGACTTGATCGGGATGATGTCCTCGCGCCGCGACGGCCAGCTCTCGGGGGTGCGCTGCTTCGGATAGGCGTGCGCGGGATCCGTGGCGCGGGTGACCTTGCGGTCGCGCGAATCGATCGTGCCGCCATGCGTTGCGCCGTCGCCGGGCATCGTCATCCGCGGCAGGTCGATCGCGCCGACGCTGCGCAGCAGATCGGTCAGGTCGGTGATCGTCTCGGCGATCAGGTGCAGCACCTCGCCCTCGCGCTGGAGCCGCCCGCGCACGGAAATCATCGGCGCCGCGAGGATGATCGGGCGGTAGAGCGCGAAGCGTGCCGGCCAGACGATCGCATTGGCGATGCCGGTCTCGTCCTCCAGCGTCAGGAAGATGCTCTTGGCGCTGCCCGGCTTCTGGCGGACGAGCACGATCCCGGCCACCTCCACCCGTGCGCCGTCCTTGAGCGCCTTGAGGTCGCCGCACGGCCGGATCCGCCGCGCCGCCAGCGTGCCGCGCAGGAAATGGAGCGGGTGCGCGCGCAGGCTCAGCTGGGTTGCGCGGTAATCCTCGACCACTTCGCGCCCGGCGGTGAGCGGGGTGAGGGTCACTGCCGGCTCGGCGGCCTGGATCGGCCCCTCGATCCCCGCGAACAGCGGCAGCGGCGCCTGGTCGAGCGCCTTGATCGCCCAGAGCGCCTGGCGGCGATCCTGCCCAAAGGCGCGGAAGCCATCGGCACGCGCGAGCTTCTCCAGCGCGGCGGGGGAGACGCGGGCGCGGCGCCACACATCCTCGATCGAGGTGAAGGGGCGTTCCGCGCGGGCGGCGAGGATCGCGTCGGCATCGCGCGCGGACAGCCCCTGCACCACCCGCATGCCGAGGCGGAGGGGCAATAATTCCTCCCCGGAACGGGGAGGGGGACCGCTCGCCGCAGGCGAGGGGTGGAGGGGCCGCGCCGAAGGCGCGGTAGTGCCACGCCGTCCGGGATCACCGCCGCGTGCCGCGGCGGCCCCTCCACCATGTGCTGGCGCCCATGGTTCCCCTCCCCGTTCCGGGGAGGATCTTAGCGCCCCCAGCACCCGCGTGTCCCACCCACTGTCGTTGACGCACACCGCGTGCACCTCGACGCCGTGCTCGCGCGCGTCGCGGACGATCTGTGCCGGGGCGTAGAACCCCATGGGCTGGGCGTTGAGCAGCGCCGCGCAGAAGATGTCGGGATGGTGGCACTTCATCCAGCTGGACGCATAGGCGATCTTGGCGAAGCTGGCCGCGTGGCTCTCCGGAAAGCCATAGCTGCCGAAACCCTCGATCTGCTTGAAGGTCCGCTCGGCAAAGTCCTGGGTGTAGCCCTTTTCCAGCATCCCGCTGATCATCTTCTCCTTGAAATGCGTGACGCCGCCGGTCGACTTGAACGTCGCCATCGCGCGGCGCAGCGCATCGGCCTCGGCCGGTTTGAAGCCCGCGCCGACGATCGCGACCTTCATCGCCTGCTCCTGGAACAGCGGCACGCCGAAGGTCTTCTCCAGCACGTCCTTCAGTTCCTCGCTCGGATACTCGACCACCTCCTTGCCCTCGCGCCGCCGCAGATAGGGGTGCACCATGTCGCCCTGGATCGGCCCCGGCCGCACGATCGCGACCTGGATGACGAGGTCGTAGAATTCGCGTGGTCGCAGCCGCGGCAGCATCGACATCTGTGCGCGGCTCTCGATCTGGAAGGTGCCGAGCGTGTCCGCCTTCCGGATCATCGCGAAGGTGGCGGGATCGTCCTCCTGCATCTTGTCCGAGGCAAGCGTGAGCTTCACCCCCTTGTGCTGCTCGAGCAGATCGAACGCGCGCCGCATGCAGCCAAGCATGCCGAGCCCGAGAATATCGACCTTCATCAGGCCGAGCGTCTCGATATCGTCCTTCTCCCATTCGATCACCCGCCGGTCGACCATCGCGGCCGGCTCGATCGGCACGATCTCGTCCAGGTTCGCCTGCGCCAGCACGAAGCCGCCGGGATGCTGCGAGCGGTGACGCGGCGTGCCGATCAGCTGGCGGGCAAGGTCGAGCGTCAGCGCGAGGCGCGGCTCGCTGGCGTCGAGGTTGAGTGCCGCGGCATCGGCCTCGCTCACCCCTTCGTTCGACCAGCCCCAGACCTGCCCGGCCAGCCCGGCGGTAACATCCTCGGGCAGCCCCAGCGCCTTGCCCACCTCGCGCACCGCCCCCCTGGTACGATAGCGACTGACCACCGCGGTGAGTGCGGCATGGCGCGCACCATAGGTCTCGTAGATCCACTGGATCACTTCCTCGCGCCGCTCATGCTCGAAATCGACGTCGATATCGGGGGGCTCGTCGCGATCCTCGGAAATGAATCGCTCGAACAGCAGCTTGTGCACCACCGGATCGATCGAGGTGACGCCGAGCAGGAAGCAGATCAGCGAATTGGCCGCACTGCCGCGCCCCTGGCACAGGATCTCCTGCGCGCGGGCGAAGCGGACGATCGAATGGACGGTGAGGAAATAGGGCGCGTAGCCGAACTTCTCGACCAGCCGCAGCTCCTTCTCGAGCAGCTCGGCATAAGCGGGCGGCGGTCCCTCGGGAAACTTCGCGGCAAGCGCATCGCGGGCGAGCTTGGCCAGCGCTTCCTGCGGGCTGCGGCCGGACATCACCACTTCGTCCGGATAGCGATAGAGTGTGCCGAGCTCGCGGGGATTGAAACTGCACCGCTCGACCACCGCCTCCACCGCCTGCAGCGCATCGGGCCAGGCGGCGAAGCGGCGCGCCATTTCGTGCGGGGGCTTCAGATGCCGATCGGCGCTGCGGGCGCGACGGAATCCGAGATCGTCGACCGTCGTGGTGTGGCGGATCGCGGTCATCACATCGTGCAGCATCCGCCGGTCGGGATGATGGTAGAGCACGTCGCCCGTGGCGAGCGGAGTCAGCCCATGCGCCGCGGCGGCCTGCGCCAGGCCATGGAGCCGCACCGCCTCCTGCGGCCTGCGATGGCGGGTGAGCGTGACATGGCCGCGATTCCCGAACACATCCGCCATCCAGCGCAGCGCCGCGGGGTCGCCGCTGTCCGCCATGCCGGGCACCAGCGCGGCGACGAGGCCGTCGGCATGCCCCGCGACATCCTCCCAATGGAGGAAGCACTGCCCCTTCTCGCCATGCTGCGCGTCCGCCCGCGCCTTGCCGATGCTGAGCAGCCGGGTGAGCCGTGACCAGGCGGCGAGATCCTCGGGCCAGACCAGCACGCCGCTGCCGTCGGTCAGGTCCAGCCGGCAGCCGGTGACCAGCCGCACCCCGGTCTCCTCCGCCGCGACCAGCCCGCGGACGATCCCGCCGACGCTGTTGTGATCGGTGATGCCGAGTGCAGGCATGCCGTACGCCGCCGCCGCCTCGAACAGCTCGGAGGGCGCGGATGCGCCGCGCAGGAAGGAATAGTGGCTGGTGACCTGGAGCTCGCTGTACATGGGCGTCACCCGAACAGGCCGTGGAGGTACCAGCTGAGATCGCCGGTCACTTGGCGCTCGCCATCCCCCTGGCGGAACAGCCAGTAGCGGCGGCCGCGCTCGTCCTCGACGCGGAAATAGTCGCGCGTGGCATGCGTCTCGGTCGCGCGCTTCCACCATTCGCCATGGATGCGCTCGGGCCCGTCGGCATGGACCACCTCGTGCCGCTCGCCCCGCCAGGTGAAGCGGCGCGGCGGCTGGTCGGGGAGGGCTGCGACGACATGGTCGAGCCGTTCCGGCCGGCGGAGCAGGCGGATCGGGCGCGGCCAGTCGGGGTGCCAGGGCGGCAGCGGGGCGTTCCGATCGAGCTGGCGGACATCGTCGACCTTCATCGGCGCGGCCTCGCGCTCGGGCGGATCGAGCGGCGGAAGCGCGGCGGCCGAGCGTTCGGGCACGTCGCTTTCCACCGGCCGCATCCGCCACAGCCGCGCCATGCCGATCCGCGTCGCCAGCGTGTCGATCAAGGGCGCGAGATCGGGCACCGTCTCGGCATCGAGCCGCTCGTCGACCGGTAGCGCGCCCAGCGGTTCGCTGCGCAGCAAATGCAGCGTCATCGCGTCGAGGCCATAGCCGGGCTCGATCTGGTCGATGCGCCGCGCGAGCAGGCGGAGCAGGTGCGCCGGATCGCGGCTGGCGCGGGCAAGGCCGATGCCGATCCGCTGGGGCACGCCGTCCACCCGGTCGGCGACCAGCCCGATGCGGCGCGCGCCCTGGCCGGCTTCGGCCAGCGCTTCGGCGAGGCGGTGGACGAGATCGCCGAGCCAGTGGGCGATCGCCTCGGGGGTGGCGATCGGCTCGGCGAAGCGCTGGGTGACGGCGATCGGCTCGGGCGGGGTGACCGGGGTGACCGGCTCGGGAATACGGCCCAGCGCCTGGTCGAGCCGCGCGGCGATCGTGGTGCCGAAACGGCGGACCAGCGGCGCGCGGGGGAGCGCGGCGAGCTGGCCGATGCTGTCGACGCCGAGCCGGTGGAGCAGGTCGATCGCATCCCCCTCCAGCCGCAGCGCTTCTACTGGGAGGGGGGCGAGCCAGGCGACATGCTCGCCGGGGGGGCAAAGCAGCAGCGTCTCGGGCCGGAAGCGGGCGAAGGCCCAGGCGGCGCCGGGGGTGTCGGCCACCGCGATCCTGGCGGCGAAGCCCAGCCGGGCGAGCAGCGCGTGCAGGCGATGCAGCATGCGTGCCTCGCCGCCATGGAGATGGGCGACGCCGGTCAGGTCGAGGAACAGCAGGTCCTCGCCGGCAAGCGTGACGCTCGGCGACCAGCGCCGCGCGAGGCTGTGCGCCAGCCGTTCGAGATCGGCGCGGTCGCCTTCCGGGTCGGCGGGGTCGACGCGGAGCTCGGGCACCAGCGCGCGCGCCTGGGTGCACGCCATGCCGATGCGGATGCCCACGGTCATCGCGGCCGGGCAGGCGGCGGCGACTTCGCTGCGGCTGCCGGTGCGGCGGGAGAGGACACGGGGGGTGTTTACCCGCTCTTCGTCATCCCGGCGGAAGCCGGGATCCATTGCCTTCTCCGTCGAAGAAGAAGCCGAGACCGCCAGGAGACTGGATCCCGGCTTTCGCCGGGATGACGGTTGCGGGGGCGGGGCGGGCGCAGCAACGGCAGGCGTCACATCGCGCGCCGCTAGCGGCAACCGCGCCACCCCGCCTGCCATCGCCCCGCCCTCGTCAGGCCGCATCCGCTTGAAGGCATGGTCCGCCGCCTCGCTGCGCCGACCGAGTTCGCGCATCGGCGGCCGCTGGTGCGGCGGCAGCGCGGCGATCGCGGCATCGCGCGCGGCCCGCGCCCAGCGCGCACCCGGCCGCCAGCCGCCGCCGCGCTGGACGGAGCAGGCAGCCTCCTGCTCGGCAGCGGCGAGCGCTTGGACGGAAACGAGGTGCTCGTCGCCTGCGCTCCCCTCCCGCTCGCGGGAGGGGTTGGGGGAGGGACTGACGTGGAAGAAGCGCTGTACCCTTTCAGCCCCTCCCCCGACCCCTCCCGCAAGCGGAAGGGGAGCGCAGGTGGTTGTGGAATCCGCCATCTTGCCGTCAGCACATCCCGTAGGGGGAAGGCAGACAGAAGGCACATCGTCCTTGGCGTGCGCCCGGCCCCGCTCAGGCGGCAGCGCGCGCCGCTCGGCCCGCCGCACGCGGTCGAGCGACCAGTGGGGCAGGAAGAGCGCAGCGACCCGTTGCATCGCAGGCCTCCACCAAGAGTTGGAACGATTCCCCCCCACGTTGCCGCGCCAGCGACAATTCCCAGCGCGGCCGCCCGACCCCCTCCACCGGCAGCGGCGCCGAGGGCGCGCAGCCGATCCGCCAGCGCGTCACCGCCGCAGACGGTGCCCCCAGCGGATCGCTCCCCTCACGGGCATGGCGCTTGAGCAGCAGCGCGATGGTGCGGCCCCCCTCGGCTACCAGTTGCAGCCGCCGCGTCGCGGGCATGCCGAGCCGCTTTACCTCACCGATCACCGCGCCGAGCCCGCGATGGCGCAAGCCTTCCTCCATGATCGCGAGCAGCTCGTCGTCGTCGCGCGCCTCGGCATAGATCACCCGCTTGGGATCGAGCCCGACCTGCGATAGCCCGGGGGCGAACAGGTCGCGCCGCCGCACCACCCACAGCACCGGCCCCCAGCAGCGCGCGGCGATCCCGCCGAGAAAGGTGGTGGCGGCGCAATCGTCGGTCAGGTCGGGCGTGGCGCCCGCTATTTCGTGCAGTGCATCGAGCCGCAGTCCCCCGTCCGCCAGCTTCGAATCCAGCGGCTCCAGCCCGAACGGCAGCACCGGGCGCCGACGGAATCCGGTGCCGTCGATGGCGCTGAGCATTGCGCGCAACTGGTCGAGAGTGGCAGGATCGGGCACGGGCGACTCGCTCGGGGTTGATGACAGGTCCGACTCGTTCGTTCCTATTTTGTTCCAATTGGCATGGGAGTCAATCGGACTCCGTGTCCCAAATTTTTAGGCCAGCCCTGCTGCCCCATCTCGACAGGCACGTTGAAATTTTATAACAGCCTTGCGCAATTCGAGTTCGTGCGTTGTCCGTGGCGACACGGCCGTATCTGATGGAGAGACCATGACGGTGGACGCCCCGCGCGCCAACCTGCCGCCGCTATCGCTGCATGTGCCCGAGCCGCGCTTTCGCCCCGGCGACGAGGCCGATTTCAGCGACCTTTCGATCCCGCCCGCCGGCGCCGCGCGCCGTCCGGACACCGCCGAGCCGGCCGATCGATTCCACGAACTCGCCTATGGCCTGGTCCGCGTTCTCGACGACGCCGGCAACGCCGTCGGCCCCTGGGATCCGCGGCTCGACCCGCAAGCCAAGCGCAAAATGCTGCGCAGCATGGCGCTCACCCGCGCCTTTGACGAGCGGATGTTCCGCGCGCAGCGCCAGGGCAAGACCAGCTTCTACATGAAATCGACCGGCGAGGAGGCGGTGTCGGTCTCGGCAGCCCTTGCCATGGCCGGCGACGACATGTGCTTTCCCAGCTATCGCCAGCAGGGCATCCTGATCACCCGCGGCTATCCGCTGGTCGAGATGATGAACCAGATCTACTCCAACCGGAGCGATCCGCTGCAGGGCCGGCAGCTGCCGATCATGTATTCGTCCAAGGAGACCGGCTTCTTCTCGATCTCCGGCAACCTCGCCACGCAGTACCCGCAAGCGGTGGGCTGGGCGATGGCGAGCGCGGCGCGCGGCGACACCCGCATCGCCGCGACCTGGTGCGGCGAAGGATCGACCGCGGAAGGCGACTTCCACTCGGCACTGACCTTCGCGACCGTCTACCGCGCGCCGGTGATCTTCAACGTCGTCAACAACCAGTGGGCGATCTCGAGCTTTTCGGGCTTCGCGGGTGCCGAGGCGACCACCTTCGCGGCGCGCGCGATCGGCTATGGCATCGCCGGGCTGCGCGTCGACGGCAATGATGCGCTGGCGGTCTATGCCGCCACCCAATGGGCGGCCGAGCGCGCGCGGACCAACCAGGGCCCGACGTTGATCGAGCATTTCACCTATCGCGCCGAGGGCCACTCCACCTCGGACGATCCCAGCGCCTATCGCTCGGCCGGCGAGCCCAATGCCTGGCCGCTCGGCGATCCGATCCGGCGCCTCAAGGACCATCTGATCGGCCTCGGCGAATGGGACGAGGAACGCCAGGCGGCGATGGACCTCGAGCTCGCCGAGACGGTGAAGCGTGCGCAGAAGGACGCCGAGAAGAACGGCATCCTCGGCCACGGCATGCACCAGCCGTTCGAAACCATGTTCGAGGGCGTGTTCGAAGAGATGCCCTGGCACCTGAAGGAACAGAGCGACCAGATGATCGCCGAGCGCAAGGCGGCCGGGATATGAGCGGCGCCCCCCGGATGAACATGATCCAGGCGATCAACTCCGCCATGGACGTGATGATGGAACGCGACGACCAAGTCGTCGTGATGGGCGAAGATGTCGGCTATTTCGGCGGCGTGTTCCGCGCGACCGCCGGGCTCCAGGTCAAATACGGCAAGACCCGCGCGTTCGACACGCCGATCACCGAGATCGGCATCATCGGCGTGGCGATCGGCATGGGCGCCTATGGCCTGCGTCCCGTGCCCGAGATCCAGTTCGCCGATTACATCTACCCGGCGCTCGACCAGCTCGTCTCCGAGGCCGCACGGCTGCGCTACCGCTCGAACGGCGACTTCACCGCACCGATCACGGTGCGCTCGCCTTATGGCGGCGGCATCTTCGGCGGCCAGACGCACAGCCAGTCGCCCGAGGGCATCTTCACGCACGTCTCGGGCATCAAGACGGTGATCCCGTCGACCCCCTATGACGCCAAGGGCCTGCTGATCGCCGCGATCGAGGATAACGACCCCGTTCTCTTCCTCGAGCCCAAGCGTATCTATAACGGCCCGTTCGACGGCCATTATGATCGCCCGGCCAAGAACTGGACCGCGCACCCCGCGAGCGAAGTGCCAGAAGGCTATTACCGGGTAGAACTCGGAAAGGCCGCGACCGTCCGCGAAGGCGAGGCGGTGACGATCCTCTGCTACGGCACGATGGTGCACGTCGTCGCCGCGACGATCGAGGAACTGGGCGTCGATGCAGAGATCATCGATCTGCGCACGCTGGTGCCGCTCGACATCGAAGCGATCGAAGCTTCGGTGAAGAAGACCGGCCGCTGCATGATCGTCCATGAGGCGACGCGCACCTCGGGCTTCGGCGCGGAATTGTCCGCGCTGGTGCAGGAGCGCTGCTTCTACCATCTCGAAGCGCCGATCGCCCGCGTCACCGGCTTCGACACGCCCTATCCCCACAGCCTCGAATGGGCCTATTTCCCGGGTCCCGTGCGGATCCGCGAGGCGCTCAACAAACTCCTCAAGGACTGACGCCCATGGCTCGTTTTACCTTTCGTCTGCCGGACATCGGCGAAGGCATTGCCGAGGCCGAGATCGTCGCCTGGCACGTGAAGATCGGCGACCGCGTCGAGGAAGACCAGCAGGTCGCCGACATGATGACCGACAAGGCCACGGTGGAGATGGAATCGCCAGTCTCCGGCGTGGTGGTCGAACTTGCCGGCGAGGTGGGCGACCAGGTGCCGATCGGTTCGGCGCTGATGGTGATCGAGGTCGAGGGCGAGGCGGAGACGCCGGCCGAGGCAGAGACCACCGTTGAGGAGCAGGTCGAGGCCGAGAATCCGGGTGCGGAAGAGTCCGTGAGCGCTGAAGCCAGCGCTTCCCTTCCGCTTGCGGGAGGGGTCGGGGGAGGGGCTGAAACTGCGCCCGCACCCGCAGCAACTACACCAGCCCCTCCTCCCGCCCCCCTCCCGCAAGCGGAAGAGGGAGAAAAGGTGCACGTCCTCGCCTCCCCCGCGGTGCGCGCCCGCGCCGCGGACCTCGGCATCGACCTCGCCCAGGTAAAGGCCGCCGAGGGCGACCGCCTCCGCCATGCCGATCTCGACGCCTTCCTCCGCTATGGCAGCGCGCAGGGCTATCACGCGCCGCACGCCTCCCGCGCTCGCGAGGACCAGCCGGTGAAGGTGATCGGCATGCGCCGCCGCATCGCCGAGAACATGGCCGCGTCGAAGCGCGCCATCCCGCACTTCACCTATGTCGACGAGATCGACGTCACCGCGCTGGAAGCGATGCGCGGCGACCTCAACGCCAATCGTGGCCAGCGCCCCAAGCTGACCATGCTGCCGTTCCTGATCGTCGCCTTGTGCCGCACCCTGCCCGACTTCCCGATGCTCAACGCCCGCTATGACGACGAGGCCGGCGTGGTCACCCGCCATGGCCGCGTCCATCTCGGCATGGCGACGCAGACCGATGCCGGGCTGATGGTGCCGGTGATCCGTGATGCGCAGGACCGGAATGTCTGGCAGCTGGCGAGCGAGATCACCCGGCTTGCCGAGGCCGCGCGCACCGGCAAGGCGACCTCGCAGGAGCTGAGCGGTTCCACCCTCACCGTCACCTCGCTCGGCCCGCTCGGCGGCATCGCGACGACGCCGGTGATCAACCGGCCGGAAGTCGCGATCATCGGCCCGAACAAGATCGTCGAGCGCCCCGTCTTCCACGGCGACGAGATCGTCCGCGCCAAGCTGATGAATCTCTCGATCAGCTGCGACCACCGTGTCGTCGACGGCTGGGATGCGGCGAGCTTCGTTCAGGCGGTGAAGAAGCTGCTCGAGACACCGGTCCTGCTGTTCGCCGACTGAACGACGCCCCCTTGTTGCGTTGCACTGCAACACGGCGCAACAAGGGGCAATGTCCAACGTTCAGCGCGCCGACCGCGCCGGTCTTCTACTCGGTATTGCGGCCTACAGCCTGTGGGGCGTGCTGCCCCTCTATCTCCACCTGCTGCAGGCAGTGCCCGCGCTGCAGGTGCTGTCGCACCGCGTACTCTGGTCGCTGCTGCTGCTTGCAGTGATCGTGGTGGCGCTGCGCCGGGTGCGGAGCATCGCCGCCGCTGCCAGGGGACGGACGCTGCTGTTCCTCTTCGGCAGCGCGGCGCTGATCGCGATCAACTGGCTTGTCTATATCTGGGCGGTCCAGCACGAACATGTGCTCGACGCCAGTTTGGGCTATTTCATCAACCCGCTGGTCAACGTCGCGCTCGGCATGCTGGTACTCGGCGAGCGGCTGCGGCGCTGGCAGGGCGTGGCGATCGGGCTGGCCGCGCTCGGCGTCCTGTTGCTGACGTTGCACGGCGGCGGCGGCGGGCTGTGGATCCCGCTCGCGCTCGCGCTGAGCTTCGGCGGCTATGGCCTGCTGCGCAAGGTGGCGGCGATCGACGCATTGGGCGGCCTGACCGTGGAGACGCTGCTGCTCGGGCCGCCGGCGCTGGCGATGCTGCTCTGGGCGAACCATAGCGGCACGGCGGCGTTCGGCGGATCGACGCGGATCGACCTGCTGCTGATCGCGGCCGGCGTTGTCACCGCGACACCGCTGCTGCTGTTCGCCGCCGCCGCCAAAAGGCTGCCCTATGCGACCATGGGGCTGCTCCAGTACATCGCGCCGACCCTGCAGTTCCTGGAGGCGGTGCTGCTGTTCGGCGAGCCGGTGCTGCCGGTGCACCTCGCGACCTTCGCGCTGATCTGGTCGGGTTGCGCGCTCTACGCCTGGGACAGCCTGCGGGCGTATCGCGCGGCAGTGCGAGCCTGAGCGTACCCTCCCCCGGCTGCGCCGAGGGAGGAAACGCTGGTTGATCAGCCCTCGCGGCGGCCGAGCAGGCGCAGGCGCAGGGCGTTGAGCTTGATGAAGCCCGCCGCGTCGCGCTGGTCGTACGCGCCCTGGTCGTCCTCGAAGGTGACGACCTTCTCGCTGTAGAGCGAATAGGGCGACTTGCGGCCGGTGACGATCACGCTGCCCTTGTACAGCTTGAGCCGCACGGTGCCGGTGACCTTTTCCTGGCTGTAATCGACGGCGGCCTGCAGCATCTCGCGCTCGGGCGAGAACCAGAAGCCGTTGTAGATCAGCTCGGCATAGCGCGGGGCCAGCTCGTCCTTGAGGTGCGCGGCGCCGCGGTCGAGCGTGATCTGCTCGATGCCGCGATGGGCGAGATGATAGATGGTGCCGCCCGGCGTCTCGTACATGCCGCGCGACTTCATGCCGACGAAGCGGTTCTCGACGAGGTCGAGACGGCCGATGCCGTGCTTGCGACCGAGCTCGTTGAGCGCGGTGAGCAGCGTCGCCGGCGACATCGCCTGGCCATTGAGCGCCACGCCGTCGCCGCGCTCGAAATCGATCGTGATCGTCTCGGGGGTGTCGGGGGCGTCCTCGGGGTTCACCGTGCGCGAATAGACGTAGTCGGGCACTTCCTCCCACGGATCCTCGAGCACCTTGCCCTCGGACGAGGTGTGGAGAAGGTTGGCGTCGGTCGAGAAGGGCGATTCGCCGCGCTTGTCCTTGGTCACCGGGATCTGGTGCGATTCGGCGAACTCGATCAGCTTGGTACGGCTGGTCAGGTCCCACTCGCGCCACGGCGCGATCACCTTGATGTCCGGGTTCAGCGCGTAATAGCCGAGCTCGAAGCGAACCTGGTCGTTGCCCTTGCCGGTGGCGCCGTGGCTCACCGCATCGGCGCCGACCAGCTTGGCGATCTCGATCTGGCGCTTGGCGATCAGCGGCCGCGCGATCGAGGTGCCGAGCAGGTAGAGCCCCTCGTAGAGCGCGTTGGCGCGCATCATCGGGAAGACATAGTCCTTCACGAATTCCTCGCGCACGTCCTCGATGAAGATGTGCTCGGGCTTCACGCCGGCCATCTCGGCCTTCTTGCGGGCGGGCTCCAGCTCCTCGCCCTGGCCGAGATCGGCGGTGAAGGTGACGACCTCGCAATTATAGGTCTGCTGCAGCCATTTCAGGATCACGCTCGTGTCCAGACCGCCCGAATAGGCGAGGACGACGCGATTGATCTTGTCCGACATGGGGCAGGGACTCCGGGGAAAAAGGAAAGGGGAAACGCGGGGCCTCTAGGACCCCCGCGGCTCGCACGCAATATCCGGCTTGTTCGCGGCGCGGGACGGTCAGCCCTGGCGCAGCCTCGCCTCGGCGTCGGCCATGTAATCGCGCGTGATCGGCAGTGCGGTGCGCGAGCGGGAGAATTGCAGCTGGTAGTTGACCAGACCGCCATTCAGGAAGCTGACATAGCAGCCCGCCAGATAGAAGGTCCACATCCGGTAGAAGCGCTCGTCGTAGAGGTCGACGATGGCGTCGTGCGCGGCGACGGTGCGCTCGTACCAGGCCTTGAGCGTGTGGCCGTAGTGCAGGCGCAGCACCTCCACGTCGGTGAGGAAATAGCGCAGCCCCTCATAGCCCTGGGCGATTTCGGACAGCGCGGGGATGTAACCGCCGGGGAAGATGTATTTCAGCGTGAACGCGTCCGTATAGCCCGGCGCGCCCGCACGGCCGATCGTGTGGAGCAGCATCACGCCCTCGGGCGTCATCAGCTCGCGGCACTTGGCGAAAAAGGTGCGGTACTGCGGCGTGCCGACATGCTCGAACATGCCGACCGAGACGATGCGGTCGAACTGCCCCTCCAGCGCGCGATAGTCGATCAGCTCGAACTTCACCTTGTCCGCGACACCCGCGGCGTCAGCCCGCTCGCGCGCGATCTTCAGCTGCTCTTCGGAAAGCGTGATGCCGAGCACCTCGGCGCCGGTCTTGGCGTGGATGTAGAGCGCCATGCCGCCCCAGCCGCAGCCGATGTCGAGCACGCGCATGCCGGGCCGGATCGCCAGCTTGGCCACGATATGGGCCTTCTTGTCGGCCTGGGCCTGCTCCAGGCTGTTCGCCGGATCGGTATAATAGGCGCAGCTATATTGGCGATCCGCATCGAGGAAGAGGTCGTAGAGGCGAGCGGACAGATCGTAATGATGTGCGACGTTCCGCTTCGATTTGCGCGCCATGTTCTTTCGGCCGAGCCAATGCGCCACCTTGCCGGTCGCGCGGCTGAGCGGGGAGGGGCTGAGCACGGCGTTGCTCTTCTCCCAGGCGTTGTTCGCGGTGACCAGCGTGAGCAGATCGAGAATGTCGCCCTGCTCGAGGTTCAGGCTGCCGTCCATATAGGTCTCGGCGGTGCCGAGGGAGGGATCGCGGACGATGCGGCCCTCGGCGCCCCTGGCAAGGCGCATCGTCACCGGCTTGAGGTCGGGATCGGGGCTGCCAAAGCTGCGGGAAGTACCGTCGGGTCGTATCAGGGTAAGCTGCCCGCGCTGGACGGCGCGGTCGAGAAAGCGATCAATCAAGGCCATGGCGATCCCGTATGCGGCTTTTGTTTCAGCGATATCCGCCCCGCATTTCCGCGAGTCTCCCCCTCTCGAAAACGCGTTACGGAAAGACAACGAACGCCGCAGGACAACGCGGGTTCAACGCCGCAGAAAATTCAGATGCCGGCATACCATTGGTAGCCGCTCGAATCCTCCCAGGTGCCGCCCTTGCCCTTGCCGATGCCGGCGAGCGAGGCGACCGCCTCGATGCCGACCAGATATTTGGCCTGCTTGTAGCCGAGCTGCCGCTCCACCCGGAGCCGCAGCGGCGCGCCGTGGCCGACATCGAGCAGCCGGTCGTTGAGCGCCCAGGCGAGGATCGTCTGGGGGTGGAAGGCGTCGATCAGGTCGACCGATTCATAATAGCCGCCGTCGCCGTAGCGGTCCGCGCAGTGGAACACGATGTAGCGCGCCTGCTGGCGAAGCCCCGCGGCGTTGAGGATGGTGGCAAGCTGCGGCCCCTGCCATTTGCCGATCGCGCTCCAGCCCTCGACACAGTCGTGCCGGGTGATCTGCGCGCGCTGCGGCATGTGCTGGAGCTGATCGAGCGTCAGCTCCATCGGGCGTGCGACCATGCCGCCTACCTTCAGCCGCCAGTCGGCGAAGCGGGTACCCGCCCAGATATTATATTCGGGCGTGTTCGGATGGTGCGTACCGTTGACCCGAAAGATCGGGCTGCGCTGCTCGGGACGGAATTCGGTGGCGAGCGCGCCGCGGCCGATCGAGCGCTGGAGGAAGCGATGCGCCTCTTCCGCGCTGGCGAGCACGGGACTGTCGGTGAATCGGTCGCAGCCGGTGAGCAGCCCGGCGGCACCGCCGATCAGCAGGTTGCGGCGGGTCAGGATCATGGCTGCTTCTCCGCGGGCACGCGCCACCAGCCCGTGATCATCGAGCGGAGCTCGTTGATCGGCCCGGCGAGCAGCACCAGGGTCAGATGGACGAGCAGGAAGGCGAGGATCGCCCCCATCGCGATGAAGTGCACCGAGCGCGCGGATTGCCGCCCGCCGAACAGCTCGGTCAGCCACGGCCAGGCCGCGTCCATGCCGGGCGACAGCGCCAGACCCGAAAAGATCACCGCCGGCAACAGCACGAACAGCGTGCCGACATAGGCGAGCTTCTGGAAGATGTTGTAGGCGCGCGGATCCTCGGGATCGTGGAAGCGCAAGGCGAGATGGTCCTTGAAGTCTTTCCACAGATGCCGCGGCCCCAGCTCGCGTGCGCGGATGCGCAGGTCGCGCAGGATATGGCCGTTCGCCAGGCTCCACAGGAGATAGACCAGCAACCCGAAGGCGAGCACCAGCGCGAAGAAGAAGTGCCAGTGCCGCGCGCCGGCCAGGCTGTAATAGGAGGGCAGCGTCACCCAGCCCGGGAAGCGCGGCAGCTCCAGCCAGGCATGGTCGAAATTGGCGCCATACTGCCCCCAATAGAGCCGGGGGTGCGCGTTGAAGATCATCAGCCCGCTGCCGACCATGATCAGCAGCGCGATCGCGTTGACCCAGTGCCACAGCCGGGTGACCAGCCGGTGGCGGTAGATCAGCGGCGTCCTTTCCGGTGGACCTTCGGCCATGTGCGCTTCCTTCCCTGGACGTATCGCGTGTAGGAGATTCGGGCGCCGAGCGGAATCGGTTTCACGTCAGTCACAAAAATCCGGAGCCGCGATGCCCGCCGACTTCCATTTCTACGAGCCCGCCGCCGGCCACGGCCTTCCCCACGATCCGCTGAATGCGATCGTCGGACCGCGCCCGATCGGTTGGGTGAGCACCGTCTCGGCAGCGGGCGTGCGCAATCTGGCGCCCTACAGCTTCTTCAACCTGTTCAACTACCGGCCGCCGATCCTCGGCTTCGCCTCCACCGGCTGGAAGGACAGCGTGGCGAACATCGCCGAGACGAAACAGTTTGTCTGGAACCTCGCCACCCGTCCGCTGGCGGAGGTGATGAATGCCAGCGCTGCGATGGTAGGCCCCGAGATCGACGAGTTCGCCCTTGCCGGCATCGACACGCTGCCGGCGCGTACCGTGGGGCCCGAGCGCGTTGCCGGGAGCCCCGCGCAGTTCGAATGTACGCTGACCCAACTGATCCGGCTGGAAACCAAGGACGGCGCCGAGGTCGATACCTGGCTGGTGCTCGGTGAGGTGACCGGCGTCCATATCGACCGGGCCATGCTGGAAGACGGCGTCTACCAGACTGCCCGCGCGCGCCCGATCCTGCGCGGCGGCGGACCGGCCGACTATTTCGAAATCGGCGAGGACGCGCTGTTCAGGATGTTCCGTCCGCGCTGACCGCCGGCTCGGGCAGGATCGGCGGGGTGGAGTCGGGATAGGTCAGCCAGGTCTTCCAGAGCTGGCGGGTGCGTGCTTCGGTCAGCGCGATCCTGCAGGTGAGCAGCGCCGCGTTGCGGATGGTGCCGCCCTGCCAGTGCGCATAGACCGCGTCGCACTCGCCCTTGCGCCAGGCGATCCAGCGCCCTTGCGCCTCGTCGAATGCCTTGGTGACCGCCAGCCCGTCCGCGGCCGCGCGTTTGCGGGCGGCGACGAGGTAACGGTTCATCTCCACCTCGGCGGCGTTGCTGCCGCGCGCGAGGCACAGGTTCATGTCCACCGTCGTCTTCGCATCGGCGCAAGGGGCGGCGGGGGCGGCGAGCGCCAAAACGAGCAGGAGCAGCGACATGGCTGCACCTTACCCGCAGAATCGTGCAGGGCTCAACCGAGGGCGGCGAACTTCTCTTCGGCCTCGCGATCGAGCTGGGCGCGGCTCTTCTTCTCCGACGCCGTTTTCAGCTGGCCGCACGCCGCATCAATGTCGCGCCCGCGCGGGGTGCGCACCGGCGCCGAGATGCCGCCCTCGAACACGATGTTCGAGAAGGACCGGATGCGCTCGGGCGTCGAGCATTCGTACGGCGCGCCGGGCCAGGGGTTGAACGGGATCAGGTTCACCTTGGCGGGCAGCTTGTACTTGCGCAACAGGCGGACGAGCTCGTGCGCATCGGCGTCGCTGTCGTTCTTGTCCTTGAGCATCACGTACTCGAAGGTGATGCGGCGGGCGTTGTTGGCGCCCGGATAATCGGCACAGGCCTGGAGCAGCTCCTCGATCCCGTACTTCTTGTTGAGCGGCACGATCTCGTCGCGCACGTCCTTGGTGACCGCGTGGAGCGACACCGCGAGGTTCACGCCGATCTCCTCGCCCGCGCGCGCCATGATCGGCACCACGCCCGAGGTGGAGAGGGTGATGCGCCGCTTGGAGAGCGCGAGGCCGTCGCCGTCCATCACGATCTGCAGGCCGGCCTTCACCTCGTCGAAATTGTACAGCGGCTCGCCCATGCCCATCATCACGATGTTGGTGAGCAGGCGGCCTTCGGGCTGGCTGGGCCACTCGCCGAGCGAATCGCGCGCGAGCATCACCTGTCCGACGATTTCGCCTGCGGTGAGGTTGCGCACCAGCCGCATCGTGCCGGTGTGGCAGAAGCGGCAGTTGAGCGTGCAGCCCACCTGGCTGGAGACGCAGAGCGTTCCCCGATCGGCATCGGGGATGAACACCATCTCGTAATCCTGCCCGTCGGGCGAGCGGAGCAGCCACTTGCGCGTGCCGTCGTTCGAGACCTGCGCCTCGACCACGTCCGGGCGGCCGATCACGAAGCGCTCGGCCAGCCACGGGTGCTGCGCCTTGGCGATGTCGGTCATCGCCGAAAACTCGGTGGCGCCACGATTGTAGATCCAGTGCCACAGCTGCTTGGCGCGCAGCTTGGCCTGCTTGGGCTCGAGCCCGGCGGCGGCCAGCGCCTCGCGGATCCCGTCGCGGGAGAGACCGATCAGGTCGGTACGCCCGTCTTCGCGCGCGGCGGGGGCACGCGGCACGGGCACGGGATCGATGTGCCCGGGGATGGGCATGGGGGCGGCCGACACTGTCTGCATCGCGTGGATATAGGCGAAAATGCCGCGCTTTTCCAGCGGCGTGATTCCGGTAGCCGGCGTCCCGGGGCGGGTCATGCCGTCCCGCAGGAGCAACCGCCCATCGTGAAATGGGTGTGAAGCGGAAAACCCAGCCCCATTGTTACGTTACAGGGGTGCAAAAGAGTTTCATTGTTACGAGGAGTTGATGATGAAAATGATGTTTTCGAGCCTGGCGGCCGCCAGTGCGCTGATGGCTTCGGCCGCGATCGCCCAGACCACCACGCCGGCCCAGACGACGCCCGCACAGCCCGCAGCGCCGGCGACACAGGATCAGGGCACCACGGGTGCGGGCACCGCGTCGGCGGCTGGCTTCACCGATACCGAGGTCAAGCAATATGCGACGGCGGCGCTCGCGGTGAACAAGATCAACGCCGATACGAGCATCCCGACCGCAGAGAAGAACACCAAGTTCGTCGCCGCGATCACCGCTTCGGGGCTGCAGCCGCAGCGCTTCAACGAGATCAGCCAGGCGATGGCGTCGGATACTGCGCTCAACCAGCGCATCCAGGCCGCCGCCGCCCAGTCGCAGACCAGCGGCCAGTCGGCGCAGGCGACCGCGCCGGCCAGCCCGACCGGCGGCAACTAAACCGATAGCTCCCTATAGCGGCGGCGGTCCCCACAGGACCGCCGCCGTTTTTGTGCGCGCGACTGTCATGGTTCCGGAACGAAAGCCCGCCAAAGGCACCGCCTTGGGTTCGCTTGTGAAGGAACGAGAATGCGCAAGGCAGGGATGATCGGCGCGGCGGCGCTGCTGATGGCGATGGCACCGGGCGGCGCGACGCCGGATGCGGACAAGAGCCTCGATTCGCTGCGGCTGGATCAGGTGCGCATGCTGGGCTCGCACAACAGCTACCGCCCCTATCCGCTGCCGCAGGTCGAGGCGCGCATCCGCGCACTGGCGCCCAAGGAGTGGGAAGGCCTCGCTTATGGCCATCCGCCGCTGGAGAGCCAGCTCGCGCTCGGCCTGCGCCAGCTCGAGATCGACGTCGCGCCCGATCCGCAGGGCGGCGCCTATGCCGCGCCCTATGCGGAGGGTCCGGCCGAGATCAAGGCGGAGATGGCCGCCCCCGGCGCCAAGACGATCCACGTGCCGGGTCTCGACTGGCAGACGCATTGCCGCACCTTCCGTGCCTGCATGATGATCTTCCGCCGCTGGTCCGATGCGCATCCGGGCCATCTGCCGGTGATGCTGCTGGTCAATGCCAGCGACGTGCGCCCGATCCCGGGCCTGCGCACCACCGATCTCGGCTTCGATGCGGCAGCGCTCGACGCACTCGACGCCGATATCGCCGCCACGCTCGGCCGCGAGCGGGTGATCACGCCCGACGACGTCCGCGGCAGCCTGCCGACGCTGCGGGCGGCGGTAACGGCGCATCGCTGGCCGACCGTCGGCGCCGCGCGCGGCAAGTTCCTGCTCGTGCTCGATACCTCCGAGGCGAACGAGGAGCGCTATCGCACCGGGCATGCGAGCCTGAAGGGCCGGATGATGTTCGGCTGGTATCCCGAGGAGGCACCCGAAGCCGCCTTCTTCAACATGCAGAGCCCGACCAAGGACGCCGCCACCGTCACGCGCCGGGTGAAGGCCGGGTTCATGGTCCGCACCCGCGCGGATGCGGAAACGCTGGAGGCGCGGACCCACGATCGCAGCCGGCTCGATGCGGCGATCGCCTCGGGCGCACAATGGATCAGCACCGACTATTACGAAGGCGCGCCGGACCCCCGAGGGCTGAACTTTACCGTTTCGCTCGGGAAGAGCACGGTGCTGTGCAACAGCGTGACGGCTAGCTGCCCGAAGCGCTGATCCGCACGTCGCGCCTGGGGGCGGGCACGGTGATGCCGTGCTCGCCGAACAGCTTCCACAGCCGGTTGAGCACGTCGCTGCGGACATTGCCGACGCCGCTTTCGGGATCGCTGATCCACACCAGTATCTCGTGCGCGGCGCCGTTCTCGCCCAGTGCGGTGAGCCACACGTTGGGCGCGGGGGTGTCGAGCACGCGCGGGCTGTCGGTCGCGGCGCGCAGCATCAGGTCCTGCGCCATCTCCAGGTCGCAGCCATAGGCGACGGTCACGGCGATTCGCACGCGGACGTTGCGATCGGTGTAGGACCAGTTCTCGACTTCCTGGGTCATCAGATTCTCGTTCGGAATCAGATGCTCCTTGCCGTCGCGGGTGATCACGGAGACGGCGCGTACGCCGATCTTGTTCACCCAGCCGAAGCTGTCGCCCACCACGATCACGTCGCCCGGCTTGATCGAGCGGTCCATCAGCAGGATGATCCCGGCGATCAGGTTGCCCACCGTCTTCTGCAGACCGAAGCCGATCGCCAGGCCGAAGGCGCCGGAAAAGACCGCGAAGCTCGTCAGGTCGATTCCCAGCAGATCGATGCCGACGAAAAAGGCGGCGGTGACGATCGCGATGCTCGCCAGCTTCTGCCCGAGCAGTCGCTGGGTCGCATCCAGCCCGCGCGCGCGCCCGATCCACTGCGCCAGCAGCCGGTTCGCGATCCGGACCAGGGCATAGATGATCGTGACGGTGACCGCGAAGGTCAGCAGCGAGAGCAGCGACAGCCGCCGCGTGCCCATGTCGAAGCCGATCCGGGCCAGCAGCGCCTCGATCACACCCAATCCGCCCATCGTCTTGCTGAGCAGCGAGGTGAAGGCGATCGCGCCCATCGGCCAGGTGGCGAGCCGCGGCAGGCCGAGGCCGCGCAGTACCTCCACCACCGCCAGCGCCATGACCAGGCCCATCGCGACGCCGAGCAGCAGCAGCGCCGGCGGGTGCCAGCCATAGGCGCCCGTCACCGGGGACAGCAGCAGCGCCGCGGTCAGCCAGCGGGTGATGCGGCATAGTCGCGGCTGGAGGCCGTTGACATGCTCGCCGGCGACACGGTGCCAGACCCCGGCGATCTGCGCGCCGATGCGCTGGCCCACCAGCACGCCGATCGTCAGCGCCAGCGCGGCCAGCCCCAGCACTACCGCCATCTCGCCCAGTTCG
Source organism: Sphingomonas sp. R1 (assembly GCF_025960285.1). GTDB lineage: Bacteria > Pseudomonadota > Alphaproteobacteria > Sphingomonadales > Sphingomonadaceae > Sphingomonas. The sequence continues at coordinate 2,411,004 of NZ_CP110111.1, read as the reverse complement.
GCCGGGGACGGGATGCGCATCCCCAGGCCGGCGACCCGGTCGAGCAGCGCCGGCATCATCCGCGCGCGGCGGCGAAGCGGGCGAGCCCGGCTTCCAGGTCGGCGATCAGATCGTCGGCATCCTCCAGCCCCACATAGAGCCGGATCGCCGGCCCCTCCGCCTGCCAGCGCGAGACGGTGCGGATGCGCTGCGGATCGGCGGGGATCGCCAGGCTCTCATAGCCGCCCCAGCTGAAACCGATGCCGAAATGCCGAAGCCCGTCGATCAGCGCGGTGCGCGCGGCATCGTCGCCGCCGTTCAGCACGAAGGAGAAGAGCCCGGCGCTGCCCTTGAAGTCGCGCACGAACAGGTCGTGACCAGGGCAGTCGGGCAGGGCGGGGTGGAGCACCCGCGCCACTTCGGGGCGGGTCTTGAGCCACGCCGCGATCTTCAGGCCGCTGGCGCCCGACTGGCGGAGGCGCACGTCCATTGTCCGCAGCCCGCGCGAAGCGAGATAGGCGTCGTCGGGGCTCGCGCAGAGGCCCAGCTGATAGGTCGTCGCGCGCAGCCGGTCATACTGGCCCGGGGCGGCGGTGACCGACCCCATCATCACGTCCGAATGGCCGACGACGTATTTCGAGCAGGACAGGATCGTATAGTCGATGCCCTTCTCGATCGCCGGGAAGTAGAGCGGCCCGGCCCAGGTATTGTCGAGCAGCGTCACGATCCCGCGCGCCTTGGCCACCGCGACGATGGCGGGCACGTCCTGCACCTCGAAGGTCAGGCTGCCGGGGCTTTCGAGGAGGATCGCCCTGGTCCGCTCGGTGCAGAGCGCAGCGATGCCTTCGCCGATCAGCGGATCATAATAGGTGGCGGTGATGCCCAGGCGCTTGAGCATGCCGTTGCCGAACGCGCGGGTGGGTTCATAGCTGCTGTCGGGCAGCAGCACCTCGTCGCCGGGCGACAGCACCGCCAGCAGCGCGGTGGTGATCGCCGCCACGCCCGAGGGGTAGAGGAGTGTCGCCTCGGCGCCCGGCTCTAGCGCGGTCAGCGCATCGGCGAGCGCCCACTGGGTCGGCGTGCCGCGTCTGCCGTAATAAAGCTTGTGGTGTGTGTCGGCGCTGCCGCGCTCGCGCATTGCCGCGATGTCGTCATAGAGGATGGTCGAGGCGCGCCATACCGGCGGATTGACGATGCCTTGCGTCCATTCCGGACGGCGGCCGGCATGGACGATCTTGGTCGCGTCCGCGTCATGCCGGGGATCGTCCCGACCGCTCATGCGCCGAGAACCTTTGCCGTATCCGCGTGCGCGCCCCATTCGGTCCAGCTGCCGTCATACAGGGCAATCTCGTGCCCGATCAGGTGCCCGGCGAACACGATCACGGACGCGGTGATGCCCGATCCGCAGGTTGCGACCATCGGCGCGGCGAGATTTAGCCCGGCGGTGTCGAACACCGCGCGGATCGCTTCGGGCGATTTCCAGTGGCCATCGGCCTCGAAGAAGCGGCCATAGGGAATGTTCTTCGCGCCCGGCATGTGCCCGGCGGCGCATTCGGGGCGGGGATCCGCCTCCTCGCCGGTGAAACGCGCAGCGGACCGGGCGTCCACGATCTGTTCGGTCGTCGTGCGCATGTCGTCCAGCGTGCGAAGCCGTGCGGCAGGGGCGCCGGCGGTGAAGTCGGTCGCGGCAGCGAGGTGCGGCCCGGCTTGTACCGGTCGCCCCTCGGCCCGCCAATGGCCGATGCTGCCGTCGAGAATTGCGGCGTTCACCCCGAACATCCGCAACACCCACCAGGCGCGGCACGCGGTATGGTGGGGGCTGTTGTCGTAGAGGACGATGCGGGTGTCGGCGGTGACCCCCAGCTGCGCCATCCGTTCCTCGAACAGGGGACGCTTGGGCAGCATCGAGGGCAGCGGGTTCCCGGCATCGACCAGCGTGTCGAGATCGAGCAGCCGCGCGCCCGGGATATGGCCCGCCTCGAACTCCGCGCGCGGATCCTGCTTCGCGGCACCGGGAATGGTGGAGGTGTAGGTCGCGTCGAGGACCAGCAGGTCCTCCGCGCCGAGCATGCCGGCGAGCGTTTCGGTGGAGAGCAATCCGTCCATAGGGGAGCATCCCTAGCCCTATGGAAACCGCACCGCAAACGCCTACATGGCGGCCATGGACGCCAAGCATCTCGGTAAGCAATCCGCCCTGCCCGCCACCCCGGAGGAAGCGGAGCTCGACTATGTTCCCAATCCGCGGCCCGGCCTGCGCTATCTGGTGCGCTTCGCCGCGCCCGAATTCACGTCGCTCTGCCCGATCACCGGTGCGCCCGATTTCGCGCATCTCGTGATCGATTACGTGCCGGGGGAGCGGATTGTCGAATCCAAGTCGCTCAAGCTGTTCCTGGGCAGCTTTCGCAATCATGGCGCGTTCCACGAGGATTGCACCGTCGGCATCGGCGAGCGGCTGTTCCGCGAGATGCAGCCGGTATGGCTGCGGATCGGCGGCTACTGGTATCCGCGCGGCGGCATCCCGATCGACGTGTTCTGGCAGTCGGGCAAGGCACCCGAGGACGTCTGGGTCCCCGATCAGGGTGTCGCCGGATATCGCGGGCGGGGCTGAACGGCCAATTTACAGCACGGTTCGGCAGGTATAAGCTTGTGCGTTGCAGCAGAACTGCAACTTATTCGAAAAACGGGAGTTTAACGGGGCATACGGCCCAGATTTGGGCCTAGTCCATCATGCAGTAGCGAAAGGTCCGCCATGGCACGGTCTCCGATGGGTCCAAGGATCCGGCATCTTGCCCTGCTCGGCAACTTCCTGCCCCGCAAATGCGGGATCGCCACCTTTACTACCGATACCTATACGGCACTCGCCGAGCGCTACCCCGGGATTCAGGTCGACGTCTATGCGATGGACGATCTTCCCGGGCAGTATGCCTATCCGCCACAGGTAACCGGCAGCATCGCCCAGAATGATCGCAGCGCCTATCTCGAGGCCGCGCGCAAGATCGAGGCGAGCGGTGCCGAGGCGCTGTGGATCCAGCATGAATATGGCATCTTCGGCGGTGCGGCCGGCGAGCTGCTGCTCGCGCTGACCGATCGCGTGTCGATCCCGGTCATCGTCACGCTGCACACCATTCTCGAGCGCCCGAGCGCCGATGAGCGCCGGGTGATGGAGGCATTGATCCGCCGCGCCTCGACGCTGATCGTGATGGCGGAAAAGGGCCGCGAGATCCTGAAGCGCGTCCACGGCGTGGACGACGGCAAGATCGAGGTAATCCCGCACGGTGTACCCGATCGCGACTTTGCGGACACGGCAGCGTTCAAGCCAGCGTTCGGATGGGCGGGCCGGGATGTCATCCTCACCTTCGGCCTGCTCGCACCCAGCAAGGGCATCGAGACGATGATCGAGGCGATGCCCGCTGTCGCCGCGGCGCATCCCGACGCCTTGTACGTGATCCTGGGTGCGACCCACCCGCATCTCGTCGCCCATGAGGGCGAGGCCTATCGGGATCGCCTCAAGGCGCAGATCGCGGCATTGGGGCTGGAACGGAACGTTGCGTTTGTCGATCGCTTCGTCGAGCAGAGCGACCTGCTCGATTATCTTCAGGCAGCCGACATCTATGCGACGCCCTACCCCAATCCCGCGCAGATCACGTCCGGGACGCTCTCCTATGCGGTGAGCATGGGCAAGCCGGTGATCTCGACCCCCTATGTCCATGCGACCGAAATCCTCGACGAAGGCCACGGCGTGCTGGTCGATTTCGGAGACAGCGTCGCGTTCTCGCGCGAGATCAATCGCCTGCTTGCCGATCGGGAAGAGCGGCTGGCGCTCGCGGGCCGCGCCTATGCGCGCGGGCGCACCATGCTCTGGGCGCGTCTCGCGGAGCGCGCGATCGCCGCGTTCGACGCCATCCTCGACGAGAAGCCGCGCCGGATCGGCAGCGCGAATGTTGAGCTCCCGCCGCTCCACCCGGTGCTGACCGCGGTGGAGCGGATGAGCGATTCGACCGGCATGCTCCAGCACTCGATCTATTCGGTCCCGGACCGGCGCCACGGCTATTGCATCGACGACAATGCCCGCGCGCTGATCCTGATGAGCAAGATTGACGACATCGACGAGGCGGTGCGCGATCGCTGGATGGCCATTTATGGCGGCTTCGTCCAGCACGCCTGGAATCCCGACAAGCGCAAGTTTCGCAACTTTATGAACTTCGACCGCAGCTGGTGCGAGGATGAGGGTTCGGAAGATTCGAACGGCCGCGCGATCTGGGCGCTGGGTGTCACGGCGCGCGATGCGCGAGCGCAAAAGCACCGTGACTGGGCGTCGGTGCTGTTCGACGAGACCGCATCGATCGCATTCGATCTGGGTAGCCCGCGCGCCCATGCCTTTGCCATGCTCGGCGCTGCGGCAATGGCCGAGGCGCATCCGGGGCATCCGCTGTCGCGCGAGATTCTCACGCGCTTCGGCAACGAACTGGTCGCGCTCCTCGAACGTACCCGCCGCCCCGCATGGAGCTGGTTCGAGATCGTGCTGGCCTATGACAATGCGCGATTGCCCGAGGCGCTGCTGCGCGCGGGGCAGGTGCTCGGCCGGCGCGACTTCATCGACACCGGGCTGGAGACACTGGGCTGGATCGTCGAGCGACAGACCTCGCCGGAAGGGCGTTTCCGCGCCGTGGGTACCGAAAGCTTCGGGCGTGAATATGCTGAACCGCTGCCGTTCGATCAGCAGCCATTGGAGGCGCAGGCAACGATCGACGCGTGCCTCGCCGCGCATCAGGCGGTTGGCGAGCGGCGTTGGGCCGAGGAGGCGATGCGCGCCTATCGATGGTATCTCGGTGCAAACGACCTCGATGTGCCGCTGGCCAGTGTGGCCGATGGCGGTTGCTTCGACGGCCTGATGCCGACCGGGCTGAATCGCAATCAGGGAGCGGAGTCGATTCTCGCGCTCCAACTGGCGAATTGCGCAATCTCGGCTCTTTCAAAGCGCAATAAAAGCGTGGCAGGACCGGAACTCGCCGTCGCCTGAAGCGATACCGGGGGACGGCGCCGTAACGAGCGCGTTCCCCGGGGGTTGCCAATGCCGGAACTGTTTCATCATCCCTTGCGGCTTCACGCCGATCCATCCCGCGTCGTGGTGCGTCCGTTCCACATCGCCTGGGCATCCACCAATGGCGGCGCGCCCAGCCGCACCGAGCGTATCGTCAGCGAGGTGCTGGCGCTGTCGCCCGGCCAGGCCCGTGCCGAGCTGGAGCTGGTGCTCAAGGACTTCGAGGCCCGTCACTGGCAGACACGTCGCGTATTCATGACCCGCTACGACGAGATCGAGGCGATGCTCGGCCTCGACGGTGCGGCGATCGGCGATGAAAAACGCCAGCTGCTCGGCGCCTATTTCTGCCACGAATACAGCTACGCTGCTGCGGCGCTGATGAACCCGAGCGCGGTCCCGCACTATGATCAGAGTGGCATGCCCCCGGGCAGCATGCGCATCCTGATGTCGCTGCGCGCGGTAGGCGAGGGGCACATTTCCTCGGTCGCCTTCCGCGAGGGCATCATCACCGACGGCAACGAACTGGTGCTCGCCCCCGAGCCGCCCTTCGCCACCGCGGCGGATGCGCGGGAGCCGGACGAACGCGCGATGGAAGGGCCGGTGCGCATCTATCGGCACCGCGATTCGACCCTGTCGGGTACGGTGATCTTCCCGATCACCCGCGCCCAGTCCAACGGGCTGGAAGACCTTCGCATCTGCCATTTCACGCATGACGACGGCACGGTGGAATGGATCGGCACCTACACCGCCTATAACGGCTCGGGCATTCAGTCGGAGCTGCTGCGTACCAGCGACTGGCGCGGGCTCGATCTCGTCCCGATGACGGGCAGCGCTGCGCGCAACAAGGGTATGGCGCTTTTCCCGCGCAAGGTCGGGGGCAAGTACATGATGCTGGGGCGTCAGGACGGCGAGAATATCTTTCTGCACGCCTCCGACGATATCACCCATTGGGAAGGCGGCGAGCTGATCATCAAGCCGCGCTTCCCCTGGGAGCTGGTTCAGATGGGCAATTGCGGCCCGCCGATCGAGACCGATCAGGGCTGGCTGGTCCTCACCCACGGCGTTGGCGCGATGCGCAAATACTCGATCGGCGCGGCGCTGCTCGACAAGGACGATCCGACCAAGGTTCTCGCTCGCTCGCGCGCGCCGCTATTGGCCGCCGCCGACCAGGACCGTGAGGGGTACGTACCCAACGTCGTCTATACCTGTGGTGCGATCCGCCACGGCGACAGCCTGTTCATCCCGTACGGCGTGGCGGACAGCTCGGTGGCGTTCGCATTCGCACCGATCCAGGCGCTGATCGACCAGATGGAGTGACCATCCTGCCGTCGCCCCAACCGGGGCGACGGCGATGGCTTACAGTGCAATCGGCACCCCGTCGCACAGCTCGTGGCTGCACAGCTGCGCCTCGGGCGTATCCTCCGCCTCCAGGGCCGCGACCGTCACCCAGCCCTCCGCACGAAGCGCCGCAGCCGTGGCGGCATCGGTGCCGAAGGGGAGGAACAGCCGACGCCGGGCATCGCCGCCGATGCCGGCATCCAGGATCGAATCGGCATAGAGCGAGAAGCCGACCGCCGGCTCCTCGCGGCCACCTTCATGCACCACGGTGTAGGTGCCACCGCGACCGATCTCGCCGCGAACACCGCGCGCGAATATCGAGAAGCCAAGCCAAGTCTGATATTCGAAGCCGTGGCGTTCGGTGGGGTCGAGCGTGAGCGCGACGCCGGCCGGGATGCTCGCGGCGATGGTGGCGAGGCCGTCGATGCGGCTTGCCAGGGCGGTGCCGGCATCGGTCGCGCGCAGTTTTGCCATGGCGCCGTCGAACGGGCCGGCGGCCTCGATGAGCGGCAGATAGCTGGGGTCGATTGCCGCGACGCCGCCGGCATCCTTGGCATCCAGGCGCTCGCGAAGGGCGACAAGTTTGTCGGCCGATAACGTGCCGCCGGCCAGCGTGTCGACCAGGTCGGGCAGGGTGAAGTCGATGGCCAAGCCCTCGACGCCCGCCGATTGCAGCGCCTCGATCGCGACGCGGACGACTTCCATCGCAGCGGCCACGCTGTCGCGGCCGATCAGCTCGCAGCCGATCTGCCGCATCGCCCGCCGCGGATCGAGCGCGGGCGCTTTCAGTTTGAGCACCTGGCCCGCATAGCAGAGCCGCACCGGTCGCGGATGGTGGCCCATGCGCGTCGCGGCGATCCGGCCGACCTGCGCGGTCAGGTCCGGGCGGATGGCGAGGCTGCGCTGCGATACCGGATCGACGAAGCGCACCGCATCGCGCACCGCGCCAGTCTTGAGCCGCGTCGCCAGTTCGTCGGCGAACTCGGCGAGCGGCGGATCCACCTGTTCATAGCCATAGAGCCGGGCGAGCCCCAGCACGCGCGTTTCGAGGCGGGCGGCCGCGTCGGCGGCAGGCGGCAATCGATCGTGAAACCCTTCGGGGAGGAGACCAGTCATGGCCGCCTCCCCTAATCAGTTCAGAAGCCGAGCGCCATGGCGGTCTTCACGCCCGGCAGCGCGCGGACCTTGGCGAGCAGCGCGTCGTCCACCGCCTCGTCGACCGAGAGCAGCAGCACCGCCTCGCCGCCGGCAGAGCGCCGACCGAGGTGGAAGGTGCCGATGTTGACGCCCGCCTCGCCCAGCGTGGTGCCGAGCCGGCCGATGAAGCCCGGTGCGTCCTCGTTGACGATGTAGAGCATATGGCCAGCGAGATCGGCCTCCACCTTGATGCCGAACAGCTCGACCAGCCGCGGCGCGGCGTTGCCGAACAGCGTGCCTGCCACCGAACGGTCGCCTGCCTGGGTGCCGACGGTCACGCGGACCAGCGTGTGATAGTCGCCCTCGCGATCATGACGAACCTCGCGCACATCGAGACCGCGCTCCTTGGCGAGGAAGGGCGCGTTGACCATGTTCACCGTGTCCGAATGGACGCGCATCAGGCCCGCCAGCACCGCGCTGGTGATCGGCTTCTGGTTCAGCTCGGCCGCCGCACCCTCGACCTCGATCGCGATGCTGTTGAGTTCGCCATGCGCCAGCTGGCCGACCAGGCCGCCCAGCTTCTCGGCCAGCGCCATGTACGGCTTGAGCCGCGGGGCTTCCTCGGCCGAGAGGCTCGGCACGTTGAGCGCGTTGGTGACGCCGCCGGTGACGAGATAGTCGGCGAGCTGCTCGGCGACCTGGATCGCCACATTGACCTGCGCCTCGGTGGTCGAGGCGCCGAGGTGCGGGGTGGCTACGAAGTTCGGCGTGCCGAACAGCGGATGCTCCTTGGCGGGCTCCACCGCGAACACGTCGAGCGCGGCGCCGGCAATATGGCCGCTCTCCAGCCCCTCCTTCAGCGCCGCCTCGTCGATCAGGCCGCCGCGCGCGCAGTTGATGATCCGCACGCCCTTCTTGGTCTTGGCGAGATTCTCGCGGCTGAGGATGTTGCGGGTCTGGTCGGTGAGCGGCGTGTGCAGCGTGATGAAGTCGGCGCGCAGCAGCAGATCGTCGAGCGTCATCTTCTCGACGCCCATTTCCAGCGCGCGCTCCGGCGTGAGGAACGGATCATAGGCGATCACGCGCATGCGGAGACCGATGGCGCGGTCCGCCACGATCGAGCCGATATTGCCCGCGCCGATCAGGCCCAGCGTCTTGCCGGTCAGCTCGACGCCCATGAAGCGGTTCTTCTCCCACTTGCCGGCCTGGGTCGAGGCATCGGCCTCGGGCAGCTGGCGGGCGAGCGCGAACATCAGCGCGATGGCGTGCTCGGCCGTGGTGATCGAGTTGCCGAACGGCGTGTTCATCACCACCACGCCCTTGGCCGAGGCGGCGGGGATGTCGACATTGTCGACGCCGATGCCGGCGCGGCCGATCACCTTCAGGTTCGGCGCGTGCTCGAGAATGTCCTTGGTGACCTTGGTCGAGCTGCGGATGGCGAGGCCGTCATACTGGCCGATGATCGCCTTGAGCTCGTCGGGCGTCTTGCCGGTGATCTCGTCGACCTCGACGCCGCGCTCGCGGAAGATCTGCGCGGCCTTGGGGTCCATCTTGTCGGAAATCAGTACCTTGGGCATGAAAATGCTCCTGTGCACGTCGGCGCTCCTGCAAAGGCAGGAGCCCAGAGTTTCTTGGGGAATCGCGTGTGGGCGTGGGCTCCCGCTTTCGCAGGAGCACCGAACTCAGCCCGCCCTGGCGGTGGCGTAGGCCCAGTCGAGCCAGGGGCCGAGCGCCTCGATATCGGCGGTGTCGACGGTCGCGCCGCACCAGATGCGCAGGCCAGCCGGCGCATCGCGGTAGCCGGCCACGTCATAGGCCGCGCCTTCCTTTTCGAGCAGGCTTGCGAACTTCTTGATGAAGTCGGCATCGGCGCCCTCGACGGTGAGGCACACGCTGGTGCGCGAACGGATCGCGGGATCCTCGGCGAGATGGCCGAGCCAGTCGCGCTCTTCCACGATCTTGTCGAGTGCTGCGGCATTGGCGTCCGACCGGGCGATCAGCCCCTTGGCACCGCCCAGGCCCTTGCCCCATTCGAGCGCGAAGATCGCGTCTTCCACCGCCAGCATCGACGGCGTGTTGATCGTCTCGCCCTTGAAAACGCCCTCGGCGAGCTTGCCCTTGGAGACGAGGCGGAACACCTTGGGCAGCGGCCAGGCGGGGGTGTAGGTTTCGAGCCGTTCGACCGCGCGGGGACCCAGGATCAGCACGCCGTGCGCGCCCTCGCCGCCCAGCACCTTCTGCCAGGAGAAGGTGGCGACGTCGATCTTGTCCCAGGGCATGTCGTAGGCAAATACCGCCGAGGTCGCGTCGGCGAAGCTCAGGCCCTCGCGATCGTCGGCGATCCAGTCGCCGTTCGGCACGCGCACGCCCGAGGTGGTGCCGTTCCAGGTAAACAGCACGTCGTTCGACCAGTCGACGGCGTTCAGATCGGGCAGCTGGCCATAACCGGCGCGCAGCACGGTCGGATCGAGCTTGAGCTGCTTGACCGCATCGGTGACCCAGCCCTCACCAAAGCTTTCCCAGGCGAGCGTGGTAACGGGGCGGGCGCCCAGCATCGTCCACATCGCCATTTCGAACGCGCCGGTGTCCGAGCCGGGAACGATGCCGATGCGGTGCGTGTCCGGCAGGCGGAGCAGCTCGCGCATCAGGTCGATGCAATATTGGAGACGGGTCTTGCCCAGCTTCGAGCGGTGCGAGCGGCCGAGCGACTCGGTGGCGAGCTTCTCGGGCGACCAGCCCGGGGGCTTGGCGCAGGGGCCAGAAGAAAAATAGGGACGCGCCGGTTTGGTGGCGGGCTTCGCAGACGCAAGGGTGGCGTCGGCGGCAGTCAAATCAGTCATGTAGACTCTCCTCACAGAGAGCACGCGCGGCGTTGGGACCGCGTGGCCCGCCGACGGCCCTAGCGGGGGCTGGACAAAAGTCAATTCCGGACATCGTTGCGATGGAACAATGTTGCGGGTCCGTGCCTTTGCTGCGCAGCTTTGCAGAACAACCGGGAGACTGAACATGCGGACCATTGTGGCGGCCGGACTGGCCGCATTCCTGTTGGCGACCCCCTCGGTCGCACAGCAGCAGAAGCAAAGCGTCGGCGATGGCGCGCAGGCACCGCTGCGCGACCTGCGGATCAACGAGAAGAAGATTCCTGACGTGCTGCTCCTGGCCGCCTCCGCGCCCTATTCGTCGCAAGGGACGAAGAGCTGTGCGCAGATCCGCGCCGGCATCGCCAATCTCAACGCCGTACTTGGGACCGACGCCGATGCGCCGGGTGCGCAGGGTGGCAATGGCGGCGCGATCGCGGCGGCGGGCAGCCGGGCGATCGTCGGTGCGCTGATCCCGGGCTTCGGCCTGGTGCGGATGGTCACCGGCGCGGACAAGCAGGAGAAGCGGGTGACCGCGGCGCTGTATGGCGGCACGATCCGCCGCGCCTATCTGAAGGGTCTCGGCGTGTCCAAGGGATGCCGCCCGCCGGCCGCGCCGACCGCCACCGCCCGCGCCGCGGTGCCGACGCTGCCGGCCGACAAGGACGACGACAAGAAGAAGTGATCGCCAAATCCCCTCCTGCTTGCGGGAGGGGGCGGACGAACCGATGCAGTCGCTTGACGAGCGGCACGAAAAAGGGCCGGCGGATCGCTCCGCCGGCCCCTCTTTTTCACGTCGAGCGCGGACTTAGAAGTCCATGCCGCCCATGCCGCCCGGCATCGCCGGAGCAGCAGGCTTGTCTTCCGGCAGCTCGGCAATGGTGGCTTCGGTGGTGATCAGCAGGCCGGCGACCGAAGCCGCGTTCTGCAGTGCGGTGCGCACCACCTTGGTCGGGTCGATCACGCCGGCAGCCACGAGGTTCTCGTAGGTGTCGGTCGCGGCGTTGAAGCCGAACGAGGTGTCGGTCTGGTCGAGCAGCTTGCCCGAGACGACGGCGCCGTCCTGGCCAGCGTTCTGCGCGATCTGGCGCACCAGCGCGGTCAGCGACTTGCGGACGATGTCGATGCCGCGGGTCTGGTCCTCGTTCGCGCCGTTCAGGCCTTCGAGAGCCTTGGTCGCGTACAGCAGGGCCGTGCCGCCGCCGGGGACGATGCCTTCTTCAACGGCTGCGCGGGTCGCGTGCAGCGCGTCGTCGACGCGGTCCTTGCGCTCCTTCACCTCGACTTCGGTCGCACCGCCGACCTTGATCACGGCCACGCCGCCGGCGAGCTTGGCGAGACGCTCCTGGAGCTTCTCGCGGTCGTAATCGCTGGTGGTGACTTCGATCTGCTGGCGGATCTGCTCGGTGCGGGCCTTGATCGACTCGGCTTCACCGGCGCCATCGACGATGGTGGTGTTGTCCTTGTCGATGGTGACGCGCTTGGCGGTGCCGAGCATGCCGAGCGTGACGGTCTCGAGCTTGATGCCGAGGTCTTCGCTGATCACTTCACCCTTGGTGAGGACGGCGATGTCTTCCAGCATCGCCTTGCGACGATCGCCGAAGCCCGGTGCCTTGACCGCTGCGACCTTGAGGCCGCCGCGCAGCTTGTTGACGACCAGGGTCGCCAGCGCTTCGCCTTCGATGTCCTCGGCGATGATCAGCAGCGGACGACCCGACTGCACGACCGCCTCGAGGATCGGCAGCATCGACTGCAGGTTCGACAGCTTCTTCTCGTGGATCAGGATGTACGGATCGCTGAGCTCGACCGCCATCTTCTCCGGGTTGGTGATGAAGTAGGGCGAGAGATAGCCGCGATCGAACTGCATGCCTTCGACGACGTCGAGCTCGAATTCGAGACCCTTCGCCTCTTCGACGGTGATCACGCCTTCCTTGCCGACCTTCTCCATCGCCTCGGCGATCTTCTCGCCGACTTCACGGTCGCCGTTCGCCGAGATGATGCCGACCTGGGCGACTTCCTGCGAACCCGAGACGGGCTTCGAGCGGGCCTTCACGTCCTCGACCACCTTGGCGACGGCGAGATCGATGCCGCGCTTCAGGTCCATCGGGTTCATGCCGGCGGCCACCGACTTCATGCCCTCGCGGACGATCGCCTGCGCCAGAACGGTCGCGGTGGTCGTGCCGTCACCGGCGATGTCGTTGGTCTTCGAGGCCACTTCGCGCACCATCTGCGCGCCCATGTTCTCGAACTTGTCCTTGAGCTCGATTTCCTTCGCGACCGACACACCGTCCTTGGTGATGCGGGGCGCGCCGAAGCTCTTCTCGATCACGACGTTGCGGCCCTTCGGGCCCAGCGTGACCTTCACCGCGTCGGCGAGGATGTCGACGCCGCGCAGGATGCGCTCACGAGCGTCGCGCGAAAACTTTACGTCCTTGGCTGCCATGGGACTGCCCTTTCAAATTTCGCTAAGTTTAGGAAGTTGAGGTTCGTGACGTGCTCAGCCGACGATGCCGAGGATGTCGCTTTCCTTCATGATCAGCAGGTCTTCGCCGTTCACCTTCACTTCGGTGCCCGACCACTTGCCGAACAGGATGCGGTCGCCGGACTTGACGTCGAGCGGGGTCACCTTGCCATCTTCGGCCTTGGTGCCGGTGCCGACGGCGACGACTTCGCCTTCCTGCGGCTTTTCCTTGGCGGTGTCGGGGATGATGATCCCGCCGGCGGTCTTTTCCTCGGCTTCGACGCGGCGGACGAGCACGCGGTCGTGCAACGGACGGAAGTTCATTGCCTGATCCTCTTTCAGGTGGATTTCGGTGTTTAGCACTCGGTCCCCCGGAGTGCTAACAGTCGACATATGTGAACCGGATCCGGGGTCGTCAACAGGTGCGCCGGGAACTTTTTTCAGCGTGTTGGACCGATAATACGGGTCGTTTACTCCTCCCCGCGCATCCGGTAGCACCGCATGCTGAATACGCTTTGAGGAGCCGCCGGTGAAGCTGGTTCGTACTGCCTGGAAGATACTCGTCGGAATCAAGGACCTGCTCGTCCTCGTTCTGCTCCTTCTGTTCTTCTCCGTGCTGTTCGCGGCGCTCTCGCACCGGCCGACTCCGGCGACGATTCGCGACGGCGCCCTGATCGTCGCGTTCAACGGCGCGCTGGTCGAGCAGCCGAGCGAGGCCGATCCGCTCGCCAGCGTGAGCGGCACGCGCGCTGCCGGCCAGGTCAGCGCGCCCGACGTGATCCGCGCGCTCGATGCCGCCAAGGGCGATTCCCGCGTGAAGGCGGTGGTGCTCGATCTCGACAGCTTCCTCGGCGGCTATCCCGCCACGGTGAGCGAAGTCGCCGCCGCCGTCGCCCGCGTGCGCGCCGCCGGCAAGCCGGTGCTCGCCTATGCCACCGCCTATACCGACAGCGGCTACCAGATCGCGGCCAACGCCAGCGAGATCTGGGTGCACCCGATGGGCGGATCGCTGTTCATGGGGCCGGGCGGTCGCCAGCTCTATTACAAGGGTCTGACCGAGAAGCTCGGCATCAACGTCCATGTCTACAAGGTCGGCAAGTTCAAATCGGCGGTGGAGCCCTATATCCGCGCCGACATGTCGCCCGAGGCGCGCGAAGCCAATACCGCGCTCTATGGCGGGCTGCTCGATCAGTGGCGCGAGGGCATCCTGAAGGCGCGACCCAAGGCGCGCATCGCCGAGTTCCTGATGAAGCCGGACGCGGCGATCACCGCGGCCAAGGGCGACATCGCCGCCGCCAACCGCGCCTATGGCCTGGTCGACCAGCTCGGCGACCGCATCGCCTTCGGCCAGCATCTCGCCAAGATGGTGGGCGCGCCGAGCGGCGCACGGGCCGGCAATTTCAATGCGATCAAGCTCGCCGACTGGCTGCAGGCCAACCCGCGGCCGAGCAGCGGCGACGCGATCGGCGTGATCACGATCGCCGGCGAGATCGTCGACGGCAAGGGCGCGGCGGGCAGTGCCGGCGGCGACACGATCAGCAAGCTGGTGCTCGACGGGCTGAAGGACGGCAAGCTCAAGGCGCTGGTCGTCCGCGTCGACTCGCCGGGCGGCTCGGCGATGGCCTCCGAGCAGATGCGCCAGGCGATCCTGCAGGCCAAGGCGCAGAAGCTGCCGGTGATCGTCTCGATGGGCGGTCTGGCCGCCAGCGGCGGCTATTGGGTGTCGACCGCCGGCGACGTGATCTTCGCCGAGCCGAACACCATCACCGGCTCGATCGGCATCTTCGGCATCATCCCCACCTTCGAGAACAGTCTCGCCAAGATCGGCGTGACCACCGACGGGGTGCAGAGCACGCCGCTCACCGGCCAGCCGAGCATCTATGGCGGCACCAACGCCACCGTCGACACCATCCTGCAATCGGCGATCGAGGCAGGCTATGGCCGCTTCGTCGGGCTGGTCGCGGCATCGCGCAAGCTCACCCCGCAGCGGGTCGACGAGATCGGCCAGGGCCGCGTCTGGATCGGCGGCGTCGCCCGCCAGCTGGGCCTGGTCGATCGCTTCGGCGGGCTGAACGACGCGATCGCCGAAGCCGCCAAGCGCGCCGGGCTCGATCCCGCCGCCGTCCGGCCGGTGTTCCTCGCCAAGAAGCCCAACGCCTTTGCGGCGGCGCTGGCGGCGGGCCTCGGGTCGCTCGGCAACGACGACGAGGACGACGGCAACTGGGCGGACGCGCCCGCCGGATCGGACGCCTATGCCCGCATCGGCGAGGAGCGCCGCGCGCTGCTGGCGCAGGCGCTCGGCGATGCCAAGCGGCTGACCGCGAGCGGTTCGGTGCAGGCCCGCTGCCTCGAATGCATGGCACTGGGCGTGCCGAGCGCGAGCCCCGGCGACCTCGCGCTGCTCCAGTTCGCGCTGGGAGCGGCCAAATGATCGGGATCCGCGCCGCCACGCCGCAGGATGCCGCTGCGATCGCCGCCATCTATGCGCCCAACGTGCTGACCGGCACCGCCTCGTTCGAGATCGAGCCGCCCGATGCGGCGGCGATGGCCGCGCGCATGGCGGCGAGCGAGGGCTATTATCCCTGGCTGGTCGCGACCAATGGCGACGGCGTCGATGGCGGGGTGATCGGCTATGCCTATGCCAGCAAGTTCCGCGATCGCCCGGCCTATCGCTATGTCGTCGAAAGCTCGATCTACATGGCCGATACCGCGCAGCGTCGCGGCGCGGGCCGCCTGCTCTACGAGGCGCTGGTCGATACGCTGCGGGCGCAAGGCTTCGTCCATGCCTTCGGGATGATCACGCTGCCCAATGACAGCTCGATCGCGCTGCACGAGGCGGTCGGCTTTCGCCGCGCCGGCGTGTTCCGCGAGGCGGGGTACAAGCACGGCCAGTGGATCGATGTCGGCATCTGGCAGTGCGAGCTCAACGAACCGGCGCGTCCGCCCGCCGAGCCGCGGCCGTTCCATGAACTCGGCGTCGTCCGCGCCTGAGCGGCCCAACGGCGGTGCCCCATGCGTCCTTTGCGGTCGATTTCGGCCTCGACATCGATCGCGCGCTGCAGCTGATCACGGTGACCGTCACCGGGGTGCTGTCGCCCGAGGATGTGGGCTGGATCGCCGAGGAAGTCCGCGCGGCGATCCTGTCGCTCGGCCCCGACGCCGGACGGCACCGGACGCTGTATGATCTTCGCGGTGTGCTGGTCCTGCCGCAGGAAACCACCGACCTGGCACTGCGCAGCCTGCGCGGTGGCACGCCCGATATCTGGGCACGGCGGCTGGCCTTTGTCGCGACGACGATGCTGACGAAGCGCCAGGCGCGCCGCATGGCGGAAGCACGCCCGGGATCCTCGGTGTTCGACGATATCGGGGCGGCGCGCGCCTGGTTGCTGGAGGAATGAGGAACGGGGCGGCGCGGTGCCGCCCCGCACCGCCGTCAGGCCAGCGCGATGTCCGGCGCGTCCTCGGCCTTCATGCCGATCACGTTGTAGCCGGCATCGACATGATGCGTTTCGCCGGTGACGCCCGACGACAGATCCGAGAGCAGATAGAGGCCGGCGCCGCCGACGTCCTCGATCGTCACGTTGCGACGGAGCGGCGAGTTCAGCTCGTTCCACTTCATGATGTAGCGGAAATCGCCGATGCCGCTGGCGGCCAGCGTCTTGATCGGGCCGGCGGAGATCGCGTTGACGCGGATCTTCTCGGGGCCCAGGTCCATCGCCAGATACTTGACCGAGGTCTCGAGCGCCGACTTGGCGACGCCCATCACGTTATAGTGCGGGACCACCTTCTCGGCGCCGTAATAGCTCAGCGTCAGCAGGCTGCCGCCCTCGGGCATCAGCTCGCGCGCGCGCTTGGCGACGGCGGTGAAGCTGTAGACCGAGATGTTCATCGTCATCAGGAAGTTTTCCAGCGACGTATCGTAATAGGCGCCGCGCAGTTCGTTCTTGTCCGAGAAGCCGATGGCGTGGACGACGAAGTCGATCGTCGGCCAGCGCGCCTTCAGCGTTTCGAACGTCGTGTCGAGCGCTGCCATCTCGGCGACGTCGCACTCGATGAGGAAATCGGAGCCGAGCTGTTCGGCAAGCGGCTTCACGCGCTTCAGCAGTGCATCGCCCTGATAGGTGAACGCAAGCTCGGCGCCCTGCGCACGGAGCTGCTGCGCGATGCCCCAGGCGAGCGAGCGATCATTGGCCAGGCCCATGATGAGCCCGCGCTTCCCTTGCATCAATCCGGTCACGTCTTCTGAATCTCCTGTCCTTGTTCCCCCTCTAGACCGGGATCGGGCACTTCCGCCAGAGCGGCGTTCAGCTCGGCCCCCACGACGAGGCCCAGGCCGACCAGGAAGAAGAAGATCAGCGACACCATCACGCCGGCCAGGCTGCCATAGGTGGCGCCATAGCCCCCCATGGTGGACAGCACCCAGGGCAGCACGCCGGTGACGGTCAGCCACCACAGCGTGGTGCACATGGCCCCCGGCCATTTCGGATAGCGCCGGGAACGGTAGCGCGACGGGGTAAGCGCGAAGAACAGCACGTACAGCGCGCCGAACAGGGCAAAGGCGGGAACGGCCTTGCCGGCCGAGGCGAAGCGCTGCGCCTCGATCGCCCAGGGCAGAAGGCGGTAGAGGAATTGCTCGACCGCCGTGAGGATCACCTGAAAGGCGAAGGCCAGCATCACCATCAGCACCGCGGCCACGATCATCCCGATCGCGCCGAGGCGATACCGCCAGAACGGCTTGTCCGAGGAGACGCCATAGGCCTGGCGGACGATGCCGCGGATCGTCTCGATGAAGCCCGCGGTGGTCCACAGCCCGACCAGCGCACCGAACCAGAGCAGGCCGCCGGTGCTGCGGGTGTGCAGCACCTCGATCACCGGATCGCGCAGCAGCTTGGCGACATCCGGCGGCACGGTCTGGAGAAAGGCCTCCAGTGCATGGACGCCGGTGCCGGTTCGCCCGACCAGGCTGGCCAGCGCGGTCGCGACGATGAAGAAGGGAAACAGCGTTACCAGCGACAGATAGGCAAGGTTGCCGGCATAGGTGAACCCTTCGTTGAACGTGCCGATCGCAACGCGCTTGGCGATCTCCAGCATCCGCTCGGTCACGCCGAGTTCGGCCAACCGCCGCGGCACCTTGCCGCCGACCCCCAGCCGTCGCCCTTCGGGGGACTGGGGCGAGATCGAGGCGCGCGTCGGTTCGTCCACGGGCGTCAGACGCCCATGCGTCCCCGTGGGTTCCCGCCGTTCTTCCATCCCTGCGCAAATTCGATGAGGGCATCGTCGTCCACGGGAAGATCCACCATCAGCGTGACGAACAGGTCGCCGCGCCCGCCGGCCTTCTTGTGGAATCCCCGACCCTTGAGCCGCAGTACCTTGCCGGAGCTGGAGCCCTTGGGGACGGTGAGCATCACCGGGCCGTCGGGCGTCGGCACGCGAACCTGCGCGCCCAGCACCGCCTCGGCGAGCGTCACGGGCAGGTCGAGCCGGATGTCGTCAGCGTCGCGGGTGTAGAAGCGGTGCGGCTGGATCTCGATGGTGACGATCGCGTCGCCGGGTCCGCCGGGGCCTTCCTCGCCCTTGCCGGCGAGGCGCATCTGGGTGCCGTCCTCGAGGCCGGCGGGCAGCTTCAGATCGATCGTCTTGCCGTCGCGCAGCGTGATCCGCTGCGGGGCGAGCCTGGCAGCGTCCTCGAACGAGACGGCAAGGCGATAGGCAGCGTTGGCGCCCTTGGGCTGCGCGCGCCGGCCGAAGCCGCCAAAGCCGCCGAAGCCGCCGCTAAATCCCCCGCCGCCGCGCTTGTTGCCGCCGAACAGACCTTCGAACAGGTCGCCGATATCGGCGTCGTTGCCGCTGAAATCGAAATGGCCGCCGCCCGGCTGGAACCCGCCGCCGCCGCCGCCCGCACCGGCGCCGAATCCGAAGGGGGCGATCGGATTGCCGTCGCCGTCGATCTCACCGCGGTCGAAGCGGGCGCGCTTGTCCTTGTCGGTCAGCAGGTCATAGGCCTGGGTGACCTGGCTGAACTTCTCCGAAGCCTTCGGATTGTCCTTGTTGCGATCGGGGTGCAGCTCCTTGGCGAGCTTGCGATAGGCCTTCTTGATCTCGTCCTCGCTCGCGCTGCGCGCCACCCCGAGCGTTACGTATGGATCTGCCACCAAATTCCCCAATGCGTCGAATGTCGATCAGGCGCCCTTACAGGACGCTGGTTAATGCCGAAACATCGGCGTGCGATCGGGTTCGTGCAAGGGGCGGCGCCGCACATGGCAAATCGCCCGGCCGAAAGGGGGAAAGGCCGGGCGATCGCCTGCGTGTCGGGCGCTGCTAGCTGTGCTTAGCGCGGACGCTTGTGCTTCGGCTTGGTGCCGGTGTCGTCCGTGGTCGTGCCGGGATTGGGATCGGTCGGCGACGTGGTGGTGGTCGAGGACGAATCCGGCGTGGTCATCGTGCCCGACCCGGTCGTGCCGCCCGGCGTGGTGGTGGTCGGCGGATTCATCGTCGGATCGGTCGGCGACGTCGTCTGCCCCGGGCTGGTCGAGCCCGGCGCCGTGCTCTGGTCCGTCGTCGTGCCGCCCGGCGTGGTCTGGCCCGGCGTGGTCTGCTGCTGCGCGAATGCCGCCGGTGCCGCGATCAGCGTAGCAGCGGCGAGAATGGTCTTGATATACATTACACGGCATCCTTCTGTTGATTATGCCAACGGAAGAATAACCAGCGACGCATCAAGAAGTCTCGCCGACTGATTTCAGTTAGACGATAAAAAACAACGACTCCGGGATGAGTCGAGCGGAAGGTCAGCCGACCTGCGCCCGGTGCAGCAATTTCTGGTCGGCGAGCACCAGGGCGACCATTGCTTCGACGACGGGCACGCCGCGAATGCCGACACACGGATCATGCCTGCCCTTGGTGCGGATCTCGCTTGCCGCGCCGTCGCGCGTGACGGTCTCCACGGGGATGAGGATCGAGCTGGTCGGCTTGAACGCAACGCGCATCCGCACCGGCTGGCCTGTCGCAATGCCGCCGGCGATGCCGCCGGCATGGTTGGCGAGGAAGTCGACGCCGCCATCGCCGCGCGGGCGCATCGCATCGGCATTTTCCTCGCCGCGCAGGGCCGCGGCGGCAAAGCCGTCGCCGATCTCGAAGCCCTTCACCGCGTTGATCGACATGCACGCCGCCGCCAGTTCGCTGTCGAGCTTGGCGTAGAGCGGTGCCCCCCAGCCGGCGGGCACGCCGGTCGCCTCGCAGGCGACCACCGCGCCGAGCGACGAACCGTTCTTGCGCGCTGCGTCGACCAGCGCTTCCCAGCGCTGCGCGGCCTCGGGATCTGGGCAGAAGAAGGGATTGTTGCCGATCTCGGCGGCGTCGAACCTGGCATAGTCGATCGCGTCGCCGCCGATCGCCTCGACCCAGGCGGTGATCGTCACCTCGGGAATGACCAGCCGTGCGACCGCGCCTGCGGCCACCCGCGCCGCGGTCTCGCGCGCCGAGGAGCGGCCGCCGCCGCGATAGTCACGGAAGCCGTATTTCTGGTCGTACGCATAATCGGCATGGCCGGGGCGATAGGCCTGGGCGACCTCCGAATAGTCCTTCGAGCGCTGGTCGACATTGTCGATGTGCAGCGCGATCGGCGTCCCCGTCGTGCGCCCCTCGAACACGCCGGAGAGGATGCGGACCTGGTCCGGCTCCTGCCGCTGGGTGGTGAAGCGCGACTGGCCGGGGCGGCGGCGATCAAGGAACGGCTGGATGTCGGCTTCGCTCAGCGTCAGCCCTGGCGGGCAGCCATCGACCACCGCGCCGAGTGCCGGCCCATGGCTCTCGCCCCAGGTGGTGAAACGGAATACGCGACCGAAGCTGTTGAACGACATCGGCGCACGCCCTCCGTCTGGGTTGAAACCGCGGGCCGTTTCGCAGGTGTCGCGCGCGGCTGCAACCCGTTCAGGCTATTGTGGTCGGCGCCGACTGCCGCGGGGCCTCAGGGAATCTCGAACAGACCCGCCGCACCCATGCCGCCGGCGGTGCACATCGATACCACCACGTAGCGCACCCCGCGCCGTCGCCCTTCGATCAGCGCATGGCCGACCAGCCGGCTGCCGGTCATGCCGAAGGGATGGCCGATCGCGATCGCGCCGCCGCTGACGTTGAGCTTCTCCGGATCGATACCCAGCGTATCGCGGCAATAGAGGCACTGGCTGGCGAACGCCTCGTTGATCTCCCACAGGCCGATATCCTCGATCTTGAGGCCGGCGCGGGCGAGCAGCTTGGGGACGGCGAAGACCGGGCCGATCCCCATCTCCTCGGGTTCGCACCCCGCCACCTGGAAGCCGCGATAGATACCGAGGATAGGCCGACCCTCGGCCTCGGCGGTCCCGCGATCCATCAGGATCTGCGCCGCGGCGCCGTCGGAAAGCTGGCTGGCATTGCCTGCGGTAACGTGGCGGCCCTCGGGCACGAAAGCGCCGTCCTTCCACACGGGCTTGAGGGTCGCCAGTACCTCGGCGGTGGTGCCGGGGCGGATGCCTTCGTCCTGGGTGACCGTTACCGATTCCTCGCCCGTCCGGGTGCCGGCCTTGTCGAACAGCGCCTTGGTGACGGTGATCGGGGCGATCTCGGCATCGAACGCACCGCGGGCAAGCGCCTCGGCGGCGCGCTGCTGGCTCGTCGCGGCAAAGGCGTCCTGCGCCTCGCGCGGGATGCCATAGCGTTCGGCAACGATCTCCGCCGTCTCGATCATCGGGATATAGGCGCCGGGTACCTGGTCCGTGACCGATCGGTTCGCGTAGCGCGGCGCATTGGCCATGGTCAGGCTGATCGACTCCATGCCGCCGGCCAGCGCCACGTCGATCTCGTCGGTCATGATCGAGCGGGCGGCGAGCGCGATCGCGGTGAGACCGGAGCCGCATTTCCGGTCGAGGCTGAATGCCGGCACGCTGTGCGGAATGCCCGCGGCGAACAGCGCCATGCGCGCCATGTTGGCCCCTTGCGTCCCCCATTGGTTGCCCATGCCGTAGAACACGTCGTCGATCCGCGCGGGATCGATCCCGGCGCGTTCCACCGCCGCGTTCATCACATGCGCGGCGAGCACCGGCGCCTCGGTATCGTTGAAATAGCCCCGGCCGGCCTTGCCGATGCCGGTGCGGGCGGTGGAGACGATCGCGGCTTCGCGCATGGCGCCCTCTCGTGTTTCGAGTTTCGGGTACGCTTCCGCCATTGCGTGGCGGATTGCAACCGGTTCAGTCGCGGAACTGGGGCGCGCGCTTCTGCATATTGGCCATCACCGCCTCGACCTGGTTGGGCGAGCGCATCAGCGACGCCTGCTCGACGCTTTCCGCCAGCAGCACGGCGGCGGCATCGCCCTCATGGTTGGCGAGGCGCTTGGCGGCGCGGATCGCATCCGGGTTGCGACCGGCGATCGCATGGGCGAGGGCCAGCGCCTCGGCATGCGGGTCCGCGGCCAGCCGGGTGACGAAGCCGAAGCCCTGCGCCTCGGCGGCGTCGAACTCGCGTGCGGTATAGGTAAGCTCGCGCAGCACATCATCGCGCACCGTGCCGCGCCAGAGCACGAAGCCGGCCATGTCGGGCACGATGCCCCATTTGAGCTCCATCACCGAAAGCCGCGTATCCGGCGCCGCGATGCGGATGTCCGCGCCGCTTGCGATCTGCAGTCCGCCACCGAATGCGACCCCGTGCACCGCGGCGATCACCGGTACGGGCAGGGTGCGCCAGCCCCAGGCGACCTGCTGGAAGCTGTTCGCCAGCCCGTGGCTGCGTGCAGCAAGGTCGGTACCCGCCCCGGCGCTCGCCATGCTCGCCATGTCGAGCCCGGCGCAGAAGGCGCGCCCCTCGCCCGACAGTACCACCGCGCGCAGACCGGGTGTTTCGCCGAGCGTGCCGATCGCCCCCAGGATGCCCTCGAACATCGCAGGATCGAGCGCGTTCATCTTGTCGGGCCGCGCCAGCCGCACATCGGCCACGCCCTGCTCGATCGTCCAGGTCACGCGCTCGCTCATTCCGCCATCCTCTCTCGTCCTCGGCGCGATAGTGGGGCGAAGCATTTGCGCGGGCAAGATGGTGCCGCTAGAAAAGCCGGTATGTCTGCACCCAGCGATCCCGCGGCGCCGCCCCGGTTCGATCCCCGCGCCTTCTTCGCGCTCCGCTTTCCCAACCATGGCAGTCGCCTGGGTGTCGCCCACCGCGACCATGGCGAGGACTGGTCCGAGCTCGAGCTGCCCTGGCGTGCCGATCTGGTGGGGCAGGAAGAGACGGGCGTGCTCGCCTCGGGGCCGATCCTCGCGCTGATGGACATGGCCAGTAGCATCGCGGTGTGGCTGAAGGTGGGCAGGTTTCTGCCGCATGCGACGCTCGACCTGCGGATCGACTATCTGCGCCCGGCGCGCACCGGACAGACGGTGATCGGGCGCTGCGAATGCTATCGGCTGACCCGCTCGATCGCATTCGTGCGCGGCCAGGCGCATGACGGCGATCCGGCCGATCCGCTGGCGCATGTCGCCGGCACCTTCATGGCGGCGGAGGGCTACTGGTGAAGCTTCCTCCCTATGCCGAGCTGCTGGGGCTCACCGTCGAGCCGGGCGCCGATGCGCCGGTGCTGGTGATGCCGTTTTCCGGCGATGTCGTCGGGCGGCCGGGGTTCCTGCACGGCGGCGCGATCGGCGGGCTGCTGGAGATGGCGGCGGTCGGCGCGCTGCTCCAGGCGCTGGAGGCCGAGGGCGGCGCCAAGGTGAAGCCGGTCAACGTCACCGTCGATTACATGCGCGGAGGGCGCCAGAAGGAAACGCGCGCCAAGGGCATGGTGACCCGGCTCGGCAACCGAGTGGCGAATGTCAGCGCGGTGGCATGGCAGGACGAGGAGGAGCGGCCGATCGCGGCGGCGCGGATGAACTTCCTGATCGTGCGGTAATGCAACTCCTCCCCGAGCTTCGCCCGGGGAGGAATTTCACGGCCTCACTTCTTCGGGCTGATCCGCATCAGCCAGCCGCCATCGCCCTTGGCGCCGTCCTGCAGCAGCCAGAGCGAGCCGTCCGGTCCTTGCGCGACGTCGCGGATGCGCATGTCGAGGGTCCACTGGTCGGCCTTGCGGGCATTGCTGCCGTCGAGCGCGATGCGGAGCAGTGCCTGGCCGGACATCGCGCCCATCAGCAGCGAGCCCCTCCACTGCGGGAACTCGCTGCCGGTGTAATAGATCAGCCCCGAGGGCGAGATCGACGGCACCCAGTGGAGCTTGGGCATCTCATAGCCGTCGCCGGCCTTGGGCTTGGGGATCGGCTTGTTGTTGTAATTCTCCCCGAACGAAACGTTGGGCCAGCCATAGTTGCGGCCCTTGACGATCAGGTTGAGCTCGTCGCCGCCCTGCGGGCCCATCTCGTGCTCCCACAGGTTGCCGGAGGCATCGAAGACAAGGCCATAGGGATTGCGATGGCCGCTGCTCCAGATCGACGCAGGCGCCGGATTGGGCCCGTCGAACGCGAAGGGGCGGCCCTTGGCGGTCTTGGCGGCCTCCGTGTCCTCGGGCGGATCGATCACCTGCACGCTGGTGGCGCCGACCTTGCCCGCATCCGGATTGTCCGAGGCCGGCTTGCCGTCGAGCGTCAGGTGCAGGATCTTGCCGATCGCCTGGTTCGGGTCCTGCGCAGGGGTGAAGCGCTGGCGTTCGCCCGACGACAGGAACAGCGACTTGCCGTCCGGTGCAAAGGCGATGACCGCGCCGAACTGGCCGCCGTCGCCGTCGGCACCGGAGCGGAACAGCACCTCCACATTGTCGAGTCGCGGCGCCATCGCCTTGCCGCGGGTCAGCTTGGCGCGCGCGAGTGCCAGCGCGCTGCCGTTGGCGCGCGGTTCCGAATAGGTGAAGTAGATGATGTTGCTGCCGGCAAAGTCCGGCGCGGGCGCCACGTCGAGCAGGCCGCCCTGGCCGCCGGCGGCGACCTTGGGCACGCCGCTTACCGCCTGCGCCTTCTGGCCCACTTCCCAATATTGCAGCTGCCCGGCCTTTTCGGTGACGAGTGCGGCCCCATCGGGCAGGAAGGCGAGCGCGAAGGGCGAGTCGAAGTCCGCGACGCGCGTCGCGACGAACGGCACGCCGGCCGGCAGCGGGGCGGGGGTGCCGCTCGGCACCGGCAGCGGGGTCGGGGTGCCTGCGGTGCCGGTGGGCTGCTGGGCGTTGGAGCCCGGCGACGAACAGGCGGCAGCAAACAGAATCGGAATCAAGAGCAGCGAACGGGGCATGAAAGTCCTCTCCGACAAAGCCTCGGCCGCGAACGCAGCCGGTTTTGCAACGAGTTGCAACGACTTTCCTGCCCGAAAAGATGCGCCGGGTCCGGTCGCCCTCTTGCTCCCACCCTTGCTATTGCGTATATCGCGTCCTGCTTTCTCGGACATCGTCAAACATGATCGAGGTCGGGGCCACCAGGCTCCGGCGCCGAAGCTGCTTGATTTCAACCGGAGACGCGTGTGGCGAATCTCGCCGAACTGGCCAAGATGATCGAAACCGAAGCGCAGGCGCTGGGCTTCGCCCTGGTGCGCGTGAAGATGTTCGGCGGCCAGAGCGATCCCACGCTGCAGATCATGGCCGAGCGCCCGGATACGCGCCAGCTGACGATCGATGATTGCGCCGATCTGTCGCGCCGCATCTCGGATCTTCTCGACCGGCTGGAAGCCGAGGGCCGCGACCCGATCGACCATGCCTATCGGCTGGAAGTCAGCTCGCCGGGCATCGACCGGCCGCTCACCCGGCTGCAGGATTTCGAGGACTGGAAGGGCCATGAGGCCCGGATCACGCTCGCCGAGAAGCTGGACGGGCGCAAGCAGTTCAAGGGCGATCTCGCCGGCATCGACAAGGACGCAGGCACCATCACGATCGTGACGCAGGACGAGACGCAGCATGTCCTCCCGTTCGCGGCGATCGAGGATGCCAAGCTGACGATGACCGATCGTCTGATCGCCGCCACCGCGCCGCTCTCCGCCGAGGGCGCCGACAAGATTATCGAAGTAGAAGGATAAGCCCGGATGGCCACCGCCATTTCTGCCAACAAGGCCGAGCTGCTCGCGATCGCCGATTCGGTCGCGAAGGAAAAGCTGATCGACAAGGCCATCGTCATCGAGGCGATGGAAGACGCGATCCAGCGCGCCGCGAAGAACCGCTACGGTGTCGAGAACGACATCCGCGCGAAGCTCGATCCGATCTCGGGCGACCTCCGCTTGTGGCGCGTCGTCGAGGTGGTGGAAGCCGTGGACGACTATTTCAAGCAGGTCGACCTGAAGGGCGCGCAGAAGCTTCAGAAGGGCGCGAAGGTCGGCGACTTCATCGTCGATCCGCTGCCCCCGATCGAGTTCGGCCGCATCCAGGCGCAGGCGTCCAAGCAGATCATCTTCCAGAAGGTCCGCGACGCCGAGCGCGAGCGCCAGTATGACGAGTTCAAGGACCGGGTGAACGAGATCATCACCGGTGTGGTGAAGCGCGTCGAGTTCGGCCATGTCGTCGTCGACCTGGGCCGCGCCGAAGGCGTGATCCGCCGCGACCAGCAGATCCCGCGCGAAGTGGTGCGCGTCGGCGATCGCGTCCGCTCGGTGGTGCTCAACGTCCGCCGCGAGAACCGTGGTCCGCAGATCTTCCTGAGCCGGGCGCACCCCGAGTTCATGAAGAAGCTGTTCGCGCAGGAAGTGCCAGAAATCTACGACGGCATCATCGAGATCAAGGCCGCCGCCCGCGATCCGGGCAGCCGCGCCAAGATCGGCGTGATCAGCCATGACGGCTCGATCGATCCGGTCGGCGCCTGCGTCGGCATGAAGGGCAGCCGCGTGCAGGCCGTCGTGCAGGAGATGCAGGGCGAGAAGATCGACATCATTCCCTGGTCGCCGGACACCGCCACCTTCGTGGTCAACGCGCTGCAGCCGGCGAACGTCAGCCGCGTCGTGATCGACGAGGAAGAGGACCGCATCGAAGTGGTCGTCCCCGACGACCAGCTGAGCCTCGCCATCGGCCGCCGCGGCCAGAACGTCCGTCTCGCCTCGCAGCTCACCGGCAAGGCGATCGACATCCTCACCGAGGCGGATGCGAGCGAGAAGCGCCAGAAGGAATTCGTCGAGCGTTCGGAGATGTTCCAGAACGAGCTCGACGTCGACGAGACGCTGGCCCAGCTGCTGGTCGCCGAAGGCTTCGGCGCGCTGGAAGAAGTGGCCTATGTCGAGGTCGAGGAGCTCGCAGGCATCGAGGGCTTCGACGAGGACCTCGCGCAGGAACTCCAGAACCGCGCCCAGGAAGCACTGGAGCGCCGCGAGGAAGCCAATCGCGAGGAGCGCCGCGCGCTGGGCGTCGAGGACGACCTGACGACCATGCCGTACCTCACCGAAGCGATGCTGGTCACGCTCGGCAAGGCGGGCATCAAGACGCTCGACGACCTCGCCGACCTGGCGACCGACGAGCTGGTCGAGAAGAAGCGCGCCGAGCCGCGTCGCCGCGGCGACGACACCCCCCGCAAGGAGCCCAAGGGCGGCATCCTGGCGGAATATGGCCTGAGCGACGAACAGGGCAACGAGATCATCATGGCGGCCCGCGCCCATTGGTTCGCCGATGAAGAACCTGCGGAAGCAGGCGAGGAGGACGCAATTGCGGACTCCGAACAATGATACGCGCCGACTGACATTGGCATTGGTCGTCCCCCCTCTCGGCAACGGGAGGGGACGATGACCGACGCGGTTCGCACCTGCATCCTGTCGCGCGAGGAATCGCCGCGGGAAGGGCTGATCCGACTCGTGCTTTCGCCCGAGGGCGAAGTGCTGCCCGACATTCGTGCCAAGGCCCCCGGCCGCGGCGCCTGGATCTCCGTCGACAAGGCGGGGCTCGCGGCGTCGCGCGACAAGGGCAGGCTGAAGGGCGCCCTCTCTCGCAGCTTCCGCACCGGCGACCTGCGCATTCCCGACGATCTGGAGGACCGGATCGCCGCCCAGCTGCAGCGCGCCGCGCTCGACCGGCTGGGACTGGAGGCGAAGGCGGGCTATGTGGTGATCGGTGCCGAGCGGATCGAAAAGGCCGCGCGCAGCGGCCGACTCCATCTGCTGCTGCACGCATCCGACGCCCGCGACGACGGCAGCCGCAAGCTGGCGCAGGCGTGGCGGGTTGGCTCGGATCGGGAAGGTTCTGCCCTGAAGGGCTTAACATTGCCGGTCACGCGCACCATATTGTCCTTGGCGTTAGGCCGCGAAAATGTGGTACACGCCGGACTTATCGACGCCCGGGCGGCGCAACGGACGAGCGAAGCGCTCAACCGCTGGCTGCACTTTATCGGACCCGAACCTGATCCCGTGTCTTGCGATTCCGAATCGCAAGGCGCATCGGCTTTGCCGTCCGCCGTGCCATTGACGACGAACATTATCGAGGAACTTGAGTAGCCGCATGAGCGACACCGAAAACGACAAGCCGAAACTGGGCATGCGCGCACCGCTGGGTCTGAAGCGCACGGTGGAAACCGGCAAGGTGAAGCAGAGCTTCAGCCATGGCCGTTCCAACACCGTGGTCGTGGAGGTCAAGCGTCGCCGTGTTCTCGGCCCGCAGGGTGCGCCGATCGACGAGTCGACGCCGGCCCCTGCCGCTGCGCCCGAGGCTCCGGCTGCTCAGGCTCCCCGCGCCGCTGCCCCGCAGCAGCAGGCGCCGCGCCCGGCTGCCCAGCCGCCGCGCCGGCCGATGGACAATCTCTCGCCGCAGGAGCGTCAGGCCAAGCTGCTCCGCGAGGCCGAGGAACAGCGCATGCAGGCGCTGGAGGAAAGCCGTCGTCGCGACGACCGCCTCCGTGCCGAGGCACAGGAAGAAGAGCGTCGCCGCGCCGAAGAGCGTGCGCGTGCCCAGACCGAGGCGGCTGCCGCCCCGGCCGAAGCCGCTGCGCCCGAGCCGACGCCCGCGCCTGCGCCCGCCCCGGAACCGACGCCGGAAGTGGTAGCGGAGGCTCCGGCCCCTGCGCCCGCGCCGACGCCGGAGCCGACTCCTGCACCCGCGCCTGCTCCGGCAGCGCCCCAGGCCGCGGCCCCGCAGCAGCCGGCGGCGCCCAAGCCCGCCCAGCCGCAGGCCGCAGCGCCCAAGCCGGCCGCGCCCGCGCAGCCGCCGCGTCGTCCGATCCCGCAGGGTCCGATCACGCTGCAGCTCGATGCGTCGCTGCCCGCGCCGCGCCGCTTCACGCCGGTCGTGCGTCCCGAAATTCCCAAGCCGCAGCCCAAGCCCGAGCCGCAGCAGGCAGCGCCTGCCGCGACCCAGCAGCAGCAGCCGCAGCAGCAGGCACCGCAGCAGAACCAGAACCAGCAGCGTCCCGCCGCTGGTGCCGGTGCCGCGCGTCCGGCGCCTTCGGGTCCCGGCGCCGCGCCGCGCCGCCCGGGTGCCGATCCGGCCAAGCCGTCGCGCGACCGCAAGGGCGACGATCGCCGCCAGTCGGGCAAGCTCACCGTCACGCGCGCCCTGGGCGGCGACGATGGTGCGCGCGCGCGCAGCCTCGCGGCGCTGAAGCGCGCGCGTGAGAAGGAGCATCGCCGCTCCTATGGCGGCCCGCGCGAGCCGCAGATCAAGCAGGTCCGCGACGTGGTGGTGCCCGACGCCATCACCGTGCAGGAACTCGCCAACCGCATGGCCGAAAAGGGCGCGGATCTGGTGAAGGCCCTGTTCAAGATGGGCATGATGGTCACCGTCAACCAGACGATCGACCAGGACACCGCCGAACTGCTGGTCACCGATTTCGGCCATAACGTGCAGCGCGTCAGCGACAGCGACGTCGACATCCAGGTCGATACCGAGCTGGATCCCGAGGACAAGCTGCAGCCGCGTCCGCCGGTCGTCACGATCATGGGTCACGTCGATCACGGCAAGACCTCGCTGCTCGACGCGCTGCGTGGCACCGATGTGGTGCGCGGCGAAGCCGGCGGCATCACCCAGCATATCGGCGCCTATCAGGTGACCCTGAAGGACAAGTCGAAGATCACCTTCCTCGACACGCCGGGCCACGAAGCGTTCAGCGACATGCGCGCGCGCGGTGCCAACGTCACCGACATCGTCGTGCTGGTGGTGGCCGCGAACGACGGGCTGATGCCGCAGACGATCGAGGCGATCAATCACACCAAGGCGGCCGGCGTGCCGATGATCGTGGCGATCAACAAGGTCGACCTCGACAGCGCCAACCCGCAGAAGGTGCGCGAGCGTCTGCTCGAGCATGAGGTGATCGTCGAGGAGATGGGCGGCGACGTCCAGAACGTCGAAGTCTCGGCGCTGAAGAAGATCGGCCTCGACGAGCTGATCGAGAAGATCCAGCTCCAGGCCGAACTGCTCGAACTGCGCGCCAACCCCGATCGCGAGGCCGAAGGCACCGTGATCGAGGCGAAGCTCGACAAGGGCCGCGGCCCGGTCGCGACGATCCTCGTCAATCGCGGCACGCTGCGCGTGGGCGACGTGTTCGTCGTCGGCGCGGAGAGCGGCAAGGTCCGTGCGATGATCGACGACAAGGGTCGCCAGATCAAGGAAGCGGGCCCGGCGATGCCGGTCGAGGTGCTCGGCATCTCGGGCGTGCCGTCGGCCGGCGATCCGATGCAGGTGGTCGAGAACGAGGCGCGTGCCCGCGAGGTCGCCGAATATCGCCAGGGCGTGCTGCTCCAGAAGCGCACGACGCAGGCGCCGGCGAGCCTGGAGAGCATGTTCTCCGCGCTCAAGGACAAGCAGGCGATCGAATATCCGGTGGTGGTCAAGGCCGACACGCAAGGGTCGACCGAGGCGATCGTGGGTGCGCTCAGCAAGCTGGGCAACGACGATATCCGCGTGCGCATCCTGCACTCGGGCGTGGGCGGCATCACCGAGAGCGACGTTTCGCTGGCAGCCGCCAGCGGCGCGCCGATCATCGGCTTCAACGTCCGTGCCAATGCCAAGGCCCGCGAGATCGCCGAGCGGAACAAGGTGGCGCTGAAGTATTACGACGTCATCTACGACCTGACCGACGAGATCCGCGCCGGCATGGCGGGCGAGCTGGGTCCGGAAGCCTTCGAAACGGTCGTCGGCCGCGCCGAGATCAAGGAAGTCTTCTCGGCGGGCAAGCACGGCAAGGCAGCCGGTCTGCTGGTCGTCGATGGCTTCATCCGCAAGGCGCTCAAGGCGCGCATCACGCGCAACGACGTCATCATCTACACCGGCGAGATCGCCTCGCTGCGTAGGTTCAAGGACGATGTCGCCGAAGTGCGCGCCGGTCTCGAGTGCGGCGTGACGTTCACGCAGAACTTCGTGGACATCAAGGCGGGCGACTATCTCGAAACCTACGAAGTCGAGCTGCGCGAACGTACGCTGTAATGGGGCAGAGCTGCCGATGGACACCTTTTGTTCCTCGACAGCTTCGCCTGTGATACGCTTCCTTTCCGGCTGCACCTGCGGCCGGAAAGGAGGTGATCAATTTGCAAGTAAACAATGTAGCGATTCTGGTTCTGGGCGCAGCGACGTTCGTCGTCGCACTGCTCGGGCTGGTGGTGAAGCTGATTGAGCTGAGCCGCAAGTAACCAGTGCGGGCTCCCGGCGCTGGAACGCCGGGAGCCCAATATGATTTGAGCCCGGGCGCTGGAACACCCGGGCTCAGGAAGTGACTTATTGCAAGTTCACAACGTAGCCTGTCCTAGATAGCGAAAACCGGTCAGAATCACAAGATGCGCCAGAACGACACCGATGAAACCCGCTCCGTCCGCGTGCTGCGCGTGGGCGAACAGGTGCGCCATATCCTCAGCGAGATCCTCCAGCGCGGCGACGTGCATGACGATGTGCTGGCGAAGCACATGGTGTCGGTAACCGAAGTGCGCATGTCCCCGGACCTGCGCCACGCGACGGTGTTCGTGAAGCCGCTGCTCGGCAAGGACGAGGAGGCGGTGCTCAAGGCGCTGCGCACCAACACGGCCTTCCTCCAGCGCGAGGTCGCGCACCGCGTGAAGATGAAGTACGCCGCCCGGCTCAAGTTTCTCTCGGACGAGAGCTTCGACGAGGGCAGCCATATCGACAAGCTGCTCCGCGCGCCCAACGTGGCACGCGATCTCGGCGAGGACGATCAGGGCTGATCTGCCCCGCCGCGCGTGCGGGCCACTGGACATCGGCGGCAGTTTCGGTGTGATGCCGCCATGGCCAAGCTCTATTTCTACTATGCCTCGATGAACGCAGGCAAATCGACCACGCTGCTGCAGGCCGATTTCAACTATCGCGAGCGCGGCATGCGGACGCTGCTGTTCACCGCCGGCGTTCACGATCGCGGCGGGCACGGCGTGATCGACTCGCGGCTCGGCATCCATGCCGATGCCATCCCCTTCGATGCCCTCACCGACCTGCGCAGCATCGTCCAGGACGCCCATTTCGCGGCGCCGCTCGCCTGTGTGCTGGTGGACGAGGCGCAATTCCTCTCCGCGCCGCAGGTGCGCCAGCTTGCAGCCGTGTGCGACGAGGATGAGGTGCCGGTGCTCTGCTACGGCCTGCGCACCGATTTCCGGGGTGTGCTGTTCGAGGGCGCGGCGGCGCTGCTGGCGATCGCGGACTCGCTGGTCGAGATCAAGTCGGTCTGCGAATGCGGCCGCAAGGCGACGATGAACCTGCGCGTCGATGCCGAAGGGCGCGCGGTGCGCGAAGGCGAGCAGCGCGAGATCGGCGGCAATGATCGCTATGTCGCGCTGTGCCGACGCCATTTCGTGGAGCGGCGCGGTACCATCGGCTGACAGCGAAAAGGGCGCCGCAGGGATCCCCGCGACGCCCTTCCGCTATGAAGTGCGCGGGGGGAGCCCCGCGCCTCCGATCAGAAGTGGAACCGGATCTCGCCGCCGATGATGCGCGGCTCGTTGATCATGCCGGTCAGGTTGTTGAAGTCGATCGCGCTCTGCGCACGGATCTGGTTGAGGATGTTGCGCGCGAACGCCGCCACCTCATAGCCCTGCGGTGCGCGATAGCCGATGCGCAGGCCACCCTCGGTCAGCGCGCGGCCGCGGAACTCCTTCGCCGAGTAGAGGAAGAAGTTCACCGAGCTGCGATAGGCCCAGTCGGTATAGACATAGACCTCGCCGCCGTTCGCCAGCGGCACGCCGTAACGCGCAGTGGCGTTCAGCACCCAGCGCGGCGCCTGCGGCAGCGGGTTGCCGTCGACCAGCGCAACGGTGGTGCCGCCGATCGTGGTGGTGGGATCGGTCACCGTGCAGAGCGAGCCGCACACCGCCACCGCAAGCTTGGGATCGCGGATCTGGGTGAAGTTGTAGCTGCCGCTGGCCGTCAGCTCGAGGCCACGGACCGGGCGATAGCCGAATTCCGCCTCGACGCCGTACCCGTTGACGTGATCGGCCGAAAGCAGCCGCGTCGAGTTGCTCGCGCCGCCCACCGCGGTGAGCTGCAGATCGTCGGTGCGGAACCAGTAGCCGGTCAGGGCATAGTTCAGGCCCTGCGCCGGGAGCGATCCCTTCACGCCGGCTTCCGCGGACTTGGTGAACTGCTTGCCGGCAGTGGTCGGCACCGAGCCGAAGGTCACGCGATCCTGGATCGCCGGGCCGAGATAGCCGGTGGCGAAGCGTGCATAGACGTTGACGTCCGGGGTCAGCGCATAGGTCGCGCTGGCGTCCCAGGTCACTGCCTCGCCCTTCACCTTCGTCTGCACCGGCAGCTTGAGGCCGGCAGTCAGCGGGCCGAAGCCGGTGATCACGTCGTTCTTGCGATCGTGCGAATAGCGGACGCCGGCGCGCAGCGTGAGCTGCTCGGTCGCCTTGAATTCGCCCGAGGCGAACACGCCGTAATTCTCGTTGATGTTGACGTGCCCGATATTCTGGTTCTGCGCGCCGCCGCCCAGCGGATAGCCATATTCGCTGTAGGTGAGGTTCTGGTCGAAATAATAGAGGCCGGCCTGGCCGCGGAAGGCCCCGAACTGGTCGGTGGCGAAGCGCAGTTCCTGGCTGAACTCCTTGGGGCTGGTGATGCCGCCGGTGTTCGAATCGAACAGCGCCTTGTTCAGGCCAAGCGCCGGGAAGGCATAGGTGTCGCCGCCGTCGATGTCGCCGGTGCTCTGCACCTTGGCGCGCTCAAACGCGGTGACCGAGTAGAGCGTACCGATCCCGTCGAAATGATAGTCGAGCTGCAGGTTGGTGCCCCACTGCTCCAGCCACTGGCTGGTATAGCCGTCGAGCTTGACGTGCTTGGGGTCGAAGCCTGCCGAGAAGTTGTTCGAGCCCTGCTGGAACAGGCCGGCGCGGAAGACGCGCGGCGTGCCCTCGAGGTCGCGGCCATGGACGTTGAGCAGCGCGTTGAAGTCGCCGCTGGTGTAGGCGAGCTGCACGCGGCCGGCGCGATCGGTATAGCCTTCCAGCTTGCGATTGGCGACGCTCTTGGCGCTGGTGCTGTCGTTCACCACCCAGTTGTCGCGGTGCTGGACCAGGCCCGAGACGCGCAGGCTGAAGCCGTTGCCGAGCGGGGCGTTGAGCGCGAGATCGGCATTGATCGTGTTGTAGGTCGCCCAGCTGACGCTGCCCTGCGCTTCGTACTTGTCGGTCGGGCGCTGCGATTCGAGCTTTACCACACCGGCCGGCGTGTTGCGGCCGAACAGGGTGCCCTGCGGCCCGCGCAGCACTTCGACGCGTGCCAGGTCGAACGCCGGGAAGGCCTTCAGCATCGGGTTCTCGAGCGCGACATTGTCATAGACCACCGACACCGGCTGGGCGGCGTTGGGATCGAAATCGGTGTTGCCGAGGCCGCGGATGTAGAAGCGCGGGAAGGTGCGGCCGAACGAGCTTTCGATCTGCAGGCTGGGCGTGCGCGCGGCGAGGAAGCGGATGTCGAGACCCGAGGAGTTGAGCACCTCGAGCTTCTCGCCGCTGATCGCGGTGACGGCGACGGGCACGTCCTTCGCGGCTTCGGTCCGGCGCTGGGCGGTGACGACGATCTCGCCGCTCTGCTGCGGCGCGCTGTCGTCGGGCTGGACGCCCTGGACCGGGGCGGGCGTATCGTTGCGGGTGGCGGCGAGCGCCGAAGGCGTGGTGAGCGCAGCGCTGCCGAGGAGCAGGACGCGGAGGAGAGTAGCGTTTGTCATGGCGGAATCGAATCCCCGTGCTGTGATGGCCGTCCTCTCCGGCGCGATGTCGCGATCGTTTCTTGTCGATGTCGCTGATTTTTCGCGCGCCTGTAGCGGAAGCGTCACTTGTATCAAGCGCTACCATTGGCGGGCGGGACGGTTTGCTTCGACCTGTTGCAATTATGTCGTGGTTTGCGCGCGCCCGGATCGCCGCTTATGGCCGCGGCGATGCATGGCTGGATCCTTCTCGACAAACCCCTGGGCCTCGGCTCGACACAAGGCGTGAGCGCGGTGAAGCGCGCGCTGCGCGAGGGCGGCTATGCCAAGGTGAAGGTCGGCCATGGCGGCACGCTCGATCCGCTGGCGACCGGCGTGCTGCCGATCGCGCTGGGCGAGGCGACCAAGCTCGCCGGGCGCATGCTCGACAGCGACAAGGTGTACGACTTCACCATCCGGTTCGGGGTGGAGACGGATACGCTGGACGCCGAGGGGAAGGTGATTGCGACATCCGAGGTGTTCGTCGACGGCGCGGACGTCGAGGATGTCCTCGGGCAATTTCTGGGCGAGATCGATCAACTGCCGCCCGCCTATTCCGCACTGAAGGTCAATGGCGAGCGCGCCTATGACCTCGCGCGATCGGGTCAGGAAGTTACATTGGCGACGCGTCGGATCACGATCCACGATCTGCAGTATCTATCTTGGCAGAACGAGGATGGCGCGCAGTGCGCCACCCTCCGCGCCCATGTCTCCAAGGGCACGTACATCCGCAGCCTCGCCCGCGACATCGCCCGCGCGCTTGGCACCGTCGGCCATGTCACCTATCTCCGCCGGATCAAGGCGGGGCCCTTCACCCTGGATCAGGCGATTTCGCTGGACTCTTTGGCGGATGCCGCTAAGGAGCGGCGCCTTGAAGACATTTGCCTGCCGCTGAGGGCGGGGCTGGACGACATCCCGGCTCTACCCCTCACCCCCGATCAGGCAGGGCTGCTCCGCCAGGGGCGGGTCTTGGTCGGGATTGCCAAAGACGATGGCCTCTATTTCGCGCTGCTCGGGGATACCCCCGTCGCGCTGGTAGAGGCGGAAGCCGGAAGCATCCGGGTCGTACGCGGCTTCAACCTGTAGCCTTAGATGTCGAAGGAACGCCTATGTCGATCACGCAGGAGCGCAAGGAAGCGCTCGTCAAGGAACACGCTCGCAACGAGGGTGACACCGGCAGCCCCGAAGTGCAGGTCGCGATCCTCTCGGAGCGCATCGCCAACCTCACCGAGCACTTCAAGACCCACGCGAAGGACAATCACTCGCGCCGCGGTCTGCTGATGCTGGTCAACAAGCGCCGCAGCCTGCTGGACTATCTGAAGAAGAAGGACCAGGCGCGCTACGCAGATCTCATCGCGAAGCTCGGTCTTCGCAAGTAACACGGAAAGGCGACCTTCGGGTCGCCTTTTTGTCATTCCGGTGCGATAACGCACCGGCGGTCCCGGGCGAAAGGCGCCGGGGACGAACGGGGGATCCGGCAATACGGTCGGTCCCACGAGCCACATACGGCTCACGCATAGGCCCCCCGCGTGATTGGCACCGGGGAGTGAAGGAAACGACATGTTCGACAAGAAGACTGTATCGATCGAGTGGGGCGGCAAGACGCTGACTCTCGAAACGGGCAAGGTTGCCCGCCAGGCCGACGGCGCGGTGATCGCGACCCTCGGCGAAACCGTGGTGTTGTGCGCGGTCACCGCCGCCAAGAGCGTGAAGGAAGGCCAGGACTTCTTCCCGCTGACCGTCCACTACCAGGAAAAATTCTCGGCCGCCGGCCGCATCCCGGGTGGCTTCTTCAAGCGCGAGCGCGGCGCCACCGAGAAGGAGACGCTGGTCTCCCGCCTCATCGACCGCCCGATCCGCCCGCTGTTCCCGGAAGGCTTCTACAACGAGATCAACGCCATCGCTCAGGTGCTGAGCTATGACGGCGAGAACGAGCCCGACATCCTCTCGATGATCGCCGCCTCGGCAGCGCTCACCCTCTCGGGCGTGCCCTTCATGGGCCCGATCGGCGCGGCGCGCGTCGGCTACATCAACGGCGAGTACATCCTCAACCCGACCGACGCGCAGGTTGCCGAGGGCGAGCTCGATCTCGTCGTCGCCGCGACTTATGACGCGGTGATGATGGTCGAATCCGAAGCCAAGGAGCTTTCGGAAGAGGTCATGCTCGGTGCCGTGCTGTTCGCGCACGATGCCTGCCGCGAGATCGTCAAGGCGATCGTCAAGCTCGCCGAGCAGGCCGCCAAGGAGCCCTGGGAAATGGCGTCGTCGAACGACAACGCCAAGCTCAAGGACAAGCTGAAGAAGCTGATCGGCAAGGACATCGCCGCCGCCTACAAGCTGACCGACAAGTCGGCCCGCTCGAACGCGCTCAACGAAGCGCGTGCCAAGGCGAAGGCGCAGTTCACCGAGGACGGCCTGTCCCCGCAGGACGTGATGGCCGGCATCAAGCTGACCAAGAAGCTGGAAGCCGAGATCGTCCGCACCGCCATCCTCAAGGACGGCAAGCGCATCGACGGCCGCACCACCACGCAGATCCGCCCGATCGAGGCGGAGACGCACTTCCTCCCGCGCGCGCACGGCTCGGCGCTGTTCACCCGCGGCGAAACCCAGACCATCGCCACCTGCACCCTCGGCACCAAGGACGCCGAGCAGATGATCGATGGCCTGAACGGCCTCAGCTACCAGAACTTCATGCTGCACTATAACTTCCCGCCCTATTCGGTCGGCGAAGTCGGCCGCTTCGGCGCGCCGGGCCGTCGCGAAGTCGGCCATGGCAAGCTGGCATGGCGCGCGCTGCACCCGGTGCTGCCGTCGAAGGAAGACTTCCCCTACACGATCCGCCTGACCAGCGACATCACCGAGTCGAACGGCTCGTCGTCGATGGCATCGGTGTGCGGCGGCAGCCTCGCGATGATGGACGCCGGCGTGCCGATCAAGCGTCCGGTCTCGGGCATCGCCATGGGCCTGATCCTCGAGGGCAAGGATTACGCGATCCTGTCCGACATCCTGGGTGACGAAGATCACCTGGGCGACATGGACTTCAAGGTCGCCGGCACGTCCGAGGGCATCACCACGATGCAGATGGACATCAAGATCGCCGGCATCACCAAGGAGATCTTCGAGGCGGCGCTCAACCAGGCGAAGGCCGGTCGCGCGCACATCCTGGGCGAGATGAACAAGGCACTGGGCGAAGTCCGCGCCGAGCTCTCCGCGCATGCACCGCGCATCGAGACCTTCACGATCGACAAGTCGAAGATCCGTGAAGTGATCGGCACCGGCGGCAAGGTGATTCGCGAGATCGTCGCCACCACCGGCGCCAAGGTCGACATCGACGACGAGGGCGTGATCAAGGTCAGCTCGTCGGATCCGGCGCAGATCGAAGCCGCGATCAAGTGGATCAAGGGCCTCGTCGAGGAAGCCGAAGTCGGCAAGATCTACAACGGCAAGGTCGTCAACCTGGTCGATTTCGGTGCGTTCGTGAACTTCATGGGCGGCAAGGACGGCCTCGTCCACGTCTCGGAGATCAAGAACGAGCGCGTCGAGAAGGTCTCGGACGTCCTGAGCGAAGGCCAGGAAGTCAAGGTCAAGGTCCTCGAGATCGATCCGCGCGGCAAGGTGCGCCTGTCGATGCGCGTCGTCGACCAGGAAACCGGTGCCGAGCTGGAAGACTCGCGTCCGGCCCGCGAACCGCGCGAGCCGCGCGGCGATCGTGGTGACCGCGGCGACCGCGGCGATCGTGGCGGCGACCGCCGTCGCGAGGGCGGCCGTGGCGGCGAGCGCGGTGGCGAGCGCGGCGAGCGTGGCCCCCGCCGCGATCGTGGCGACAAGCCCCGCAGCGGCGGCCGTGACGGCGGCAAGGACGAAGGCGGCGAGGACATCGGCCTCCCCGCGTTCCTGACCGGCGATCGCGACTGATCTTCCGTCGCCAACGCGAACGAACAGGAAAGGGGTCCGGCGCTGCCGGGCCCCTTTTTTGCGCGTGTTTCCGCTGTTTCATTGAATCTCAATCCGCGCTACGTAGCTTTACGGGGGAAACGGAAGCGGAGCTTCGCGACGGGATCGAGTGAGGGCGGGACGATGATGGCAACGACGACGATCGCCGAATTGCGGCACGATCACGAGATGATCGACATTCTCGCACGACGTTTGTCCGGACTGCTCGAGAGCGATGCGACCCCCGACCAGCTCTCCACCGCGCTCGATCACCTGCTCAACTGCGTGGCCGACCATCTGTCGCGCGAGGATATGACCATCTACGAGCTCGCCTTGTCGGCCAAGCCCGGCCTGTCGCGCGCCAAGGTCGATCAGGTGCGCGAGGATTTCGAACGGCTCAAGGCGAACTGGCAGGACTATCTGCTGTTCTGGTCGCCCGAGCAGATCGCCGCCGACCGCCCCGGCTTCGTCGAGGCGAGCCGTGCGATGCTGCCGCGC
This sequence comes from Sphingomonas sp. R1, assembly GCF_025960285.1. Taxonomy (GTDB): domain Bacteria; phylum Pseudomonadota; class Alphaproteobacteria; order Sphingomonadales; family Sphingomonadaceae; genus Sphingomonas. The sequence continues at coordinate 2,371,689 of NZ_CP110111.1, read as the reverse complement.
CTGCGCAACCGCGTGAAGCTGGAGGAAAGCCTGCTGGTGGCAGCGGCGCTGCAGGGCGAGCCGGCGATCCCGACGGCGCACTGAGGCGCGGTGCCGCAAAGGCAGCGTTGCGGAACCCCTCGCAGGCATCGTTCGGCGCACCTGGCGGCCAATGTCGGCCGCGCGCGCTATCCTGGCGCGACGGCGTGAATAGCGATATGGTGCACACGCGCGTCGGCATGCGTGCGCAAGAAAATCGGAGGTAGAATGGAAGACGGCATCCACCCTCTGCATGACGCCCCGATACGCCTCGGGCGGCGCCTGAATAGGCCGTGGTTCGCGTATGCGCAGAGCGATCTTCGCTTTCAGGCCGTTCCGGTGCGTATGTCAGGCTGGCTTGCGCTTGCCACCCTCCTCATGGGGCCGCTGTGCATCACGCAGTTGCCGGTGCTCCGGCCAGCCATCGTACCGCTGGCACTGGGCTTCGCCTATGTAGTGGCGTTCCTGCTGCTCATCTTGATCGTTCGTGCGCGTGGCAACCGCTATGCTGCGCCTGTTCCCGTTATGCGGGACGGCGGCGTCTGGCTTTGGCGCGCGGCAGCGCGTGAGGCCGCTGGGACGCTGGCTCGTCCGGCGTAACATGCGTCCCTGATCTGACGTTTCGTACCCTTCGATGACGGGTTCGGGACGGCCCGATCTCGGACGGCATAGGAGGAATGCCGTTCACTCCGCCGCCAGCAGGCTCGTCGCGCCGCCGAGATCCACCGACACCAGCCGGCTCACCCCGCGCTCGACCATCGTCACGCCGAACAGCCGGTGCATCCGCGCCATCGTCGCGGCATTGTGGGTGACGATCAGGTAGCGGGTCGCGGTCTCGCGGGTCATTGCCTCCAGCAGATCACAGAATCGATCGACATTGGCGTCGTCGAGCGGCGCGTCGACTTCGTCGAGCACACAGATCGGCGAGGGCTTGGTGAGGAACAGCGCGAAGATCAGTGCCACCGCGGTCAGCGCCTGCTCGCCGCCCGAAAGCAGGGTGAGCGACTGCAGCTTCTTGCCCGGCGGCTGGGCCATGATCTCGAGCCCCGCCTCCAGCGGATCGTCCGAATCGATCAGCGCCAGATGCGCCTGGCCGCCGTTGAACAGCGTGGTGAACAGCCGGCGGAAATGCTGGTCGACCGCCTCGAACGCGGCGAGCAGGCGCTGGCGCCCTTCACGATTGAGCGTGCCGATCGACCCGCGCAGCCGGTGGACCGCCTGGAGCAGCTCGTCGCGCTCCTTCGCATTGGTACCGAACGCGGCCTCCAGCTCGGCGAGTTCGGTCTCGGCGACAAGGTTGACCGGGCCCAGCCGCTCGCGATCGGTGCTCAGCTTTTCGTGCGCGGCGGATTCCTCCTGCGGGCTGCGCACCGTCTCGCCCTCGAAACCGAGCCGGGCGGGGAGCAGCGGCGGCGGGCATTCGAAGCGCTCGCCCGAGACGCGCCCCATCTCCACCCGGCGGAGGTCCTGGTTCTCCGCCCGCGCAGCGGCGCCGGCGCGGCGCTCGCGGGCTTCGGAGAGCGATTCGCTTGCCGTGCGGGCGGCGACTTCGGCGGTGCGGAGCGCGGCTTCGGCTTCGCGCTCGGCAGCCTGGGCGGCCGTGGAGTCGCGCTTCATCGTCTCGTTGGTGGCCTCTGCCTCGGCCAACTGCGCCGCGATCTGGGCGGGGCGGGTGGCGATCGCCTCGCGCTCCTGCGCCAATGTGGCGGCGCGTTCGTCCATTTCGGCCGAGCGGCGGGTGGCGTCGGCAGCGCGGGCGGACCAGCTCTTCGCCTCGGCGCCCGCGGCGGCGAGCCGCTCGCGCGCCTGGGCAAGCTCGCGATCCAGCGCGGCGCGGTCCGCGCGGACGCTGGCGACCGCCCCACGGGCCTGGTCTGCCGCGCGGGACAGCCCGGCGACCCTGGCGCGCGTCTCGGCACCATCGGGAAGCGCCGCCTTGGTCCCTTCGGCACGGCCATATTCGGCATGGGCTTCCTCGGCCTCGGCTGCCACGCGGGCGCGCCGCGTGTCGAGATCCGCGCGCTGGGCCTCCAGCCGCTCTATCTGGCCGGCGGCGCGATCCTCGGCGCGGGTGGCTTCGCGCGACGCCAGTTCGGCGTGATCGAGCCGCTTGCGGTTCTCCGCCGCGCTGCGGCGCGCCTCGGCGATCGTCGCCTCGATCCGGCTGAGCGCCGTCGCCGCCGCGTCCAGCGCCGCCTGTGCCGCCGGGCGTGCCCGCTCCAGCGCCGACAGCCGGTTGACGCGTTCCAGTCGTTCCGCCGCCGCTGCACCGCCTGAGCGTGCGCGATAGCCGTCCCAGCGGCGCAGCACGCCCTGCAGCGTGACCAGCCGCTGGCCAACCGCGAGCGGCTCGCCGGTGTCGGTTTCGCACACCAGCACCTGGGCGAGACGGCGGGCGAGTTCCTTGGGCGCGGTGACGTACGAAAGGAGCGGGGTGGTGCCGGCGGGGGCATCGGGATCGGAGGGAAGGGGGGCGGCACCTTCCCAATGGCGATCTGCGCCGGAATCCAGACCGGCTTCGAGATCGTCACCAAGCGCAGCGGCAAGCGCGCGCTCATACCCGGCGGCGACAGTCAGCCGGTCCAGCACCCGGTCCTTGCCCGAGGCCTTCGTGGCCTTGGCGAGCGCTGTTGCTTCGCTGTCGATCTGCGCGAGCTCGGCATGGGCAGTGGCGCGCGCCGCCTGGGCGCCGTTACGCGCGTCGATGGCGCCGCGCTCCTCGGCATCGGCGCGGGCGAGGGCGTCGCGGGCGGTCTCGGCCTGGCGCTGCGCTTCGGCGCGCGCCTCTGCGGCGCGGACGCGCTCGGCGTGGAGCGGGGTGGCATCGCCCAGCGCGCGCGCCTCGCTGTCGATCCGCGCCTGGTCCCGCTGGCTGCGTTCGACCCGCGCGCGGGCGGCGGACAGCGCGGCATCGGCAACGCGCACCTCGGCGGCCTCGCTCGCCTGCTGGGCCAGGGCCTGGGAGAGCGCGACCTCGGCATCGCGCGCCGTGCGCTCCGCCTCGGTCAGCGCGGCGTCCAGCACGGGCGCGCGCGCGCCGCTTTCGGCGATCCGCGCCTCCAGTGTTGCCTGCTCGGCCGTAAGCCGCGCGATCCCCTCGGCCGCGTCGCGCGCCAGCGCCGCCTCGCGTGCGCGATCCGCATCCAGCCGCCGGCTCGCCTCCGCAAGTTCGGCGATGCGCCGCTCCACCCCGTGGCGGGCGCCGCGCAGCGACTGCAGCCGGTGCTGGGCGTCGCTGGCGGCGTCGCGCAGCCGAAGCGCCTCGGCGCGGAACCTGCCGACCGCTTCCGCGGCCGCCATCTGCGCGGTTTCCGCCTTGGCCTGTGCCGCACTGCGCTCGGCGACCAGCGATTCGGCCTCGGCCGCATCCTTGCGAGCGCTCTCCGCCGCCGCCGCCGCATCGCGCCAGCGCGCGAAGATCATCCGTCCCTCGGCGACGCGGATGCGATCGGAAAGCTCGCGGTAGCGCTCGGCCTGCCGCGCCTGGCGCTTGAGCGCGGCGGCACGCTGCTCCTGCTCGCCGATCAGTTCGTCGAGGCGGGTGAGGTTGGTCTCGGTCGCGCGGAGTTTCTGCTCGGCGTCGCGGCGGCGGACATGGAGGCCGGCGATCCCCGCCGCTTCCTCCAGCATCGCGCGGCGCTCGCCGGGCTTGGCGGCGATGATCGCACCGATTCGCCCCTGGCTGACCAAAGCCGGCGAGTGCGCGCCGGTCGCGGCGTCGGCGAAGGCCAGCGCCACGTCCTTGGCGCGCACGTCGCGGCCATTGATGCGATAGGCGGATCCGGCACCGCGTTCGATGCGGCGGATGATCTCCAGCTCGTCCTGCTGCTCGGGCAGATCCGCGACCACCGCCACTTCGGCGAAGTCGCGCTGCGGCCGGGTCGCCGTACCGGCGAAGATCACGTCTTCCATGCCGGCGCCGCGCATCGACTTGGCGCTGGTCTCGCCCATCACCCAGCGCAGCGCTTCGAGCAGGTTGGACTTGCCGCAGCCATTGGGGCCGACGATCCCCGTCAGCCCCGGTTCGATCCGCAGATCGGCCGGGTCGACGAAGCTCTTGAAGCCCGTCAGCCGCAGCCGTTTTATCTGCATGGCGCGTCGATCAGCGGGCGCCGGCCTTCTGGAGCAGCGGCTCCAGGCCGGCCCAGTCGTTCACGTCGGCCTTCTGGCCATTGATGAAGAAGCTCGGCGTCGAATTCACCCCGTACACGTTGGCGCCATCGGCATTGACCTTTGCGATCGTCTCGATCTGCTTCTGGTCGGCAAGGCAGGCCTTGGCCTGGGCCTCGGGCAGGCCGCGCTGCTTCATGAAGTCGACAAAGCCCAGCGCCTGGGCGAAGCCCGCGGCGGCCTGGGGCGGGGGCATCTGCTGCAGCTGCTGCAGGATCTGCGGGTTGGTCTGTTCGATGCCCAGGATCTTCTGGTTGAACGAGTCCGTGCCGGCATAGATCTGGTCGAGCGTCGGGAAGAAGGCGTCGGCAGGCACGCACTGGTTGAGCAGCGCGAGCGCGAGATCGGGCGCGCCGTGGATCAGGAAGTCGCGATATTCATAGCTGACCTTGCCGGTCGCGATATACTTCTCGCGCAGCGGCCCTACGCCGGTCGTGCCGAACTGCGCGCAATAGGGGCACATGCGCGAGCCATATTCGACAAGCTTGATCGGCGCGTTCGGGTTGCCCTGGCGGAAGCCATTGTCCTTGGTCTTCTCGACCATATCGGTCCACTGCTTGCCGGCCGGCGGCGCGATCGCGGCGACCGGCGCCGAGGACGGCGCTGCCGCGCTGCCGTTGGCGGTGCCGCCGGCGGACTTGTCACCGCCATTGCAGGCGGCGAGCGCCAGGATGGGAAGAAGCGCGAGGGCAAAACGCATGGTGGTCTCCGGGTTCACAAAGGGTCAGGCGCCGGCGGCGCGGAGCTCGGGCTCGAGATAGGGCCAGGTGAAGGCGCGCACCTTGCGGCCATTGACGAAGAAGCTGGGCGTGCCGTTGACTCCGTGCACCTTCGCGCCATCGGCATAGGTCTTGGCGATGCGCGCGATCGCCTTGGGATCGGCAAGGCACTGGCGCGCCCGGGGCTCGGGCAGCCCTTGCGTCTTCATGAAGGCGATCATGCCCAGCGAATCGGCGAATTTGGTCGCGATCTGGGCAGGCGGAAGCTTGTCCCACGCCTTCAGCGTCGCAGGCTGCTTGGTGAGCGCCATCAGCCGTTCCTCGAACCGGGGCTGGTTGGCATAGATCGCATCGAGCACCGGGAAGAACCGCGCCGTGCCGACGCACTGGTTGAGCAGCGCGAGCGCGAGATCGGGCGCGCCATGGATCAGGAAGTCGCGATATTCGTAGCTCACCTTGCCGGTGGCGATATACTGATCGCGCAGCGGCTTCATGCCGTCCTTGGCGAATTCGTAGCAGGTCGGGCAGCCGCGCGAGCCATACTCGACCAGCTTGACCGGCGCGTTGGGATTGCCCTGACGATAGCCGCCCTCGGGCGTCGCGACCACGGTGGCCAGCCAATCGGGTTGCGGGGCGGGCGCGGCGCCCAGCGCGAACAGCGGCACCAGGGCCAGCATCAACGTGATAAGTCGCTGCATCATCTTCAATCGATCCGGCCGAACACCGGGGCTTCGTCCTGCGCCGCGACGCCCGCGGCAAGCGACTCGAGCACCGCGCGCAGCTCCGGATCGGCGATGCCACGCAGGCTGTCGCCCATTGCCTGCGGCAGCGGCTTGAGGCTCGGCGGCGGGGCCGGCTTGGCCTTGGGCGCGCGCAGATCGCCGTGGCGGATCGCCAGCTTGGCGACGGCCGGATAGCCGAAGAAGCGGTTGACCCGCTCGATGATCTCCGGCGCGATATGCTGCATCATCGGCGCGAACGCACCCGAGACGGTGAGCGCGAGCACGCCCTCCTCGCGCTTGCCGCGGGGAAAGCGGATCGACTCGGGGGCGGAGACGCGGGCATAGCGCTCGCCGACGATCTCGTTCCAGCGGCTGACCACCGCGGACTGCACGAAGCCGAACTTGCGGAAAGCGGCGCCGCCCACGTCCGGCAGCAGCTCGGACACCGCGCGGACGCGGTTCGAGCGCTGCGGCTCGGGGCGCGGCTGGCGGGTGGTGGCACGGGGGGGCTTCGTCATACTGGGTCCCCCATGCCATAGGCGGGGCGTGCCCGACAACGCTCCTGAATCGATCGCCCCCGCGCTTCTCGCCTGGTACGATGCCAATGCCCGCCGCCTGCCCTGGCGCGCGCCGCCCGGCGCCAATGCGACCGACCCGTACCGGGTGTGGCTGTCCGAGGTGATGCTGCAGCAGACCCAGGTCGCTACCGTTATCCCCTATTTCGAGAAATTCACCGCGCGCTGGCCGAGTTTCGGCGCGATGGCGGCGGCCGAGGATGCCGAGGTGATGGCCGCCTGGGCGGGGCTCGGCTATTATGCCCGGGCGCGCAACATGCTCGCCTGCGCCCGCGAGGTCGCGCGACTGGGCGCCCTGCCCGATACGGAGGCGGCGCTGCGGGCACTGCCCGGCATCGGCGACTATACCGCCGCGGCGATCGCGGCGATCGCGTTCGGGCGGCGGGCGGTGGTGGTCGATGCCAATGTCGAACGGGTGGTCTCGCGGCTGTTCGCGATCGCCGATCCGCTGCCGGCATCGCGGCCCGTGATCCGGCGGTGCACCGACACGATTACCCCGGATGCGCGCGCCGGAGACTTCGCCCAGGCGATGATGGATCTGGGCAGCGGCATCTGCACCGTTCGCGCGCCCAAATGCCTGCTCTGCCCGATCGCCTTCGGCTGCGCCGCGCGGGCGGAGGGCAGTCCCGAATCCTATCCGGTGAAGGCCCGGAAGGCGCCCAAGCCGCAGCGCCACGGCACGATGTTCTGGCTGGAACGCGACGATGCGGTGCTGCTCGTCCGCCGTCCGGACAAGGGGCTGCTCGGGGGCATGCGCGCGCTGCCCACGGGTCCCTGGGCCGATGCGCCGCCGGGCCTGACGAATGCACCGTTCGCGGCCGACTGGCGGATGTTGAACGAAACCGTCCGCCACGGATTCACCCATTTCGAGCTGGAGGTGGCGCTTGCGACTGCAACAATCCCCCGCCATGCAAGCGCACCCCCGGGCGAATGGTGGCCGGCTGCCGATATCGAGTCGGCAGGCCTGCCCACCGTCTTCGCCAAGGCGGCAAAAGCGATACGGAGACTGCGATGACGGCCAAGCGAACGTTCGGACTCATCGGGGCGGCACTGCTGCTCCAGGCACCGCTGGTACAGGCCCAGACTGCACCCATGCCGGCATCCAGCCAGGTCCAGACCTTCGCGCGCCAGACCGTCGCCTCGGGCAAGGTGCCCGGCATCGTCATCACCTATGCCAAGGGCCAGGCGCCGATGACGGTGGTGACCGAGGGCCGCATGGCCTATGAGCCGACCGCACCCCAGGTGAACGCCGACACGCTGTGGCGGGTCTATTCGATGACCAAGCCGATCACCGGCATCGCTGCGATGATCCTGATCGAGGAAGGCAAGCTCAAGCTCGACCAGCCGATCAGCGACTTCATCCCCGCGTTCAAGGACATGAAGGTGCTGGTCGATCCTGCCAAGGACCTGACCAGCCGCCCGGCCACCAAGCCGATCACGGTGCGCAACCTGCTGACCCACACCGCAGGTCTTGGCTACAACATCATCACCAAGGGGCCGCTGCTCAACGAGTATAATCGCCTGGGCATCAACCCCGCCCAGGTGAGCGATTCGTTCGAGGCGACGGCGCGGCCGGCGCGCCCGGCGACGCTCGAAGAATTCGCCAACCGCACCGCGACGCTGCCGCTGATCGCCGAGCCGGGCGCCAAGTTCAGCTATTCGATCGGTCTCGACGTGCTCGGCCGGGTCATCGAGGTGGCGAGCGGCATGCCGTTCGACAGCTTCGTCAACTCGCGCATCCTCGGCCCCCTCAAGATGACCTCCAGCTACTGGACGGTGCCGGCGGGCGAGGCGGGGCGCCTGGCGACCGAATATGCGGTTACCGGCACCACGCGCCTGCCGATCGATCCGGGCGCGACCTCGGTCTATCTCAAAAAGCCGAGCTTCCCCTATGGCGGCGCGGGCCTTGCCATGTCGGCGCGCGATTATGATCGCTTCCTCCACATGCTGCAGAATGGCGGCACGCTGGACGGCGCGCGGATCCTCAAGCCCGAGACGGCGGCGCTCGCCATGTCGGACTTGTTGCCGCAGGGCGTCGACAAGACGATGCTGGCGGTGATGGCGCGCGATACCGGCGTGCCGATGGGCTTCGGCGCGGGCGGCTCGGTCTTCCTCGCCGACCAGCCGGGCGGTGCGGGCAAGGGTACGTTCGGCTGGTCCGGGGCTGCCGGCACCTTTGCCTGGGTGGACCCGAAGAACCAGGTGCGCGCGACGATGATGGTCAACATCCTGCTCGCGGAACTCGGCCTCAAGGTGCCCGTGCGCACCGCCATCTACGCCGATCTGGCCAAGTGAGCGCGCCCGGCTTCACCGGCGGTACGCTGGACCGCGACGACCGGGTCCGCCACGAGCCGGAACTGCTGGCGGCCTCGCTTGCCGATCCGCGCGCGCGGCTGCTGGCGATGGACGGGCTGGTGCCGCAGCTCGGTGACGACGGCCGGCTGGTCTGGACCGGGCTGGAGGCGGCAACCCAGCCCTTGCTGTTCCTGGGCTTCCTCGACGGCGAGCCGCGCTTCGTGCAGACGCTGGCGCCGGGCACGCCGCTGCCGCCCGGCCGCCCGCCCGAGCTGTCCGCCATCCTCGATGCCTTCCAAGCGGAGGACGCCGCCAACTATGCTGCCGCGCGCAGCCTGATCGACTGGCATGCGCGCAACGGCTTCTGCGCGCGCTGCGCCACCCCGACCGACATCTTCCGCGCCGGTTGGGGGCGGCTCTGCCCCAGTTGCGGGACCGAGCATTATCCGCGGGTCGACCCGGTGGTGATCATGCTCGCCGAACGGGGAGACCGGGTGCTGCTCGGCCGCCAGCCGAGCTGGCCGCCGCACCGCTATTCCGCGCTCGCCGGCTTTCTGGAAGTGGGGGAGAGCATCGAGGATGCGGTGCGCCGCGAGACGCTGGAGGAATCGGGCGTGCATGTCGGCGCGGTGCGCTACATCGCCAGCCAGCCCTGGCCCTTTCCGTCGCAGCTGATGATCGCCTGCATCGGCGAGGCGCTGGACGAAACGATCGCGATCGATGCGCACGAGCTGGAACATGCGGCCTGGTTCGATCGCGCTGAGGTGCTGCAGGCATTGGCGCGCGACCCGGCTGCGCCGTTCCTCGCACCGCCGGCCTATGCCATCGCCTACACGTTGCTCAAGGCCTGGGCGGAGGGGGCGTAGTCCGGACCAGGAGCGCGGAGATTACGGCCGCGGACGGGCCTGGGGATAGGTGCCGAGCAGCCGCACCCATTTGGTGTGGAAGCCCAGTTCCTCCAGTGCCCGGAGCACGGCGGGGTCGTCGGGGCTGCCGACGATGTCGGCGTAGAACTCGGTCGCGGCGAAGCTGGCCTCGCGCTGATAGCTTTCGAGCTTGGTCATGTTGACGCCGTTGGTCGCGAAGCCGCCGAGTGCCTTGTAGAGCGCGGCGGGGATGTTCTTCACCTCGAACACCAGCGTCGTCATGAACGGGCCGTCGCCGGTGACCCCTGGCGCCTCGCGGGAGAGCACGACGAAGCGCGTCATGTTGTGCGCGGCATCGGCGATGTCGCTGGCCAGCACGTTGAGCCCGTACAGCTCGGCCGCGTGCGCCGGCGCCAGCGCCGCCACCTTGGGGTCGGCCAGCTCCGCCACCATCGCCGCGGCACCCGCGGTATCGGGATAGGCGACCTGCGCGATGCCGTGCGCCTTCAGCCAGTGGCGGCATTGGCCGAGCGCCTGCGGGTGGCTCATCGCCTCATGCACGCCCTCGATCCCGCCGGTGCCCATCAGCGTGTGGCGGATGGGAAGGAAATGCTCGCCGATGATCGACAGCCCGGATTCGGGCAGCAGGAAATGGATGTCCGCCACGCGGCCATGCAGCGAATTCTCGATCGGGATCATCGCCCGGTCGGCGCGGCCTTCCTTCACCGCGTCGATCGCGTCGTCGAACGAGAAGCACGGGAGCGGCAGCGCGTCCGGAAACGCCTCGCGCACCGCGACATGCGAATTGGCGCCTGGCGCGCCCTGATAGGCCACCGCGCGCGCCGGCGCCGCATCGGCCTCGGCAAGCATGCGGGCGACGATCGGACGGGCGGGTGCGGCGAAATTCTCCATGGGCGGCGGCGCTAGCCTCCGTAGAACTCCGCCGCAAGTCCGCTTGCCTTCGGGCGCGGGCGCGCTCTAAAGATGAAGCAAAGCACAGGTGGGAGCGGATGGATGCAGGATCGCTTCAATACGATCGCAGGTTGGGCGCTGTTTGGCGGCGTTGCCGCTCTCGGACTTTCGATCGCAAGCGCGAAGTACTTCCATTCCGAAAAGCCTGAGCGCCCCGGCTATGTCGTCGAGGCGGTGGAAGACGCCGCCGGTGGTGCCGCCGCAGCCGAGCCGCTGGCGGTGCGCCTCGCCAAGGCCGACCTTGCCAAGGGCGAGAGCGGCTTCAAGCAGTGCGCCTCCTGCCACACGATCGCCCAGGGCGGCGCCAACGGCATCGGCCCGAACCTTTACGCGACGCTGGGCGAGGGCATCGCCCAGGGCAAGGGTGGCTTCGCCTTCTCGGACGCGCTGAAGGGCGTGGGCGGGACCTGGGACCTCGACAAGATGGATGCGTGGCTGACCAACCCGCGCAAATTCGCCCCGGGCACCAAGATGACCTTCGCCGGCATCTCGGACCCGCAGCTGCGCGCCGACGTGATCCTCTACCTCAACAAGCAGGGCTCGAACCTGCCGCTGCCGGCCGCGCCGGCGGCGGATTCGGCGCCGGACAATGCCGGCGTGCAGAGCAACGGCGCGGTGGAGGGCGCCGACGTATCGGTGAACGTCCAGCAGGCCACGCCGGCCGAGGGCGCACCGTCGAAGGACCCGCAGGCGGCGGTGCAGGCCGAAAAGAAGAAGTAAGGCGACGCCGCGCCCTTGCAGTTCCCCTCCCGCAACCGGGAGGGGGAGATCCCGGCGTCACCCCTGCAGATCATAGGCCTTCAGCAGGTCGTAGAGCGTCGGCCGGCTGATCCCGAGCAGGCGCGCGGCGGCCGAGACGTTGCCGTCGCTCCGCGCCAGCGCGTGCCGGATCGCCTGCCGGTCCGCCGCCTCGCGCACAGCGCGCAGGTTGATCGCCGCCGCATCGCCCGGCGCCAGATCGAGATCCTCGGCATGTACCGTCTTGCCCTCGGCCATGATCACCGCGCGCTTGATGCGGTTTTCCAGCTCTCGGACATTTCCCGGCCAGCCCCAGGCATCGATCGCGGCAAGCGCATCGGGGGCGAAGCTTTTCGGCCCGGCCTTCATCTGCTCGGCATAGCGGGCGAGGAAATGACGCGCGAGCAGCCCGGCATCGCCCGGGCGTTCGGCAAGCGAGGGAATGCGCACCACGATTTCGGCGAGCCGGTAGTAGAGATCCTCGCGAAAGCGGCCCTCGGCGACCATCGCATCGACATCGCGGTGGGTGGCGCAGACGATTCGGGTGTCGACCGCGATGGGCTTGCGCCCGCCGATCCGCTCGATCACGCGCTCCTGGAGGAAGCGCAGCAGCTTCACCTGCAGCGGCAGTGGAATGTCGCCCACTTCGTCCAGGAACAGCGTGCCGCCCTGGGCCAGCTCGATCTTGCCCTCGGTGGTCTTCACCGCGCCCGTAAAGGCACCCTTTTCATGGCCGAACAGCTCGGACTCGAGCAACGTCTCGGGGATCGCCGCGCAGTTGATCGCGACGAAGCCGCCTTTGTTCCGCGGGCTCGCCTCGTGCAGGCCGCGCGCCAGCAGCTCCTTGCCGGTGCCGCTGGCGCCAAGCAGCATCACCGAAACGTCGGCACCCGCGACACGCTCGATCGTGCGGGTGACCTTGAGCATCTCCGGCGCGGCGGTAATCATGCCGCCCAGCACGGCGGTGGCTTCCGCGCGCGCTGCCAGACGGCGATTCTCGGCCTCCAGCGCATGGACGTGGAAGGCGCGGGCAACGATCAGCCCCAGCGCATCGATGTCGATCGGCTTCTGGTAGAAGTCCCACGCGCCGAGCTCGATCGCGCGCCGCATCGACTCGCGCTCGAAATGGCCCGAGGCGACGATCACCTTGGTGGCAGGGGCCAGGCGGAGGATCGTCTCCAGCGTCGCAAAGCCTTCGCTGGTGCCGTCGGGATCCGGCGGCAGGCCCAGGTCGAGCGTGACGACCGGCGGTTCCTCGGCGCGCAGCAGGGTGAGTGCTTCGTCGCGGGTGGCGGCGGCGAGCACCGTATAGTCCTCATAGGCCCAGCGCAGCTGGCGCTGAAGCCCCGCATCGTCCTCGACGATCAGCAGCTTGGGCAGCGCGGCGCTCATGCCGCCGCCTCCACCGCGTGCGCGGCGCGGAGGATCACGCGGAAGCGCGTGCCCTCGCCCTCGTGCGATTCGACCTCGATCCGCCCGCCCATGCCCTGCGCAAGCTGCTGCGCCTCGAAGGTGCCGAGCCCGAAGCCGCCGGGCTTGGACGAGGTGAACGGCTTGAACAGGCGGGTGCGGACGAAGGCGGGCGACATGCCGCAGCCGCGATCGATCACGTCGATGCGCACCCAGGCTCCGTCGCCGGCCACCGCCAGTAGCACCGGCTGGTCGGCCGGGCTTGCCTCGATCGCGTTCTGGACGAGGTGGAGAATCATCTGCTCCAGCGCCGCCGGCTCGGCGAGCGCGATCGCGTCTCCGCCGGATTCGAGCTGCAGCTGCCCGGGCCGGCCGGCGACCACACGGTGGAGAAGCGGCAGCAGCGCGGTCGGCTGCGGCGGCTCGCTGCGCCCGCGATGGTGCTGGCCGAGCCTTGCGAGCAGGGCGTTCAGCCGATCGGAGGAATCGCGCAGCGTGGCGATCATGTCGGCGCGAAAGGCCGGATTATCGGCGTGGCGCTCGGCGTTCCGGGCGGTGAGCGCAAGCTGGCTGACCAGATTCTTGATGTCGTGCAGCAGGAAGGCGAAGCGACGGTTGAACTCGTCGAACCGCTGCGCCTCGGCGAGCGCTTCCTGCGCCCGGGCCTCGGCGAGATAGCTCGCCACCTGGCGGCCGGCGGCCTTGAGCAGGTCGAAATCTTCCCAGTCGAGCCGTCGGGCCAGGGCCGGGCGCGCCAGCAGGATCGCGCCGACCAGCGACCCGCGATGGAGCAGCGGCACGACCGCCCAGGCGCCGGGCGTCTCGCACATCCAGGCGGGCGTCGCCTCGGCGTCGCCGCCTTCGGCAATGCCCAGGCGGACGGCATCGATCTCGATGATCCGGCCGGATGCCTCGAGATGGGCGAAGAGCCGGGTGTCGGCGGTCTGGGGAAGGTTGGTCCGCGCCCAGTGCCAGCCCGCACCGGGGATCAGTCCGGCGTCCGCGGCGACCAGCAGCAGCCCGGCCGGGGACGCGGTAAGATCGGCCAGCGCGCGCACGATGCGCTGATCGAGCGGAGCCGCGCCGGGCGCGCCCAAGGTCTCGGTGAAGCGCATCCACTCGGCGCGATAGTCATAGCGGTGGCGGAACAGGTGCTTGGCGAGCTTCACCTTCACCCAGCCGCGCAGGGCACTGTTGGAGACGAGCGCCAGGATCGCGGCGGTTGCCCCGAACACGAAGGCAGTCTGCAGCAGCCGGGCATGGGGACCGCCCAGCGTGGCAAGGGCGCTGGTCGCGAGCGCGAGCAGCACGAAATAGGCGCCCACAGCGACCAGGGTGAGCGATTGATAGGCCACGGTACGCGACACGCGCATGCGCCAGTCGCCGCGGCGCTGCAGGCCGAGGCCCATGGCGGCGGCGACGCAGATCAGCGCGGCGCCGTGTGCGACGAGGAGCAGACCGTCGGTCGGCACGCCGAGATAGGCGAGCGTGTGCACCGCGAGCTCCGCCAGCCACAGCCCGCCCAGTGCGGCGACGCTCCAGCGCAACCCCGCACCGGCGTTGTGCGCGAGCGCGGCGTGCAGTGCCTGCACCATCACCAGCGCGCCCACCGCCACCAGCATGTGCAGCAACAGGGCGACCGACGCAGCCTTGTCTGCGATCTGTCCGGGAGTGGCGGCAACGCCGTCCATTACCAGTGCCGCCAGCGTCACCAGGCCGATCACGCCATAGACGGTGCCAAGTGCCAGCGGCGGCCGCGGCTCGCCGGCGCGGCGGTGGAGCAGCAGCAGGAACGCCAGCCAGCCGAGCGTGCACAGCGCACCGGCAGCATGGGTGACGATCTCGTCGGCGCCGATGCCGGCGGTGGCAAGCGCCGCCAGTGCGGTGAGGCCCAGCGCCGCCGCCAGCGCCCGGCGCGGGAGGGCGTCGCCGCCGGTGCGCAGCGCGGCGAGTGGCAGCAGGGCGAAGAGCAAGGCGGCCAGCGCGTGCAGCCACAGGCTCAGCGCGGGCATCAGCATCAGCGCGCGCCGCTGGGGAACAGGATGACGCGCGCGGTCTGCAGCAGGATCAGCAGGTCGAGAAAAGGCGAATAGTTCTTGGCGTAGAACAGGTCATATTCGAGCTTCTGCCGGGCATCGTCGATTGAGGCGCCATAGGGATAGTTGATCTGCGCCCAGCCGGTGATGCCCGGCTTCACCATATGGCGCTCGGCATAATAGGGCAGCTGCTGTTCGAGACCCTCGACGAATTGCGGCCGTTCGGGCCGGGGGCCGACGAAGCTCATCTCGCCTTTCAGCACGCTCCAGCACTGGGGCAGTTCGTCCACGCGAATCTTGCGGATGACGCGGCCGACGCGGGTGATTCGCGGATCGTCCTTCTCCGCCCACACCGCTTCGCCAGGCGCCTCGGCGTCCTGGCGCATCGAGCGGAGCTTGAGCACGTCGAACGCCTGGCCGTACAGGCCGACGCGCTTCTGGCGATAGAGCGCGGGGCCGCGGCTCTCCAGCCGGATCAGCACGGCGGTGATCAGCACCAGCGGCAGCGACAGGACCAGCAGGATCAGGCTCGCGGCAATGTCGAACAACCGCTTGGACAGGGCCGACACCATCCGGGTGGAGGAGAAGCCGTCCGAAAAGATCAGCCAGCTGGGATTGACGCTGTCGAGATCGACCCGGCCGGTCTCGCGCTCGAGAAAGGTCGAGATCTCGTTGACATGCACGCCGGTGGTCTTGATCCGCAGCAGGTCTTTCAGCGGCAGGGCGTTGCGGCGTTCCTCCAGCGCCAGCACCACCTCGCTGGCGTTGAGCAGCACGACATGGTCGGCGAGGTTGTAGATCGCATCGCGGGCGATCGCCTCGGGGATCACGCGATTTGTCTCGCTCATCGCGACATAGCCCACCACCGCAAAGGTAGCGCCGGGGGTCTTCGACAGCTGCTTCAGGCGCATGGCACGCGGACCGGCACCGAGCACGACGATACGCCGTTTGAAGGCCTGGCTGCCCAGCGTCTTGCCGAGCAGGATTCGCATCAGCAGGAGGAGCATCAGTGCGGCGATCGCCGCGTAGAGGAGGTTCGAGCGCCAGAAGCCGATCGGCGGCAGGAGGAAGTAAAGCACGCTGAGGCCCAGCACGCCGAGCGCGATCGATACGATCAGCCGCACCAGCGCATGGCGCAGCGACTGCAGCGCTTCCGCCCCGTACACGCCGAGCGCGACCATCGCCGTCTCGATCACCAGCGTGAAGCTGATCAGCTGGGGCAAGCGTTCGGCGACCGGACCCGTATCGAAGGCGATCTGGTGCGCGCGCACCTGCCAGCCGAGCTCGCCGGCAGCGGCGAGCAGGATCACGTCCAACAGCCCGAGCAACAGCACGGTGTTGGGAATATAGTGCTTGAACAGGCGGATCATGGCCGGAACGGCATAGCGCACAAGGGTAAACGAAAGGGATCACGGGTGGGCCTGGAAGCGTTGAAGCGCCGTCAAATTTTGCCCCGCGTAACAAATACGCCGCGTACTTGTTTAACATAGGCTTTTTTGCAATTGCGCCCGCACAACAAAACTAGGAGCATCATCGAAATGCCGGATACGAAACCGATCACGCCCGTCATTCTCTCGGGTGGGTCGGGAACGCGGCTGTGGCCGATGTCACGCCCAGAGAAGCCCAAACAACTCCTCTCGCTGACTGCCGAAGAAACTATGCTCCAGCTGACCGTTGGTCGCGCGTCGGGATCCCGGTTCTCGGATCCTATCGTCGTTGCCAATGCGTTTCATGCCGAACTCGTAGAAGAACAGGTCGCCGCGACCGGCGCGTCTCTGAAAGCGCTCGTGCTCGAGCCGATCGGTCGCAATACGGCACCTGCGATTGCACTCGCGGCATTGGCTGCGGGCGGCGGTAGCGATCCCATCCTGATCATGCCGTCGGATCACGTGATCGCGGATATCGCTGCGTTCCACGCGTCCATCGACAGCGCGATGCCGCTGGTCAATGATGGTTGGCTGATCACCTTCGGCATCACGCCCGATTCGGCCGAGACTGGCTATGGCTGGATCAAGATCGGTGAGGAGGCCCTGTCTCCGGGTGTTCACCGCGTCGACAGCTTCGTGGAAAAACCGCCGCGTGACCGAGCCGAAGCAATGCTGGCCTCGGGGGATCATGCCTGGAACGGCGGCATATTCCTGTTCCGTGCGGACATGTATCTGGCGGCACTCGAGGAGTTTGCGCCGGAGATGCTGGTCGCGGCACAGCAGTCGATGGAAAAGGCCCGCCGCGAGGGCGTACGGATCTTCCCCGAAGCGGAGAGCTTCGCGGCGTGCCCGTCCGATTCGATCGACTATGCGGTAATGGAGAAGGCCGCGCGGGTCGCCGTGGTCCCGGTGGCGATGGGCTGGAGCGACGTGGGCAGCTGGGATGCGCTGCACGCGATCAGCAACCCCGATGCGGGCGGCAACGTGGTGCGCGGCGATGTTGTCGCGATCGAGGCCACCAATTGCCTGGTGCAGAGCGAGCCCGGCAAGCGTGTCGCGCTGGTCGGCGTGGAAGATCTGATCGTCGTCGTCTCGGGTGCCGATGTCCTGGTACTGCCGCGCGGCCGCAGCCAGGAAGTCAAGAAGCTGATCGACGCGATGAAGGACTGATCGATCCGTCGGAATGCCGCCGATCCCCCGGGGATCGGCGGCGCAGCGAGCTGTCAGCCGCTATAGGCGACCCGCACCGTCACGTTCCGGCGGCGGCGCATGCGCGCGCCGATACCGCCGAAGCCTGCCATGAGCATGGCCCAGCTCACCGGTTCGGGAACTGCCGAGATCGTCATGGTGTAGTCGGGCTCGGGCGTGTTCGGAGTCAGCGTGAACGTGCCCAGCTTGAACGTGGGCGCAGATTCGCTGCCGGTGTACATCGCCACGCCCGTCGAGACGAAGCTGAAGCCGACGACATTGTTGATCAGGCCGAAATTGAAGAAATAGGACGGGCTGCCAAATCCGAGATCGAAGGTGGTGGCCACGTTATTGATCGTGCCGTTGACGCCGGCGAGCACGAAATAATTTCCCGGGTCGACGATTGGCGGCGTCGGGGACGAGTCGAGAACGAATTTGATCGTCTGGCTGCCCGTGATCACGAACGAATAGGGCTTTGCCTGCGTCGGCGCCGCTGTCGCGAGAACTGCAGCGCCGGCTGCAGCCAACAACATGTACTTCTTCATAAAAATCCCCTCTCCTTTGGATTCCAAGATATTGTTATGTTTTCAGAGGGACCCGATGGGGCAGCGCTATAACAAAGGCATAAGATTTGGCAAGTCATCGCCGTGCCAGATCGAGACGTTATTGCAGCGCATCATTCTTCTTGATTATCGTAATCGACACGATAGGCAGGAAGGCCAAGTTTCCATATGATCGCGGCGGCGCGGAGCGCGAAGCCGGCAACCGCTGCGATGAACCCCGCGGCATAGGGCGGCCAGCCCAGCAGGTTCAGCACCACATAGATGGATGCGGTGAGTGCCGCTGCCGTCACGTACAGTTCGGGCCGCATCAGGATCGACGGCTGCCCCGCCAGAACATCCCGGATGATGCCGCCGACGCACGCGGTCACCACGCCCATCACCGCCGCCGGTACCGGCGGAATGCCATAGCCGAGTGCCTTGGCCGCACCGAACGCGGCATAGGCGGCCAGCCCCAGCGCGTCGAGCCAGGCGAAGGTCCGGTCGCTCCACCAGCGCTGGGGGGTGATCCAGACGACCGCCGACATGCCTAGGCAAAGCGCCGCCACGCTCGCATCATGCACCCAGAAGACCGGGGCGCCGATCAGCAGGTCGCGCACGGTGCCGCCGCCCACCCCGGTGATCAGGGCGAAGAAGGTGGCGGTGACGATCGTCTGCTGGTGTCGGGTCGCGGCCAGCGCGCCGGTGGCGGCGAATACCGCGATTCCGAACAGATCGAGCCAGGGGAGGATGGGACCGATCTGGAAGGCAACCGAACTGTTCATCCGCTCCGTTTGCCGTGGGCGCGGCAGCCAAGTCAAACGCGGGTCTTGGCGAGCCGGGTGGGCTTGGGGCAGAGAGGGGCCATGCAACGTACCGAGTCTCCGCTGATCGCCCTTGCGATCCTTCTGGCGGCGCTCGCCGGCTTCGTCGATGCGCTCGCCTTCACCAGCCTGGGCGGCTTTTTCGCCTCGTTCATGAGCGGTAATTCCACCCGTCTCGGCGTCGGGCTGGGGAGTGGATCGGCGCACGATGCGGCGATGGCGGCCGCGCTGGTGATGAGCTTCGTCGCGGGCGTCATCCTCTCCACCATCCTGGCGCGCGCGCGGCCCCATCGCCACCAGCCGGTGGTGATGGCGACCGTCACCCTGCTTCTGTTGCTTGCCGCGGTCGTGGCGACGCTGCTGCCGGGGCCGTGCGTGCTGCTGCTGCTTGCCGCTGCGATGGGCACCGAAAATGGTGTGTTTCACCGCGACGGCGAAGTCACGATCGGCGTGACCTACATGACCGGGTCCCTGGTCAAGATGGGCCAGAAGCTGGCCGGAGCGCTGATGGGCGATGCGGATCGCTTCGGCTGGCTGCGCTATCTGGGGCTGTGGTTCGGCTTCGTCTGCGGCGTGGTCATCGGCGCCGAAAGCCAGTTCCGCTGGGGCTGGAATGCCTTGTGGCTGGCGCCGATCTTCGCAGGCGTGCTGACGTTGCTGCTCGTCAGCATGACGCGGCCGCAGCCGACCCTCACCCTGATGCGCTGACCGGGTCCGTCGGCGCCAGGGTTACCAGCGCCTGCAGTGCCGCGACGTGCTGCTCGAACGCCGCGCGCCCGGCGCGGGTGGCCGAGGCCCAGGTCCGCTGGCGGCCATTGGCCGCGGCCTTGCGCAGCGTGACATAGCCCGGCTCGGCCAGCGCCGAGAGATGTTTCGAGAGTACCGAATCGCTCACCTTGGCGAGGTCGCGCAGCATCGCGAACTCGGCCTCCTGCACGTTGGTGAGCACCGCCATGATCTGCAGCCGGGTCGGCGGGTGGATCACCGCGTCGAACGCGGGCGCCTTCACAAGCCTGCCTCCAGCTCGCGGACGAAGACGCGCTGCCAGACCATGCTCATCCACGTCGCCACGGCAAACATGATCGCGCCCAGGACCAGCGAGGGCCAGACCATCTGCCTGGCCAGCACGAAGTACACGCTGGCGGCGTACAGCGCGGCGACGATCGGCAGAAAGGCCGCGATCACCCGGCGGGTGCGCCCGCGACGATAGCCGTTGATGAACATGCCGAGCCGGCGCCGATCCCAGCGCACGATCAGCACC
The DNA here is from genome assembly GCF_025960285.1 of Sphingomonas sp. R1. GTDB lineage: Bacteria > Pseudomonadota > Alphaproteobacteria > Sphingomonadales > Sphingomonadaceae > Sphingomonas. The sequence continues at coordinate 2,351,929 of NZ_CP110111.1, read as the reverse complement.
AGACCCAGCAGAAGCGGCGCCAGGGCGAGCAACTGATAGGGCGCAGCCGCCGGCGAAGCGACGATGCCTGCCTCCAGCGCCGCAAACGCCAGATGGCGCGAAGGCGGACAAGGCACGATCCGGGCAAGCTGCGCGCGGCTGGCGTGGATTTGGGCCAGCGCTTCCTGGGCTTCGGTGATAGTGGACATGGCGATTTCCTCTTTCCAATGTGGAAAGAGATAGCATGTTTTTCCGACATGGAAAGACTATGTTTTCCGATATGGAAAATTAGCGAAACGCCCAGCGCAGCGTCTCCGCCACGCCGCGGGTGCCGAGGCGTACCGCCGGCGCCGCAAGGGGCGGGGTGGCAAGCCGGTGCATCTGTCGGGCCCAACCGGGTAGCAGATCGATCGCGGCAGCGAAGGTCATGGCCTGGAAGGGCTTGGTGGCGAAGTTCGGCGCAGGCTGTTCGAGCAGCAGCCGCGCCACCTCGCGGGTCCGGTCGTCATAGCGAAGTTCGCCGCGCATGGCGGAGATCAGCGCCTGTGCCTCGGCGCGGCTGTGCGGCACCGGATTGGCGCCCAGTGCCTCCGCCACCTGCGCGAACTCGGCGAAATAACGGTCCTGATCGGCGCGCGACATGCCCGGCTCGGCGTAGCGGACCCAGCCGTCGAGAAAGCTCACCGCCTCGGTCACATGCACCCAGGCGAGCAGGCGGGGATCGTCGGCGCGGTACGGCGTGCCGTCGGGCAGCACGCCGCGGATATGCTGGTGGATCTCCCGCACCCGTCCGATCGCCGCTTCGGCCTCCCCCCGTTCGGCATAGCTGGTCTGGGCGATGAAACGGGCGGTGCGGCGCAGGCGGCCGAGCATGTCGTGGCGGAACTTGGAATGGTCCCATACCCCCGCGAGCACCGCTGGATGAAGCATCTGGAGCAGCAGCGCGGTCACGCCGCCGACCATCATCGTGGTCACGTCGCCGTGCACGCGCCACACCACCGAGTCGGGTCCCAACAGCCCGTTCATACTGCGCTGCACGGGCGTTTCCCCGCGCGCGGCATCGTTGAAGACCGCCCGCACCTGGCCGATCATTGCGCGTCGTACGCTGTGGGTTGCAAATGCAACTAAATCCATGCGCTTAACGTAGCTACTCTGGTAGCGCGAACAAGTTGACCGCGTTCGCTTTGCAGTGCAGCAATCGCGCCCATGGCCAGCATCGCAATCACCAACAACCCCGACATCCGCTTTCTTGGGCGGCTGCTCGGCGACGTCATTCGTGTCTATGGCGGCGAGGAATTGTTCAAGCGGATCGAATATATCCGCGCGACCTCGGTGGACCGGCATCGCGGGGTTGCGGGTGCGGCAGCGATCGATTCCGGGCTGGACCGGCTCACGCTGGACGAGACGCTCGATTTCGTCCGCGGCTTCATGCTGTTCTCGATGCTCGCCAATCTTGCCGAGGACCGGCAGGGTGTTGCCACCGAGAAGGACGCCGATGTCGCCGCCGCGCTCGAACGGCTGGCCAAGTCGGGCATCGGTCACGAACCGGTGATGGCGCTGCTGGAGCATGCGCTGGTCAGCCCGGTGCTGACCGCGCACCCGACCGAGGTGCGGCGCAAGTCGATGATCGACCACAAGAACCGCATCGCCGAGCTGATGCGGCTCCGCGACCAGGGCGTCACCGAGACGCCGGACGGCGACCAGGTGGAAGAGGCGATTCTCCGCCAGATCGCGCTGCTGTGGCAGACCCGCGTGCTGCGCCGGGAAAAGCTGGGCGTGCCCGATGAGGTCGAGACCGCGCTCTCCTATTTCCGGGACGTGTTCCTGCCGGTGCTGCCCGCGCTCTACGCCCGCTGGGACCGCGCACTCGGCGACCGCGCGCCGAGCTTCCTGCGCCCGGGCAGCTGGATCGGCGGCGACCGCGACGGCAATCCCTTCGTCACCGCCGAATCGATGCGCTTCGCGCTCGCCCGGTCGGCGGAGACGGTGCTCGACCATTATCTCGAGTCGGTGCACGCGCTCGGCGCCGAGCTGTCGATTTCGACCGAGCATGTAGAGGTGCCGGAAGCGGTGCTGCAGCTCGCCGAGGTCAGCGGCGACACCGGCAAGAGCCGCAGCGACGAACCCTATCGCCGCGCGCTGACCGGGATCTATGCGCGCCTCTCCGCCACGCACGAGAAGCTGGTCGGCAAGCGTCCGGGACGTCCTTCGCCGATACCGGCCGCGCCCTATGGCCATCCGTCCGAGTTTCGCGAGGATCTCGTCGCCATTGCGCGGGGCCTTGCCGGGAGCGGGCCGCTGGCGACCGGCGGCGCGCTGGGGCGGCTGATCCGCGCGGTCGAGACCTTCGGGTTCCACCTGGCCACGCTCGACATGCGCCAGAACAGCGCGATCCATCAGCGCGTGGTGGCGGAGCTGCTCCAGTCTGCGGGCGTATGCGACGACTATGCCGCGCTCGACGAGCCGGCGCGCATCGCGCTGTTGCGCCGCGAGCTTGCCAATGCCCGGCCGCTGACCAGCCCCTATGCGGTCTATTCGGAGGAAACGGCCTCCGAGCTTGCGATCGTCCGCGAGGCGGCGGCAGCGCATGCCCGCTATGGCCGCGACTGCATCCGGCACTACATCGTCTCGATGGCGCAGTCGGTGTCGGATCTGCTCGAGGTCCATATCCTGCTCAAGGAAGCCGGGCTCTATGTGCCGGGCGAGACGCCGCAGGCACACATCATGGCGATCCCGCTGTTCGAGACGATCGCCGACTTGGAAGCCGCCCCGCCGATCATGGAAGCCTGGCTCGGCCTGCCCGAGGTCGCCGCGATCGCCGCCGCGCGCGGGCACCAGGAAGTGATGATCGGCTATTCCGATTCGAACAAGGACGGCGGCTACCTCACCTCCACCTGGCAGCTGAGCCGGGGGTCGACCGCGCTCAAGCCGGTGTTCGAACAGGCCGGCCTCGCCATGCAACTGTTTCACGGCCGCGGCGGCGCGGTGGGGCGGGGCGGCGGGTCGAGCTTCTCGGCGATCCTCGCCCAGCCGCCGGGCACCGTGCAGGGCCGCATTCGCATCACCGAGCAGGGGGAGGTGATCGCCGCCAAATATGGCAGCCTCGAAAGCGCGATGACCAACCTGGAGGCGATGGCCTCGGCCACGCTGCTCGCCAGCCTGGAGCCGGAGCAGCTCGCGCCTGCCGATGCCGAGCGCTTCGCCGCAGCGATGGACCGCATCTCGGAAACCGCGTTCCGCACCTACCGGGGCCTCGTCTACGAGACCCCCGGCTTCACTACCTTCTTCCGCCAGATGACGCCAATCGCCGAGATCGCCGGCCTCAAGATCGGCTCGCGCCCCGCCAGCCGCAAGAAGAGCGACGCCATCGAGGATCTGCGCGCCATCCCCTGGGTGTTCAGCTGGGCACAGGCGCGCGTGATGCTGCCGGGCTGGTATGGCGTCGGTGCGGCGCTGGAGGCGTTCGAGGACAAGGGGCTGCTGCGCGAGATGGCGAGCGCCTGGCCGCTGTTCCGCGCGACGCTCGACAATATGGAGCAGGTGCTCGCCAAGTCCGACATGGGCATCGCCAGCCATTATGCCGCGCTGGTCGAGGACGCGGAGCTGCGCGACGGCATTTTCGGCCGCATCCAGGGCGGCTGGCAGCAGACCCATGACGCGCTGCTCCAGGTGACCCGCCAGACCCGGCTGCTGGAGAAGCACCCGCTGCTCGACACCTCGATCCGACTGCGCCTGCCCTATATCGAGCCGCTCAACCTGCTGCAGATCGAGCTGATGAAGCGCCACCGCGCGGGGGAGGACGATCCCCGGATCGGCGAGGGAATCCTGCTGTCGATCAACGCGATCGCGACCGCGCTGCGTAACAGCGGATAGCGCCGGAGCCGGGGTTCAACCCGGCATTAACCATGTGCGCCTAGCCCGGTGCCATGGGACCGGGCCATCCTCGCAGCGCCGTACGCGATTCGATCGTCGCGGTGGCGCTGGCATTGCTGCTCGGGTTCGCCTGGATCGTGCGCGATCACGTGCCGCTTGCGGCGCTGCGGCTGCCCGATACCGATGACGGCATGCGCCTCCAGCAAGTGCGCGACTGGCTGGGCGGGCAGCGCTTCGCCGATCTCGCCCAGCACCGTCTGGGGGGCGCGCAGGGGCTCGAGATGCACTGGTCGCGCGTGGCCGACCTGCTGCCCGCCGGGCTGATCCTGCTGCTGTCCCCGATGCTGGGCGCGCATGCGGCGACCGTCGCGGCGGTCGCGGCGGTGCCGGTGCTGTGGTTCGCCGCCGCGCTGGCCCTTGTTGCCGCCGTCGCGCGCCGCCTGGAGATTTCCGGGACCGCCACGGCGGTGGTCGCCGCGCTGGCCTTCCCCGCGACGACGCTCTTTTTTCCGGGGCGCATCGATCACCACAATCTTCAGATGGTGTTGGTCCTCGCGCTGCTGTGGGCGACGCTCGGACCGGGATCGCTGCGCGACGGTGCGGTCGCGGGGCTCGTGACGACGCTCTCGCTGGTCATCGGGATGGAAACCGCGCCGCTGCTTGCGGCAGGCGGGATCGCCATCGCCTGGCGCTGGTGGCGAGGCGATGCGGGCGCGCAGGCGCGGATCACCGGCTATGCCACGACGCTGTTGCTGTCGCTGGCGGCGGCGCGCGCACTGTTTGCGACGAGCGGGTGGGCCTATCCCGCCTGCGACGGATTCACTGCGATCCTTTGGCGCGCGGCGATGCTGGGCGCGCTCGCGCCCGCAGCGATGGCGGCGGCAGGCTTTGTCTCCACCGACCGCAATCGCCGACTTGGCGTACTGCTGATCGCCGGGTGCCTTGCGGTGGGCGAGGCGGCGTTTGCCGCGCCCGCCTGCCTTCGCCCCTATGGCGCGGTCGATCCGGTGCTTGCGCGCCTCTGGCTGGCGCAGGTGGCGGAGGCGCAATCGATCCTGTCGGCACCCGGCTGGCACAGCATCGCCTATCTGGGCATCGGCCTTGTCGGGCTGCTGGCCGGGTTCCGGGTCGCCGGGCAGCGGCGTAGCGCCGACGCCGCGATTCTGATCGGCTTCCAGCTCGTGGCGGTGCTGATCGCGCTGATCCAGCTGCGCGGGGCCTATGCCGCTGCCCTGCTGGCGGCGCCCGCGCTTGCCGCGCTGATCGCTGCCGCCCGCCGACACGGCGCGTTGCCGCTCGCGGGCGCCTGGGTTGCCTCGGCAGGCATGGTCTATGCGTTTCTGGGCGATGCGCTCGCGCCGAAGGCGCGCGCCGCTCCAACCGCCGACTGCGCCGCGCCGGATGCGCTTGCGCGGGTTGCGGCGCTCCCGCCAGGGCTCGTCGCCGCGCCGATCGACCTCAGCGGCTTCCTCCTTCCCGCCACCCGGCATCGCTTCCTCGCCGGCCCCTATCATCGCAACACCCAAGGAAATCGTGCCATGCTCGACCTGTTCCTGAGTCCGCCCGCACAGGCGGAGGCGACTGCCCGGCGCTGGGGGGTCGACTATGTCGCGCTCTGCCCGGACGGGCTGGGCGAACTGGGCGCTGCGGGCAACGACACCAGCCGCCTCGCCGGCGCGCTGCGCGCCGGTCAGGTGCCTGGCTGGCTGGCGCAGGCGTCACGGCCGGGCGAGGCACCGATGGTCTATCGGCTGGTCGGACGCGGGACCACGCATTGAGCCCCAGGCGCTGGTGGGAGACGCGGACCTTCGCGGTGGCCGCGGTGCTGATCAGCGCCGTGCCGTTGCTATGGCCCGTCGTCCCGCCGCTCACGGATCTGCCCGGCCATCTCGGCCGCTTCCGGGTGATGCTCGACGGCGATGCCGGGCCGCTGGCCGCCTGGTATCGCTTCCGCTGGATGCTGGTCGGCAATCTCGGCGTCGACCTTGCGGTGCGGGCCTTGGCGCCGGTGCTGGGATTGCTGCCGGCGGTAAAGGCCGTGGTGATCGCCACGGTGATGCTCACCGTCGCCGGCACCCTGTGGATCGCCCGCGAGGTGCATGGCCGCGTCACCCCCTGGGCGATCGCCGCGCTGCCGCTCGCCTATAACTACGCCTTCCACTTCGGCTTCGTGAACTATCTGCTGGCGATGGCGCTGGCGCTCAACGCCTTCGCCTTGTGGCTGCGGCTGGGACGGCTGGCGCGCTACCGGCTGCGGGCTGCCCTGTTCGTGCCGGTCGCGCTGGCCATCTGGCTGGCGCATGTCGTCGGCTGGGGGATGCTGGGCCTGTTCGTGCTGGGCGCCGAGCTGCGCGACTGGAAGCGCGTGCCGCTTCGCCTGCTCCCGCTCGCGCCGCCCGCGATCCTGCTGTTGCTCTGGCGCGACGGCAGCGGCGCGGGAATGACCGGCCCGTTCTTCGTGTGGAGCACCAAGATCGGCTGGCTGGTCTCGGTCGTGCGGGATCGCTGGCAGCTGCTCGATCTCGTCTCGGTGGCGGTGCTGGTGAGCCTGCTCTACCAGGGCTGGCGCGATCCCGACACCGGGCTGGCGCCGCGTCTCCACCGCGCCTTTCTGCTGGTGCTCGCCGCCTTCGTGCTGCTGCCCTTCATGCTGTTCAACTCGGCCTATGCCGACATGCGGCTGGTGCCCTATCTGTTCCTGCTCGGCCTGCTCGCGCTCGCGGCCAAGCCGAGCATGACCGAACGCCGGCGCGGCATGCTCGCGTCGCTTGCCGTCGGTTTTTTCCTCGTCCGCATCCTGGGCACCACCGCAAGCCTCGCGCTGTACGATGCCGATTGGCGGCAGCGGCTGGCCGCGCTCGACCAGGTGCCGCAAGGCGCGCGGCTGGTGAGCTTCGTCGGCGAGCGCTGCGGCCAGCCCTGGAAGCACCAGCGGCTCAACCATCTGCCCGGCCTGGCGCTTGCCGAGCGCCGCGCCTTTTCCAACGACCAGTGGCGGCTCGGGGGCGGGTCGCCGCTCACCATCCACGCGCCCGCCGCGATGGCCGGGTTCGACAGCGATCCCTCGCAGATGGTGCTGGCCGCCCCGTGCGCGCTGGAGCCCGGATTCCGGACGCTCGACGAGTCGCTGGCGACGCTCCCGCGAGGCGCCTTCGACTATGTGTGGCTCCTCCACCCGCCAGCCGTCGACCCTCGCCGCCTCGCCGGCATGACCCGCGTCTGGACGGACGGGGCAGACGCACTCTACCGGATCGACCATAAGCGCTTGTCGCCCGGCCCTTCGCCGCACTAAAGCGGCGCGATGGATAAGGGAGATCGGCTGCACTGGTGGCAGACACGCTGGTTCGTGCTCTTCGCGACGCTGGTGGCGACGCTGCCGCTGCTATGGCCGGATATTCCGCCGCTCGTGGACCTGCCCGGCCATATGGGCCGCTACCGGGTGCAGTTTGCCTATGACGGCACGCCATGGCTGCAGGAATGGTATGATTTCCGCTGGCAGCTGATGGGCAATCTGGGGCTCGACCTCGCGATCATCCCGCTGGTCAAGCTGGGGCTGCCGCTCGAGCTGGCGGTCAAGCTGATCGTCCTCACGATCCCTGCGATGACCGTCGCGGGCTTCCTGATGATCGCGCGCGAGGTGCATGGCCGCATTCCGGCAACCGCGCTGTTCGCGCTGCCGCTCGCCTATGCCTTCCCCTTCCATTTCGGCTTCGTCAATTTCGCCTTCTCGATGGGGCTGGCGATGCTGGCGTTCGGCTGGTGGCTGCGGCTGGGGCGGCTGGGCAAGTTCGGCTTCCGCTCGGCCGTGTTCGTGCCGATCTCGGTGCTGATCTGGATCGCGCACACTTTTGGCTGGGGCGTGCTGGGCGTGCTCGCCTTCTCGGCGGAGCTGATCCGCCAGCACGACCTGCGCCGCGACCGCACCCTGCCCTGGTACAAGGATTTCAAGAACGGCTGGATCGCGCCCTGCTTCTTCGCCGGCGTGCAGTGCCTGGTGCTGGCGCTGCCGGCGGTGCTGATGATCATCTGGCGGGGCGGCGAGCATGTCTCGGGCCAGACCTTCGACTGGTTCAACTGGCGCGCCAAGACGCTGTGGGTGACGCAGGTGTTCCGCGATCGCTGGCAGCTGTTCGATCTCGCCAGCGTCGGCGTGATCTTCCTGTTGATCCTGAAGGCCGTGCGCGACCCCAACATCCAGTATTCGCGCAACCTCGGCCTCTCGGCGCTGTTCCTGCTGCTGGTCTATATCTTCCTGCCGCGCGTGGTGTTCGGATCGGCCTATGCCGACATGCGGCTGGTGCCGTTCCTGATCGCGATCGCGATCCTGGCGATCCGGCCCAAGCCCGGCCTGTCGATGCGGGGGGCGACGACCGTTGCGGTGCTGGGGCTCGCCTTCTTCCTCGCCCGTATCGGCGCGACCACCGCGAGCTTCGCCCTCTACGACCAGGCCTATGATCGCGAGCTCAAGGCGCTCGATCACCTGCCGGTCGGCGCACGTCTGGTCAGCTTCGTCGGCGAGACCTGCTACAACGAGTGGGCGATGACCCGCCTGCAGCACGTCCCCGGCCTCGCGCTGGAGCGGCGGCTGGCCTATACCAACGATCAATGGTCGATGGCGGGCGGCCAGCTGCTGACCGTGCGCTACCGCGCCGCCAAGCGTTTTGCGCATGATCCGTCGGAGCTGGTGACCAATGTCCAGTGCCCGCGCGAATGGTGGCGGCCGATCGCGCGCAGCCTGGCGCTCTTCCCGCGCGACGCGTTCGACTATGTCTGGCTGATCCGCCCGCCGGCGTTCGATCCGCGCTACGAGCAGGGGCTGATCCCGGTGTGGCGCGACGGGCCGAGCGTGCTGTACAAGGTGGACCACAATGTCCCCGGCCCGGGCCTCAACCCCGGCGACCTGCCGATCCCGCGCCCCGAAGCCGTGCTGATCCGCGAGGCCGAGGCCGCGGGCGAGCTGCCGGGCAACGGCACCGCGCCGCCCTCTTGAGAACCTGAGGCGCGTCGAGAACGACCGTCCTTCCCGCGAAGGTGGAGATCCATTTGCCTGTGCGGTTGGGGGAAGAAGCTCGATATCAGCGCCAATGGGTCCCCGCCTTCGCGGGAAGGACGCGGCATGTCGTTCGGATGCGATGGACCCCCTGGCGCGAAGGGCCGCAAGCCAAACCTACTCCGCCTTCCGGAACGGCGTCAGCTCTTCCAGATATTCCTGCTCGCGTTCCACCGCCTGCTGCTCGCGGACCAGGAAATCGGCGACGGCGCGGCGGAAGCCGGGGTCGGGGAGGTAATGGGCCGACCAGGTCGTCACCGGCACATAACCGCGCGCCAGCTTGTGCTCGCCCTGCGCGCCGGCCTCGACCCGGGGCAGGCCGCGCTGAATCGCGGCGTCGATCGCCTGGTAGTAGCAGAGCTCGAAATGGAGGAACGGCACGTCCTCCGTGCAGCCCCAGTAGCGGCCGTACAGCGCATCGCCGCCGATCAGGTTGAGCGCGCCGGCGATCGGGCGCCCGTCGCGCTCCGCCAGCATCAGCAGCACCTTGTCGCCCAGCGCCTCGCCCAGCATCGAGAAGAAGGGGCGGGTGAGATAGGGGCGGCCCCATTTCCGACTGCCGGTATCCTGGTAGAAGGCCCAGAAGGCGTCCCAATGCGCCTCGGTGATCTCGGCCCCGCTCAGGTGGCGGATGGTCAGGCCCTCCACCGCAGCGGCGCGCTCCTTGCGGATCGCCTTGCGCTTGCGGCTGGCAAGCGCGCCTAGAAACGCGTCGAAGCTCGCATAGCCGTCATTGTGCCAGTGGAACTGGGTACCGGTGCGGATCAGCCAGCCCGCCGCCTCGAACAGCGGCACCTGCGCTTCGTCGACGAAGGTTACATGGCCCGAGGAAAGCTTGTGCTGGTCCACCACCGCCTCGATCGCGGCGATCAGCGACGGCGCAAGAGCGGGGTCGCGCAGCAGCAGCCGGGGGCCGGGAACGGGCGTGAACGGCACCGCTACCTGCAACTTGGGGTAATAGCGGCCGCCCGCACGTTCCCAGGCATCGGCCCAGCTATGGTCGAACACATATTCGCCCTGGCTGTGGCTCTTGGCATAGGCGGGCGCGATCGCGGCAGGGGTGCCATCGGGCCCGTCGACCACGATCGGCAGCGGCTGCCAGCCGGTCTGCGGCGCTGCCGAGCCCGAGGCTTCAAGGATCGACAGGAAGGCGTGGCTGAGGAACGGATTGTCGGTGCCGGCACAGGCATCCCACTGCGCCGCCGGGATCGAGGCGACACCATCGGCAAGGCGGGCGGAGACGGTCGGGGTTCGCACGCGGCCAAGATAGTGGCTGCGGCTGCGCGTGCCAGTGGTTTTGGGGCCATGTCCGTCGTTCCCGCCGGTTCGCGTCCCCCTTCCGCCTTACTGGCCTACAGGCACGCCAGCGTCGCCGCGTCGATCGCGCTGGCAGCGCCCTGCAGCGGATAGCCGTCGACGAACGGCGTGCCGTCGGTATCGACGCTTTCCACGCTCAGCGCCCGGCCGTCGCGCATGGCGGCCACGATCGCCGCGTCGGTGCGCGCGTCGGGTGCCCAGGCGTCGCGGCGGCTGGCGGTGAGCTCGAAGCGGCGTTCGCCGGCTACCAGCATTACCCGGGCGTGGTCCGCCCGCGCCCGGCTCAGGCGAACGTGGAGCTGGTGCCGCACCCCGCGCGCCGGCCAGCTGGTGATGCTGACGGATGCCTCGCCGCGCCGCGCGGTGTCAGAGGGGCGTGCGACCGCGAAGCACCGGGTTGGTGCCGTATCGCGAAACGCGCCCCAGCGCGCGTAGATGCCGATCGTCTCGCGCGGCCCCCCCAGCGCGAGCAGCGCCAGCGCGAGGATCATGCCGGTGCCGCGCCGCGTCCGGTGCCGAGATGCGCGATCGTCTCCACGCCCCCCTCGATCTTGACCACCGATCCCTGCGGCAGGTCGGGTGCGACCGGCGCGTCGAACTGCGGCAGCACGTCGCGGCCGGTCATCACCCCGCGCAGGATCCGGCTGGACATGCCGTGCATGATGACCAGCCGGTCACCCGGATCGTCGTTGGTGTCGGCAAGCCAGCCCGAGACGCGCGCCGCAATCGCGTCATACCATTCCCCGCCTTCGGGAGCGCGGGTGTAGAGGCCGTGCTCCCGATCGAGAAAGGGTCCGACCTCGCCTTCCAGATCGGCATAATAGCGGCCGCTCCAGCTGCCCATGCCGATCTCGACCAGGCGATCGTCGGTGCGGACCTGGTGCCAGTCGAGTTCGAGATGCTCGGCGATGATCGCCAGCGTCTGCAGTGCCCGACCGGCGCTCGACGACCACAGGGTCAGCGCCGGCTTCGGCCCGAGGAGGTTCCGCAGGGCCGCGCCCATCGCGTCCGCCTGGGCAAAGCCGGCGCGGGTCAGCGGCGTGTGCGGGTGGTCGCCCTGCATTCGCCGGGCAATGTTGAACACCGTCTCGCCGTGCCGCGCGATGAAGTCGCGGCCCTGTCTTGTGCTGGCCATGCCATGGCTGTCTGCCGAAACGGCGGGAAACGCAATGTCCCAATTTGGCCCAGATTCGTTCATCCGAGCGTCAGCGGCGGGGGTGCATCGGTCGTTTCGCTCGCAGAGCAGGCGGAACGGCATCGAGGAAGGCAACGCGTCGCAGCTGGCATATCGAGTCGGCTGAGCCCCCTGCCGAATACCGCCATCAGCCGAGGTCGAAAGGCCTGCGGCTGGCGTCAGGCCGCACCCTTTCGGTGCGGTTTCAGTGAGGAGTAGATTCATGCGTACCAAGCTTTTCATCGCCGCCCTGATCGCCTCGTCGGCCATTGCCGCGCCGGCGCTCGCCCAGACGACGTCGTCCGATCAGACCTTCGCCGGTTCGCACGCCGAAGTCATCGCCGGCTGGGATCGGGTGAACGACAAGTCCTCCTATGATGCGTCGCGCGACGGCGTCACCTATGGCGGCAACATCGGCTATGACATCCAGCGCGGCAGCACCGTGTTCGGTGTGGAAGGCGAAGTGACCGGCTCCAGCATCAGCGACCGTACCAGCAACGTCCTCACCGCCGGCGACCGGCTGCGCGTGAAGGCGGGCCGCGACCTGTATGTCGGCGGCCGCCTCGGCTTCCTCGCGACGCCGCGCACGCTGATCTATGCCAAGGCGGGCTATACCAACGCCCAGTTCATCACCGACTATGACTCGCCCGCCACCGCCACCGCGCCGGCGCTCTCCTTGCGCCAGCGCGACAATTATGATGGCTGGCGCCTGGGCGCGGGTGCCGAGTTCAAGCTGACTGACAAAGTCTTCGCAAAGGCCGAGTATCGCTATTCCAACTATGGTTCGCAGACCAACGGCGTGGATCCGGAGCGTCACCAGATCGTCACCGGCATCGGCGTCCGCTTCTGAGCGCCGAAAAGGCGTTCTGCTTGTGGAAAAGGGGGCCGGAGCGGCTTGCTCCGGCCCTTTTTCGCGTTAAGGGTACGTCATGGCGCATTGCCACCGGCCGGGTCGCGCCGGGTAGGAAGCAGGGCGACGGCCCGGGGGTTTGAGGTACATGAAGGCGACGATCGAACGCGCAACTCTGTTGAGGGGCCTGAGCCACGTCCAGTCCGTGGTCGAGCGGCGCAACACGATTCCGATCCTGTCCAACGTGCTGATCGATGCGCAGCTGGGCGGCACGATCCGGCTTATGGCGACCGATCTCGATCTGCAGATCGACGAGACGATCCCCGCCGCGGTCGACCAGGTCGGCGCGATCACGGTTTCGGCGCACACGCTGTTCGACATCGTCCGCAAGCTGCCTGAGGGTTCGCAGGTGGTGCTCACCGCGGCCGAGGGCAAGCTGACGGTGGTCGCCGGCCGCGCCCGCTTCCAGCTCGGCACGCTGCCGCGCGACGATTTCCCGATGATCGCCGAGGGCGAGCTGCCGACGACGTTCGAGCTGCCCGCCGAGACGCTCAAGCAGATCATCGACAAGACCCGCTTTGCGATCTCCACCGAGGAGACTCGCTATTATCTGAACGGCATCTTCTTCCACGTGACCGACGATGCCAGCCGCATGCTGCGTGCCGCGGCGACCGACGGTCACCGGCTGGCGCGCGTCACCGTGCCCTGCCCGGATGGCGCCGATGCGATGCCGGGCGTGATCGTGCCGCGCAAATGCGTGGCCGAGCTGCGCAAGCTGCTCGACGAGGTCGACGGTTCGGTGGGCGTGTCGCTCTCGCCGTCGAAGATCCGCTTCGATCTGGGCCAGGCGATCCTCACCTCGAAGCTGATCGACGGCACGTTCCCCGATTACAGCCGCGTGATCCCGACCGCGAACGACAAGCTGCTCAAGCTCGATCCGAAGAGCCTGATGCAGGGTGTCGACCGCGTCTCGACCATCGCGACCGAGAAGACCCGCGCGGTGAAGATGGCGCTGGAGCGCGACAAGGTCGTGCTCTCGGTGACCAGCCCCGAGAACGGCGTCGCGGCGGAAGAAGTGCCCGGCGAATATGCCGCACAGGGCTTCGAGATCGGCTTCAACAGCCGCTATCTGATGGACATTCTCGGACAGATCGAAGGTGATCTCGTCGAGGTGCACCTGGCCGATGCCGCCGCGCCGACGCTGATCCGCGAGAATGACACGTCTCCGGCGCTGTACGTATTGATGCCCATGCGGGTCTGATCCCGCACCGGATAAAGCTTTACGAACAGCGGCTTGCAATGGTTGATGGCCGCTTTCCAGGGGCACCCGCGCTTTCCCCGGCTATACCGGTCGATCGCGCTCCGCCATTACCGGCGTCAAGCCCCGAGGGTCGCACTTCCGGGACTTGGGTCGGGCGGCGGATCTCCCTGGATCCGTCGTCCGCCTCAGGCCGGATGGCGAGCGATTGCGCGGCATCCGATTGAACTCTGTTTGCGGTTCTGCTACTAACATCCGTGTCAGTTACACGGATCGAACCGCATGGCGACTCAGGCACAGCAACCGTTGATCCAACCGGCCCCGATCAACCCGGGGGTTCCGCTCAAGCGGGAATGGGGCACCGCGCTGGCGGCGCTGCGCCGCCTGCTCGCCAATGGCGACGATACCGAGCAGGTGTTCAAGATCATGCGCGCGCTGAACGGCAATGTCAGCCAGCGCAACTACGTCAAGCTCCTCAGCGTCCCCGGTGGCGGCAGGCTTGCCTATCGCCGGCTGGAACTGTCGAAGCGGCTGACCGACCGCAGCTGGATCGACAGCTTTGCGCCCGGCACCCTGGGTGCCGCCTATCGGCACTTCCTCGACTCCACCGGCTATTCGGCCGACGGTCTCGTCCAGGTCAGCATGGTCGAGGGCGGTTTCCAGGGCATCGAGGTGGAACATCCCTATGCCTGGATGGGCCGACGCGAGCGCGACATCCATGATCTGTGGCATGTGCTGACCGGCTATCAGGCCGACGAGCATCTGGGCGAACTGTGCCTCGTCGCCTTTTCCTATGCGCAGACCGGGGGGCTCGGCTGGGGCTTCATCGCGCTGGGCGGGGCGCTCAAGAGCATCCGCACCACCGGCCGGCTGGATTGCGTGAAGGCCATCCTCGAAGGCTATCGCCACGGCAAGCGCGCGCGCTGGCTGCACGGCGAGGATTATGAGACGCTGCTCGAGGAACCGCTGGAGGCAGCGCGGGCCCGGCTGGGGATCGAGACGCCCACGCGCTACAAGTTTGCCCAGGCGCGGCTCGCGGCAGCGGGAATCGGCGCGCTCTAGGCGCCTTCCCTTCCCGACAAAGGTCAAGAAAAAGGGCGCCCGGCCGAAGCCGGAGCGCCCTTTTCCGTTGTTCTGCTGCTTACTTCGCGGCCGGCGTGGCTGCGGGAGCCGGCGCGGGAGCCGCTGCCGGCGCTTCGCCCGGGGCCGGGGCGGCACCGGCCTTCTCGCCGGCGGCCTTGGCGGCTTCGAGTGCCTTGTTGGCCTGCTCCATGATCCGCTGGCGCAGCGCCGCGCGGTCGAGCACCTTGGGCAGTGCGAACTCGGTGGCGGGGATCGCGCCCGGCTTCACGTCCTGCAGGGTCAGCGCCTCGCCGAGGCGGAGCACCGCGCCCTTTGCGATCACGTCTTCCAGCGTCTTCTCGGCCTTGGGCACGCTGGTAAACATGGTCGACATGCGTGCGCTGGTCAGGCGGGTCTGCATGCCGATTGCGGCGGCGACGTTCTTGAGGCGCGAGTCGTCGCTGATCACGATGCGGATCGAATCCCCCTGCGGGTTGCCCTTGGGCTGGACGCTCCAGATCGTGCCCTTCTGGTCGCCAACCTTCTCCTCGCCGACCTGGACCGCCTCATATTCGGGGTCCTGCGGCAGCGCCTGGGGCTTCATGCCCTTTTCCTTGGCGATGTCCTGGGTCGCGGCGACGAAATCGGCGAAGCTCGCCGCGAACTTGTCGGTGCCGTCGGTGATGACGACGTAATCGGTGCCGCCCTTGCGGATCAGCGTCTGCGGGCCGGCTTCCAGCTTGGCGTCGCCATTGGCGGCTGCCTTTACCGTGATCACACCGCGGCCACCGGCGGCAGCATAATGTGCGGTTACGTCTTCCGGCGCCTTGGAGCAGGCCGCGACGAGCGCGAGCGTGGCAATCGTGAGTGTCTTGCGGAGCATGTGTTTCTATCCCTTCGCCACGATCTATCGGGCAAGCGGTGTTCGTGGGCAAGGTGCTGCGCTACAGCGCCTTTCATGGCCGTCAAGCGTCTCCTGCTCACCGACTTTCGCAACCACGCCGATGCCCTGCTGACGCCGGGTGCCGCGTTCGTGGTGCTGAGCGGCGAGAATGGCGCGGGCAAGACCAACATCCTGGAGGCGGTATCGCTGCTGGCCCCCGGGCGGGGCCTGCGCGGTGCACCGCTCGGCGAGATGGCGCGCCAGGGCGGGGCGGGCGGTTTCGGCATCGCGGCGACGCTGGATGCGGCCGAGATCGGGACCGGCACCCGGGTAGATGCGCCCGAGCGTCGCATCGTGCGGGTCAACGGCGCCACGGCCGCCGCGACCAGCCTCGCCCAGTGGCTGGTGGTGCTGTGGCTGACCCCCGCGATGGACCGGCTGTTCCTGGAAGCGCCGGGTGAGCGCCGCCGCTTCCTTGACCGGCTGACCCTGGCGCTGAACCCGCGCCATGCGCATGAGGCGACCCGGTACGAAGCTGCGATGCGCGAGCGCAATCGCCTGCTTGCCGACGAGACGCCGCCGGACCCCGCCTGGCTCGATGCGCTGGAAGCCCGAATGGCGGAGCATGGCGCTGCGATCGACGCGGCGCGCCGGGAGGCGGTGGCAGCGCTCGGGGAAAGGCTGGCGGGCCAGCCCGCCGGCCCCTTCGCGCGCGCCGGACTGGTGCTGGAGGGCTGGCAGGGCGATGCGTCGGCGCTCGTGGCGGCGCTGCGCGAGGGCCGTCGGCGGGATGCGGCGGCAGGGCGGACGCTCGCCGGTCCGCATCGCGCCGATCTGGCGGTGACGCATCTCGACAAGGGCCAGCCGGCGCATCTTTGCTCCACGGGCGAGCAGAAGGCGCTGCTGCTCGGCATCGTCCTCGCGCATGCCGAGCTGGTGGCGGACCGGGTCGGCACTCCGCCCATCCTGCTGCTCGACGAGGTAGCCGCACATCTCGATCCAGGCCGGCGCGCTGCGCTGTTCGAACGGCTGGCAGGGCGCGGGCAGGTGTGGATGACCGGCACCGAGCCAGCATTGTTCGAAGCCGTTCCCACCACCGCCACCCGCTACCGTGTGGCGGATGGCCGGGTCGAACCAGCCTGAGCCTTACTCCTGTTCGGCATAGGCCTTCACCAGGTCGAACAGATAATCACGGCCGGTGTAGAGCGACCGCACCTCGATCCGCTCGTTGAGGCCATGCACGCCGTTGCCGTCCGGGTCGCCCCACGTGCCGGGCACGCCATAGGTCGGGATGCCGGCCGCCGCGAGGAAGATGGCGTCGGTCGCGCCGGTCATCATCGTCGGCACCAGGGGTACGCCGGGGAAATATTTCGCGACCAGCTTCTCCGCCGGTCCCACTACCAGGGGATCGAGCGCCGGCGGCTTGGCGATCGGCCGGATGGGCGGGACCATCGTGACCGTCACCGTCGCATCGCCGATCGCGGCGATCAGCGCCTTCTGGACCTCCTCGCTGCTGTGCCCGGGAAAGATCCGGCAGTTGATG
This sequence comes from Sphingomonas sp. R1, assembly GCF_025960285.1. Taxonomy (GTDB): domain Bacteria; phylum Pseudomonadota; class Alphaproteobacteria; order Sphingomonadales; family Sphingomonadaceae; genus Sphingomonas. The sequence goes on along the minus strand of NZ_CP110111.1, from coordinate 2,334,940 downwards.
TTCGCCGCGGCGCGCTGGGGCAGCGCGTTGTTGGCATGGCCGCCTTCCAGCAGCGTTGCGACGCAGGTGGTACGCAGCATCGAGTGATAGATGCGATCGGTGTTGAGCAGCGTCTCGGCGGTCTTGTCGGAAGGGTTGGCGGCAATCGCCACCATCGCCTTGCCCATCGCATCGCTCCGTGCGGCACCCGCCTTGGCAAAATAGGCGCGGGTGGTGTCGGACAGTTCCAGCGGGAAGTCATAGGCGCGGATTTTGACCAGCGCGTCGGCCAGCGCGTAGATCGCATTATCCGGCACGGGAATGGAGCTGTGGCCACCAGGGTTGCTCGTCTCGAGGCGGTAGTTCTGCACGGCCTTCTCGCCCACCTGCATCTGCTGGACGAGCACCTTGCCATGGCCGTCCGATTTGCCACCGCCGCCCTCGTTCAGGGCGAATTCCGCATCGATCAGGTCGCGCTTGTTCTTCGAAAGCCATTCGGCGCCGTTGAAGGCCCAGGTCGTCTCCTCGCCGCAGGTCAGCGCGAGCTTCACCGTGCGCTTGGGCTTGTAGCCCGCCTGCCGGAATCGGATCAGCGTGTCCGCCCAGGTCGCGGCCATCGCCTTGTCGTCGCTGGTGCCGCGGGCGTAATAATAGCCGTTCTCCTCGATCAGCTTGAACGGATCGCGGGTCCAGTCCTCGCGTTTGGCGGCGACCACGTCGATATGCGCGAGCAGCAGGAGCGGCTTGGCCTTTTTCGAAGTGCCGGGATACACCGCGACCAGCCCGCCGTCCTTGGGATGCTCGGGCGTCGCGAACAGCGTAAGCTGCTCGTCCTTGAACCCGGCAGCCTTCATGCGCGCGGCGATCTGCTCGGCCGCCTGGGTGCAACTGCCGACATTGACGACCGTGTTGGTCTCGACGAGTTCCTTGTAGAGCTCGAAGAACGCGGCCTGGTCCGGCCGGGTCTGCGCGACGGCAGGCGTGGCGACCGCGAGCACAAGCCCGGTAGTGGCGGCGAGAAGCGACTTCATCTGGTTTTCCCCTGTTGCCCGGTCCGCAATGGAGCATGCACGCGGCCGAAAGGGAAGCGCCTCCCCAGCAGCGGAATCAATCCCTACATAGGGTCGGTGCCTGCCGATCTCCCCGCACCTCTGGCCGACTGGTTCACCGCGCGCGGATGGGCGCCGCGGCGGCACCAGTGGGACATGCTCGCCGCCGCGCGGGCAGGCAGCCATGCGCTGCTCGTGGCACCCACCGGTGCCGGCAAGACGCTCTCCGGCTTCCTGCCGACGCTCGCCGATCTGATCGACGCGCCGGCCGAGGGGCTGCACACGCTCTACATCTCGCCGTTGAAGGCGCTGGCGGTGGACGTGCAGCGCAACCTGCTGACGCCGATCGAGCAGATGGGACTGCCGATCCGCGTCGAGACCCGCACCGGCGACACGCCGCACGAAAAGAAGGTCCGCCAGCGCGCCCGCCCGCCGCAGGTGCTGATGACCACGCCGGAATCGCTCAGCCTGCTCCTGTCGTACGAGGACAGCCTGACGATGTTCGCGGGCTTGAAGACGGTGGTGATCGACGAGATCCACGCCTTCGCCACCGGCAAGCGCGGCGACCTGCTGGCGCTGGCGCTCGCCCGGCTGGAGCGGCTGGCGCCGGGGTTTCGGCGCGTCGGGCTTTCGGCGACGGTCGCCGACCCCGATGGCTATCGTGCCTGGCTCGCGCCCTATGGCGACATCGATTCGGTCGCGCTGGTGCAGGGCGAGAAGGGCGCGGATCCCGATATCGCGATCCTGCTGCCCGAGGGGCGCGTGCCCTGGGCGGGGCATTCGGGCATCTATGCCATTCCGCAGGTGATGGCGGAGATCGAGACGCACAGGACCACCATCGTCTTCTGCAACACGCGCGGGCTGGCCGAGCTCGTCTTCCAGCAGCTGTGGAAGGTCAACGATCTCAAGCTGCCGATCGGCGTCCATCACGGCAGCCTCAGCCTCGAAGCACGGCAGAAGGCCGAACAGGCCATGGCGGACGGGCGGCTGCGCGCGCTGGTCGCCACCGCCAGTCTCGATCTGGGCGTTGACTGGGGCGATGTCGATTGCGTGATCCAGATGGGCGCGCCGAAGGGCTCGTCGCGGCTGCTCCAGCGGATCGGCCGCGCCAACCACCGGCTGGACGAAGCGAGCGAGGCGGTGCTGATCCCCGGCAACCGCTTCGAATATCTGGAGGCGCGCGCGGCGCTGGATGCGGTGGAGGCGGGCGAGCTGGATCCCGATATCTTTCGCCCGGGCGCGCTCGACGTGTTGGCCCAGCACATCATGGGCTGTGCCTGCGCCGCCCCCTTCCGCGCCGCCGACATGCTGCAGGAAGTGCGTGCAGCATTGCCCTATTCGGCGTTGGAGGAGGACGTGTTCGACCGCGTCCTCCACTTCATCGCGGATGGCGGCTATTCCTTGCGGGCCTATGACAAGTTCAAGCGGCTGACCCAGGGCAAGGATGGCGTCTGGCGCGTCACCCAGCCCAATTTTGTTGCGCAGCATCGGCTCAACGCCGGCATTATCGTCGAATCGCCCATGCTCGAGGTACGGTTCAAGAACGGCAAACGGCTGGGCAAGGTGGAGGAGGGTTTCGCCGCCTCGCTTTCGCCCGGCGATACCTTCTTCTTCGGCGGCCTGGCGCTCGAGGTGGAGCGGGTGGAGGCGACCGACCTGATCGTCCGCGCGACCGCCAAACAGGCGCGGGTGCCGAGCTATATGGGTGCGCGCCTCGCGATCACCGCCAACCTCGCCGATCGGGTGCGAACCTTCCTGTTCGACCGCAGCCAATGGGTGCGATTTCCCGTCGACGTGGCCGAATGGCTGGAGACTCAGGCGCGCCGCTCGGCACTCCCCGCGCCGGGCCAGCTGCTGGTAGAGACGTTCCCGCATGAAGGCCGGCACCACATGGTCATCTACAGCTTCGAAGGCTGGAATGCGCACCAGTCGCTCGGCATGCTGGTGACCCGGCGCATGGAGGCACTGGGGCTCAAGCCGCTTGGCTTTGTCGCCAATGATTATGCGCTGGCGGTATATGGCCTGGAGAAGATCGTCGATCCTCGGCCGCTCTTTTCCCCGGACATTCTCGAGCACGAATTTGTCGACTGGGTGCAGGGATCGGCGCTGCTCAAGCGCGCCTTCCGCGAAGTGGCGATCATCGGCGGGCTGGTCGAGCGCCAACATCCCGGCAAGCGCAAGACCGGGCGGCAGGTCACCTTCTCGACCGACCTGATCTACGACGTGCTGCGCAAATACGAGCCCGATCACCTGCTGCTGCGCGCCGCCTGGGAGGATGCGCGCGCAAAGATGACCGATGTCGGCCGGCTGGCGCGGGTGCTCGACGAGGCGGGGGACCGGATGCTTCACATCGACCTGGAGCGGGTGAGCCCGATGGCGGTCCCGGTGCTGATCATGATCGGGCGCGAATCGGTGGCGCAGGGTACCACCGAAGACGCGCTGCTCGAGGAAGCAGAGGCAATCGCGGCCGAGGCGATGCGGCTGGACTGACCCCGTTCTTTTGCGGGATTGCTGCGCAGCATGAAGCGGCGTAAATTCTCTGGATGGTTGGAGTCTCGCCTGGACTGATCCTGTTGGGGCTGCCGCTCGGCCTGCTGGGCAGCGCGCCTGCGTCGGTGCGCACGGATCCCGAGGTGGCACCGGTCGCCCCGCAACCCGATGCGATCCAGCTTGCGCTTGGCGAGACCGGCGCGCGGCTTACCGTGCCGGTGGCGATCCGGCGCCAGGGGCCGTATAACTTCATTATCGACACCGGCGCGGAACGTACGGTGGTCTCGCACGAGCTTGCCGGACGCCTGGGTCTGGCGTCGGGCGCGGAAGTCACCGTGACGTCGATGACCGGTCGGAGCCGGGTGCCGACGGTGATCGTGCCGGACCTCGCGATCGAGTCGATCGGGACGGTCCACCAGATCGTCGCTCCCGCCTTCGAGGCGCGCAACATCGGTGCGGCCGGACTGCTGGGCATCGATACCCTGCGCGACCATCAGGTGACGATCGATTTCGCTGCGGGCATCATGGAGGTGCGGCCCAGCGTGAAGCGAAAACGCAACCAGAAGCATGATCCGGACGAGATCGTCGTCTCGGCCAAGGACCAGTTCGGGCAGCTGATTGTCACCGATGCCTATTATGCGAGCACGCGCGTGCAGGTGGTGCTCGATACCGGATCGCAGGTCACGATGGGCAACGAGGCGCTGCGGCGGAAGGTCGGTCGCAACGTCGGGCTGCTGCAGACGATCGAGCTGACCAGCGTCGACGGCGGGACGACCAAGGCGCAATATGGCCAGGTCCCGTCGATGCGCGTCAGCAATGTCGCGTTCGATACGCTGCCGGTCGCCTTTGCCGAGGCAGAGCCGTTCAAGCGCTTCGGGCTTACCCGGCGCCCCGCGATCATGCTGGGGATGGATGCGATGCGCAGTTTCCGCCGGGTGGAGATCGATTTCCCCAATCGGCAGGTGCGCTTCTTCATGCCGCGCGGCTTTCACGAGCGCCGCCCCGATTTCGATCGGCCCCTGCTGCCGCCATCGCTGGCCGCCGCCGGCCGCGATTGACTTTACCCGTCGGGTCTGATTGGCCTGACCATATGACCACGCTTTCGCGCGCTTCGCTCGCCGGGCTTCCTGCCGGCATTTCCCGCCCCGGCCACGACCCGGCCGCGATCCGCACCGGCATTGTCCATTTCGGCCCCGGCGCGTTCCACCGCGCGCACCAGGCGGCATTCATCGACAAGGTGCTGGACAGCGATCCGCGCTGGGGCATCGCAGCGGTGTCGCTTCGCAGCGGCACCACCACCGATGCGCTCAAGGCGCAGGACGGGCTCTACACGCTGGCAGTGATCGATCGCGAGCCCTTCACCCGCATCATCGCGGCCCATTCTGAGGCGGTCGGGCCGGGCGAAGGCGCCCGGCTGCGTGCGCTGCTCGCCAGCCCCGAGGTCCGGATCGCCACCAGCACGGTGACCGAGAAGGGCTATTGTCTCGGCGGCGACGGAACGCTGGATCTGGCCCATCCGGACATTGTCCACGATCTTGCGCGGCCGGAGGAGCCTGCGAGCGTGATCGGCTGGATCGTCACCGGCCTCGCCGATCGGCGCGCGGCGGGTGTGCCGCCCTTCGCAATGCTCTGCTGCGACAATATGACCGGCAATGGCGGCAAGCTCCGTGCGGCCTGCGTGGCGCTCGCGCGCGCATGGGATGCGGACCTTGCCGACTGGATCGCATCGGCGGTGGCGTTTCCGGACTCGATGGTCGATTCGATCACGCCGGCGAGCGACGCGGCCTTTCTCGCCAGGGTGGCGGACGAACTCGGCGTTGAGGACAAGGGCGCGGTGCAGCGCGAATCCTTCACCCAATGGGTGCTGCAGCGTTTCGACATGGCGGATGGCCCCGACCTTGCCGCCGCGGGCGTGACGCTGACCAGCGACGTGCGCGGCTACGAGCAGGCCAAGCTGCGCGTGCTCAACGGAAGCCATTCCAGCCTCGCCTATATCGGGCTGGTGCTGGGCCACGAGACGGTGTTCGAGGCGATGTCCGATGCCGCTCTCGGCGGCTTCGTGACGCGGCTCGCGCATCAGGATATCGCGGCCTCGCTGGGCACGGTCGATGGATTGGACGTGCCCGGCTATGTCGATGCGGTGCTGAATCGCTTCCGCAACCCGGCGATCCGGCACCTGCTGTCGCAGATCGCGTGGGATGGCTCGCAGAAGCTGCCCTACCGGCTGCTCGACACGACGGCGGCGGCGCTGGATGCCGGACGGTCGGTAGAGCGGCTGGCGGTGCCGGTCGCGGCGTGGATCGCCTTCCTCGCGGCCAAGGCCAAGGCGGGGGACAAGATCACCGACCCGCTGGCCGGGGTGCTTGCGGCGGCGGCGACCGATCCGGCGCCGGTAGAGGCAGTGCTGGCCCTGCGGCAGGTCTTCCCGGCGCGCGTGGCCGAGGATGCGCGGTATCGCGAGACGCTGACCGCCGCCTTCGCGGCGATCCAGGCCGGCAAGCTGGGCGCGCTGCTCGAAGGCTGATCCCGTCCCCCTCCCGTTCGCGAGAGGGGGAAACGATGGATTATCGCGCCTGGCGGCGGGTGTAGAGATACAACCCGCCCGTAATCGCAAGGAACAGCAGCGTGCCGCCCGCCAGCGCCACGCCCGCAAAGCCCGGCCCCACCAGCGCGAGCGGAGATTCGCTCCCGGTTTCGTAGACCACGCCTGCGTAGAGCACCCCGAACAGGCTGTCGCCGACGATCATGCCGGTCGCCATCAGCACGCCCATCCGCTTGACGAACTCGGGGTCGCGCGCGCGCTCGGCGGCGCGGTCGTAGAACCACCCGATCACCGCGCCGACCACCACGGTCAGCGTCACGCCCATCGGCAGATAGATGCCGAGGCCCACCGCCAGCGGCGGCAGTCGCAGCTTGGACGTCCGCGCCAGCAGCTCATCCACCAGGATGACGCCCGCACCAACAGCCGCGCCGATCCCGATCAGGTCCCAGCGCAGGTCGCCGCCCAGCACGCCCTTGGCGAGCGAGGAGATCAGCGCCGCCTGCGGGGCGGGCAGCGCATCGGCGCTCGCCCCCGCCACCCCGGCAAAGCCGAACGAGGCGTTGAGCACGCTCAGCACCGGCGGGATGACCAGGCTGCCGAAGATCACCCCGAAGATCAGCGCGACCTGCTGCTTCCACGGCGTGGCGCCCACCAGCTGGCCGGTCTTGAGGTCCTGGAGGTTGTCGTTGGAGATGGTCGCCACGCCGAACACGATGCCGGTGACGATCAGCGCATAGGCGATCAGCGCCTGGGTCGTGCCGGGATCGAGATGGCGCCCGAACATGCCGACCAGCATCAGCGAGGCGGCAACGACCGAGAGGATGCCGATGCCCGACACCGGGCTGTTCGACGCGCCGATCAGGCCGGCCATATAGCCGCACACCGAGGCGATCACGAGGCCGACGACCAGCACGAACACCAGCGAGCCCGCCACCAGCAGCCCCGCCGAGGCGGAGAGCGGTCCTGCCGCCAGCACGCTCCACAACAGCCAGCCGATCGGCAGCAGCATGCCGAGCGTGACGACGGCGACGATGGTAATCGGCAGGTCGCGCTCGCCGATCGGCACGTCCGCACCGCTGCGGGCCGCGGCAGAGGCGGCAAGCGAGGAGCGGATGCCGCCGATCACCGGACCGATGATCTTGAGCAGCGTCCAGATCGCCGCCATGCCGATCGTGCCGGCGCCGAGGAAGCGCACCTCGCTGCGGAAAACGGTGTTCGCCACCGCCTCCGCCGCGCCCGGCATCCCGGCGCTGAGGATCGGCAGCGCGATCCACCAGCCGATCGCCACGCCGACGAGGATGGCGATGCCAACGGTGAGGCCGATCAGATGCCCTGCGCCGATCAGCGCGAACTGCAGCCCGCCGATGATGCCGGTGGAGCCCGCACCGGCCTTGAAGAACACCGCGCCTTCCTCCGCTGCCAGCTTCATCCGGGTAATGACTGCGAAGCCCGCCGAGGCGATCGCGTTGACGACGATCACCTTCAAGCCTCGCGCGCTTTCCTCCGCACCCTCGCGGCTGCCCGCGCCGACCTGCAGCACCTCGGCGGCGGCGCGGCCCTCGGGATAGGGCAGGTCGGGGGAATCGACCACCAGTGCACGGCGCAGCGGCACCGAGAACATCACGCCGAGGATGCCGCCGAACATCGTGATCGCGGCGGTCTCGACATAGGGAAAGCCGTTCCACCAGCCGATCATCACCAGTCCCGGCAGCACGAAGATGATCGCCGCCAGCGTCCCCGCCGCGCTGGCGACGGTCTGGACGATGTTGTTCTCGAGGATGGTCGAGCCGGGGAAGAAGCGCAGGATCGCCATCGAGATCACCGCGGCGGGGATCGAGGTGGCGAAGGTCAGGCCGATCTTGAGGCCCAGATAGACGTTGGCCGCCGTGAACAGCAGCGTGATCGCGCCGCCGAGCAGCACGCCGCGCAGCGTTAGCTCCAAGGGAGCGCGGGAGGAAATAGAGGCCATAAGCGGCGGAACTCCGGGAACTTTTGCCCGGATCGGCCGGGCGGGGAATGCCCCATGGTGGCATCCCCGCGCCGCTTTGGACAGGTGGATTGTTAGGCCGGGTCTTCCAGACTGAACACGTCGGCATCCTCGTCATAGGCGAAGAGTTCGCCGAAGCGGCCCCACAGCGTCACCGTCTTCAGCGTCTCGTCGGCGAAGTCGGGGGACATATGGTCTTCCAGCTCGTCGCGGAAGCGACTGGCCGAGGCGCGGTGCGAGCCGCGCTCGTCGAGGATGCGGCGGATATGCTGCGCCAGCGGCACATGGGTAAGCAGCGCCTGGCCGAACATCGCCTTGCGCTGGTCGACATCGGCCTGGGCATAGCGCCGCGCCTCGGCGGTGAGCACCAGATCGGCGCCGCGCAGATCGGCGAAGCGCAGCAGCTGCAGCGTTTCCGCCATCGGGAAGAGCTGGTCGATCTCCAGCCCCAGGCTGTCGGCCAGCTCGGCCATCGCCGCGCTGCCGTCGAACGGGCTCGCGTCGACTTCCTCGATCAGGCCCGACAGGCTGTTGGTCGAGACCTGCGGCAGTACCATGCCGATGCCGGTGCCCGGGAACAGCCCGTCCTTGTGCGGCTGGCCCGCGGACCGCTCGGTCATCCGCGCATAGATGGCGTCGACCATCGCGCGAAATTCGGGATCGAGCCGGTCGCGGGGCTGGGGCAGCTTCACCTCGATCTCGGCGGCGACGCGGCCGGGGTTGGACGAGAACACCAGGATGCGGTCGCACATCAGCACCGCCTCCTCGATATTGTGGGTGACCAGCAGCATCGACCGGATCGGCATCCGCCCTTCGGACCACAGGTCGAGCAGGTCGCTGCGCAGCGTCTCGGCGGTCAGCACGTCGAGCGCGGAGAAGGGCTCGTCGAGCAGCAGCAGCGCCGGATCGACGACGATCGCACGGGCCAGACCGACACGCTGGCGCATCCCACCGGACATTTCCTTGGGGTAGGCGTTCTCGAACCCGTCCAGCCCGATCAGGTCGATCGCGGCGAGCGCGCGGGCGCGGCGCTCGGCGGCGGGCACCTTGCGCGCTTCGAGGCCGAGCTCGACATTCTGCTGCACCGTCAGCCAGGGGAATAGCGCGAAGGTCTGGAACACCATCGCGACATCGGGGCTGTCATCCTCGCGCGGGGCGAACGTCACCGCGCCCTGATCAGGCTGGATCAGCCCGGCGATCGAGCGCAGCAGCGTCGACTTGCCCGATCCCGAACGACCGAGCAGGCCGACGATCTCGCCCTCGTGCAAGGTGAGCGAGACGTCGTCGATGACCGGCTTCGCCCGGCGGGCGCCGTAGTGATGGGTGAGCTGTTCGACCGAGACCAGCGGGCGGCGGAGATTCTGGGTGGCCATGGAAGGGGGCTCCTCAGGCAAGACGCAGGCGGCGTTCGGCGAAGCGATACATCGGACGCCAGACGAGATGGTTGAAGGCGAGCACGAAGGCCGACATCGTGGCGACGCCCAGCGCGACGCGGGGATAGTCACCGATCGCGGTCGCCTTGGCGATGAACGCGCCCAGGCCGGGCGCTTCCAGCCGTTCCTGCCCCCACACCACCACTTCGGCAACGATGCTGGCGTTCCACGAGCCGCCGGACGCGGTCAGCGCGCCGGTGACGTAGAAGGGGAAGATGCCGGGCAGCGCCACCTGCCGCCACCATTGCCAGCCCTTCACCCCGAACATGCTCGCCGCCTCCCGCAAGTCGTTCGGGATCGCGCTGGCACCGGCGATGACGTTGAACAGGATGTACCATTGGGTGCCGAGGATCATCAGCGGCGAAAGCCACACCGCGGGGTTCAGCTTGCAGGCGACGATTCCCATCACCGCGAAGGGGAACAGGATGTTCGCCGGGAAGGCGGAGAGGAACTGCGCCACCGGCTGCAGCCGTTCGGCCCAGGCAGGGCGCAGGCCGATCCACACACCGATCGGCACCCAGATCAGGCTGGCCAGCGCGATCAGCACGACGACGCGCAGCAGGGTCAGCAGGGCAAGGCCCAGCGCGGTCGCCGCATCGGACCAGTGCAGCGCGTGCGCGACATATTCCACGAGGGTCCAGCCGCCGGCGGCGAGGGTGACAAGTACCAACCCCCGCCACAGCCATTCGCCGGCGGGGCTCGCCTCGCGCCGTACCGGGCGCGCCCGACGCGCGCCGCGATCGAGCGTCAGCAGGAGCCGGCCGAGGGCGCGAAAGGGGGCGAACAGCACGGGCAGCATCCGGGTCGACCGGAACAGGTCATAGGCCCAGCTCCGCGGCCGATCGCCGCCGCCGGTCTGTTCGAAGCGGAAGCGATCGGCCCAGGCGACGACGGGGCGGAAGACGAGCTGGTCATAGGCGAGGATCACCACCGCCATCATGCCGACGGCCTCCCAGATCGCGGTGAAGTTCTGCCGCTCGATCGCCAGCGCGAGCCACGATCCCAGACCCGGCAGCGCGATCGAGGTATTGCCCACCGTGATCGCCTCCGATGCCACGACGAAGAACCAGCCGCCGGACATCGACATCATCGCGTTCCACACCAGCGCGGGCGTGGCAAAGGGCAGATCCAGGCGCAGGAAGCGACGGATCGGCGATAGCGCAAAGCCTTGGGCAACCTCCTCCAGATCGGCGGGTATGGTGCGCAGCGACTGATAGAAGCTGAACGCCATGTTCCAGGCCTGGCTGGTGAAGATCGCAAAGACCGAAGCAAGCTCGGCGCCGAGCACCTCGCCGGGCAGCAGGCCGAGGAAGAAGGTGACCGTGAAGGTGAGGAAGCCGAGGATCGGCACCGACTGGAGGATGTCCAGCGCCGGTACGATGATCTGCGCGGCGCGCCGGCTGCGCGCGGCCAGTGTCGCGAACACGAAGGTGAAGGCCAGCGAGGCGAACAGCGCCGCGAACATGCGCAGCGTGGTGCGCAGCGCGTACCAGGGCAGGTTGGCGGGATTGAGCGTGACGGGATCGCGGACAAGCGCGTCGATCGGCTCGATCGTGCCGCCGATGCCGCGCAGCGCCAGCACCAGCCCGGCGGCGAGAAGCACGAAGGCGATCAGGTCCGCGCGGTTCGGCGCCAGACCCAGCCAGGTACGGGGAGACGCGCGGAGCACGCGCGCATGAAATCGGATCTTGGACATGAACTACCTCGTCTCGAGCCGGGCGCCGTGCGCGGGGCGAAACGAGGGCGAGAACTCAGCCCTGGTCGCGCTCGCGCAGCGGCGCCAAACTTCGACTGCCGTCGCTGGGCATTGTGGTGAAAACCTTTTGCTGCAGCCGCGAAGATGAGTCGCGGCCAAGCCGCCGGTGCGCGATCCCGGCGGCACTGTCAATCACGGTGTCGTATCGACGCGGAACGATCATTTCCGCGTCATCTTGCTCAGCCGCGGAACAGCCCCCCGAGTACGCCGCGCACGACCTGGCCGAGCATCCCGCCGCCGCCCTTGCTGCCAAACACCGCCTTGCTGACTTCGTTCGCGACCGCGCGACCCGCCGCCGAGGAGGCCGAGCGCGTGGCGGAGCGAATGGCGCGGTTGAGCGGGTTGTTCGCCGCCTCGCGCTCGGCGGCAATGCGGGCGCGTTCCTCTTCCTTGGCGCGGCGGGCATCTTCCTTCGCCTGGGCGGCGGCGGCCTTGGCGGCGGCGTCCTGGGCCTGGGCTTCTGCGGCGGCAGCGCTGGCCTCGGCGCGCTTCGCGGCGATCAGTTCCTCGGCCGACTCGCGATCAATCGCGACGTCGTATTTGGCGCCGATCGCATCGGTCTCGACCAGCACCTTGCGCTCGTCTGCCGCCAGCGGACCCACGCGCGAGGCGGGCGGGCGGATGAGCGTCCGTGCGACCGGAGCCGGCGATCCATCCGCCTGCAGCAGCGACACCAGGGCCTCGCCCACTGCCAGCTCGGTAATGGCGGTCGCCACGTCGAGGCCGGGGCTGGCGCGGAAGGTCTCGGCGGCAGCACGGATTGCCTTCTGGTCGCGAGGCGTGAAGGCGCGCAGCGCGTGCTGGATGCGGTTACCAAGCTGCGCCGCCACGTCCTCGGGAATGTCGATCGGGTTTTGCGTCACGAAATACACGCCGACGCCCTTGGACCGGATCAGCCGCACCACCTGCTCGATCTTCTCGAGCAGCGCCTTGGGGGCATCGTCGAACAGCAGATGCGCCTCGTCGAAGAAGAAGACGAGAACCGGCTTGTCGGGATCGCCGATCTCGGGAAGCGTCTCGAACAGCTCGGACAGCAGCCAGAGCAGGAAGCTGGCATAGAGGCGCGGGCTCGCCATCAGCTTGTCGGCGGCGAGGATGTTGATCACGCCGCGGCCGCTGTCGTCGTGCGCGAGGAAGTCCTGGATGCTGAGCGCGGGCTCGCCGAAGAAATGGGTGCCGCCCTGGGTGCGCAGCTGAAGCAGCTGGCGCTGGATCGCGCCGACGCTCTGCTTCGAGACATTCCCGTAGGTGGTGCTCAGTTCCTCGGCCCGCTCGGCGCAGTGGGCCAGCATCGCCTGGAGATCATCCAGGTCGAGCAGCAGCAGCCCTTCGGCATCGGCGACGTGGAAGGCGATGGTCAGCACGCCCTCTTGCACCTCGTTCAGGTCCATCAGCCGGGCGAGCAGCAGCGGCCCCATTTCGGAAACCGTGGCGCGGATCGGATGGCCCTGTTCGCCGAAAAGGTCCCAGAGCTGGACCGGCATCGCCTGATACTTCCAGTCGCTGTCGCCGATGGCCTGCGCCCGGGCGGCGAAGGCCGCATGCGGTTTGGCGAGCGGCGATCCGGCCATGCCGAGGCCGCCCAGATCGCCCTTCACGTCGGCCACGAACACCGGCACGCCCGCAGCCGAAAAGCCCTCTGCCAGTCCCTGCAGCGTCACCGTCTTGCCGGTGCCGGTCGCGCCCGCGATCAACCCGTGCCGATTGGCGCGGCGCAAGTTGAGCGCGATCCGCGCGTCCCCGGCTGCACCCACGAAAAGGCCCGTCTCTTCCGCCATTTCCTGCTCCTTGTGTGGGGAGCAGGCATAGGGAAGAAACGGGCCCTGGTCAGCCGCTTTTAGGGCGATCAGTTGCCGGCGATGCCGACCGGGATGTAGTTACCGACATTCTTGCGCTGGATGAACAGCACCACCTGCTTGCGGCCGGCGGCCTTGGCGGCGGCGACGATCTTGCTGAGGTCCGCGCCGGTACGCACCGGCTGCTGGTTGGCCGATACGATCACGTCGCCACGCTGCAGGCCCTTGCCGGCGGCATCGCTGCTCGGATTGACGCCCAGGATCACCACGCCGCCCATCGAGGGGTCTACGCCGATCTGGCGCGCGATCTGCGGGGTCAGCGGGGTCACGCCGACGCCGAGCGCGGCGGCGGGGCCGGTCGGCGAGCTGCCGTCGTCGCCGTCGTCGCCCTGCGCCCCGTCCTGATCATTGGGGTCGAACTGTGCGAGCTGCTCTTCCGGCGGACGCGTGGCGACGGTCACATTGACCGTCTGACGCTTGCCGTCGCGGATCAGCTCCACCGGAATGCGGGTGCCCGGCGCGACATTGCTGACGATGTAGGACAGCGTCTGCTCGGGGGTCACATCCTTGCCGTTGACCCTGACGATCACGTCGCCCTGCTTGATGCCCGCCTTCTCGGCCGGCTGGCCCGGTTCGACCCGTGCGACCAGCGTGCCGCGGTCCGACGGCAGGCCGAAGCCGGCCGCGAGGTCCTTGGTCAGGTCCTGCATCGCGATGCCGAGATAGCCGCGCGTGATCGTCTGGCCCTTCATCAGCTTGTCGATGATCGGCTTTGCCTCTTCCGCCGGGATGGCGAATCCGATGCCGACATTGCCACCGGTGGGCGACAGGATCTGGGAGTTGATGCCGATCACGTTGCCGTTCAGGTCGAACATCGGGCCGCCCGAATTGCCGCGGTTGATCGAGGCATCGGTCTGGATGAAGCGGTCATAGGCGCCGGTGCCGGTGACGCGGTGCGTCGCCGAGATGATGCCGGCGGTGACGGTGCCGCCCAGGCCGAACGGGTTGCCGATCGCCAGGATCCAGTCGCCGACGCGCGCCCGGGCCGAGTCGCCAAACTTGACGAAGGGCAGCGCGGTGCCGTCGATCTTGAGCACTGCAAGGTCCGACTGCGCATCGTGGCCGATCAGCTTGGCCTTGAAGTCGCGACCATCGGCAAGCGTGACGGTGATCGATTCGACCACGGCGCCCTGCGCGCCCGCCGAGATGACGTGGTTGTTGGTGACGACATAGCCGTCGGCCGAGATGACGAAGCCCGAGCCCAGCGACTGGGCCTCGCGGGTCACCGACTGGCCCTGGCCACCGCCGAACATCTCGAACGGCGTGCCGGCGAACGGGTTGGCGTTCACCTTCACGCGCTGCGTCGTCGAGATGTTGACGACTGCGGGCTGGAGGCGCGCGACGAGGTCGGCGAAGCTCATCGGCGCGCCGGCCTTGGGGGCCATCGCCTGGATCGTGCCCGGCTCGTTCTGCGCGGTTTGCGCGCCGGCGGGCTGGTTGAGCGAGAGTGCGGTGGCGGCGCCACCCAGCAGGATCGCGGTAGTCAAGGCGTAGGCGTAACGCACGGGGTCATTTCCTCTCGAAAGGAACGGTATTCGTCTCAAACCGCGCTTCTACCCAGCGCGGCTGAACCTGATTTGAATATGAACGGGCGGACAGGATCATCGTTGCCCGGTAAACTCCCGAAGATACGCATTGTTCGGCGACAGGATGATCTGGCTCTCGCCCTTCGCATCCGGGCGGAGGAAGGTCGTGCGATACGACTGCATCGCCCGGTAGAAATCGTAGAACTTCGGATCCTTGTTGAATGCCGCGGCGTAGATCTGCGCCGCCTGGGCCTGGGCGGTAGCGCGGATGATCTGCGCGTCCTTCAAGCCCTGCGCCTTGATCGTCTCCGCCTCCTGGCTGCGCGCGGTGGCCATGCGGTTCAGCGCGCTGGTGAGCGGCGAGCCCGAGGGCAGCTCGGTCTGCTTGATGCGCACGTCGACGATCTGCACGCCATACTGGCTGGCCAGGCGCTGGAGCGAGTTCTGGACATTGTCCATCACCTGCCCGCGTTCCGGGCTGAGCAGCGTGCTGGAGCGCCGCTTGCCCAGCTCGTTGCGGAGCGACGAGCGCAGCAGCGGCTGGAGCTGGTCGCGCAGCCGCTCCTCGGTGCCGACGGTCACCACCATCCGTAGCGGATCGGTGATGCGATACCGGGCATAGGCGTCGATCTCGAGCCGCAGCTGATCGGTGGACAATACGGGTTCGTCGGGCAGGTCGACGTCGAGCACGCGCTTGTCGACCCAAACCAGCCGATCGACGAACGGGATGCGGAACACCGGGCCGGCATTGGTGCGGCCGAAGCCTTCGCCGGTGCGATAGGCGTTCACCGTGCGGTAGGGCTTTTCCAGCCGGAGGACGACGACCTGCTTGGTCTCCGGCACGATCGCCACGGTGCTCATCAGAACAATGAGCACCACGATGACGGCGACGACCAAGGCGATCGGATTGCGCAGCCAGGCGGTCACTTGGCGCCTCCCTGGGTCTGCGCATCGGCAGGGGCATTGCCGCGGCGAAGGGCCGGCAGCGGCAGATAGCTGTTCACCCCCGGTGCCTCGACGATCGTCTTGTTGGTGTTGGCCAGCACGGCCTCCATGGTTTCGTAATAGAGCCGGCGCTTGGTCACGTCGGGCGCGAGCTTGTACTGTTCGTAGATCTTGTCGAACTCGGCCGCCTCGCCCTGCGCCGCGGCGATCACGCGCTGGGCATAGGCATTGGCGTTGTTGCGGTTGGATTCGGCTTCCTGCTGCGCGGCGGTGACGGCCTTGAAGGCATCGTCGACCTGGCTCGGTGCCGCGGCCTTCTGGATGGCGACGCCCTGGATGCGGATGCCCGAGCCATATTCGTCAAGGATCTTCTGCATCGCGACCTGCGCCTCGGCCTCGATCTTCGATCGGCCTTCGCCGATCGCCTCGTTGAGCATGGTATTGGCGATGACTGCGCGCATTGCGCTTTCGGCGGTCGCGCGGACGGTGTCACGTGGTTCGGCGATCTGGAACACATAGTCCGAGGCGCTGCGAATGTCCCAGCGGACCGAATAGGCGAGGTCGACGATGTTCTGATCGCCGGTCAGCATCAGGTTCTCGCCGCTGTTCGGGAAGTTCTCGGTGCGGATATTGCCGACATCGACCACGTCGACCAGCTGGAACGGCGCGGGCAGGGTGAACTGGATGCCCGGGTCAAGCGTGCCCGAATAGCGTCCGAGGAAGGTGACGACGCCCTTCTCGCGCGGACCGATCGGGTGGATCGAGGTGTAGAGCACCCACACCGCGATCAGGCCGGCGAGGATCAGCAGCCACAGCCGCGCGCCGGTCGGCACGCCGGGAAGCCCGCCGCCGCCGCTGCGCGCGCGGCGCCAAAGCTCGTCGAGCGCGCTCGGCGAACCGGCGGGCCGGCTTCGGCGCCCCTCGGGTGGAACCGACCAGGGGTTGCGCGGGCCACCGCCGCTACCCTCGCCCTTGTCCGAGCCGCTGCCCCAGGGGCTTTTCGGCGCCTCGTTGTGGAAGGTGCCGGACAGCGCGTCGCGGCCAGAACTATTCACCATGCCGACCTTTATAAGCAGGGCGGCGCGGATTTACAGTGGCGTCGGACGATTGTGTACCTATGTGCCGCGGCATGACTGAACCGCAGGACCTTTCCGCCGCCCTCGCCCCCGTCTCCGCCGGTCGCGCCACGGTGCGCCTGGAAGGCGGCCGTGCCAGCGTGGTGCTCGACGTGACCGGACTCGCGCCCGAGACGCGCGACGCGCTCGAAGCCGAAGTGCGCAGCGCCGCCGCGGCGCTGCCGGGCGTCGCCGAAGTGCGCATTCTCCTTACCAGCGAGCGCCGCACCCGCCGAATCCTGGCCGTCGCCAGCGGCAAGGGCGGGGTGGGCAAATCGACCGTCGCCGCCAATCTCGCGATCGCGCTTGCCCGGCGCGGGCTCAAGGTCGGGCTGGTCGATGCCGACATTTACGGCCCCTCCCAGCCCAAGTTGCTGGGGGTCGAGGGCGTGAAGCCGCAGGCGCGTGACAAAGTATTGCTGCCGATCGAAACCCCGTTCGGGCTCAAGATGCTGTCGATGGGCGGCCTCGTCGCCGAGGGGCAGGCGATCGCCTGGCGCGGGCCGATGGCGGGCGGCGCGCTCGGCCAGATGGTCGATGCCGATTGGGGCGATACCGAGCTGCTCGTGCTCGACCTGCCCCCCGGCACCGGCGACGTCCAGCTGACGATGATCCAGAAGCACAAGCCCGCGGGCGCGGTGATCGTCTCCACCCCGCAGGACCTCGCGCTGATCGACGCGACCCGCGCGATCGACCTGTTCAACAAGGCCGGGGTGCCTATCGTCGGGCTGGTCGAGAACATGGCCGGCTATTGCTGCCCGCATTGCGGCGGCGTCTCCGATCCGTTCGGCAGCGGCGGGGCCGAGCGGGCGGCGGGCGGCCTGGGCATCCCGTTCCTTGCCCGCATCCCGCTGGCGATGGCGATCCGCGCGGCATCGGACGCCGGAACGCCGCCCGCAGCAGGGGATACGGAGTCTTCCGCAGTATTTGGTGCGTTGGCCGAGTCCGTCTATGAATGGCTAAAGAGGTGATGCATGCCGCTTACGCGTGACGAAGACATCCGCGCCCTGCTCGAGGAAACCCGCACCATCGCGATGGTCGGCGCGTCCGATCGCCCCAGTCGCCCCAGCAACGGCGTGATGCTGCTCTTGCAGCGGCACGGCTACCGCGTGATCCCGGTAAACCCGCGCATTACCGGCGAGCATATCTACGGCGAATTCGTCTTTCGCGAGCTAGACCAGATCGGCGTGCCGATCGACATCGTCGACATCTTCCGCAAGTCGGAAGATGCGGGGGCCGTGGTGGATGCCGCGATCGCAGCGGGCGCCAAGGCGGTGTGGATGCAGCTCGACGTGGTCGACCACGCCGCCGCCGCCCGCGCCGAGGCCGCCGGGCTCAAGGTGGTGATGGACCGCTGCCCGGCGATCGAGATCCGCCGCCTGGGCCTCGCCCCGGTCGCCGCCGCCTGAACGGCAAACGGGAACCCATCTTCCCGTCATCCCGGCAAAAGCCGGGATCCAGTCGCCTCTCCGCCGCAGCAAGCGCCGGAACCGATACCCCAATGGATCTCGGCTTTCGCCGAGATGACGGGGGGGAAGCGTCGGGCGATCTAGAGTGCCGCCAGCGCCTCGTGCAGCCGCGCCACGTCGCGGGCATCCTGGTAGAGGCCCAGCCCGATGCGCAGGACATCGCCGCGCACGTCGGTGACGATCTCGTCCGCCAGCAGGGCCTTCTGCCAGTCCGCCGCGTTCGGGCTGCGGAAGGCGACGAAGCGGGCCTGGGGTGCATCCGGCGCGGCGGGGTTGATCCGCTCGGCGTCGAGCGGGAAGCCCGTCAGCAGCTGCGCCCGCAGCGGCGCGACATGGGCGTTGATCGCCGCGGTGGTCAGCCCCTCGCGCGCCAGCATCTCGCGCACCGCGACGAAGCGGTAGAGCCCTGACGGATCGAAGGTCGCGCCGAGGAAGCGGCGGGCGTGCGGCGCATAGCCGATCCGGCCCGGCGGCAGCGCGAGGTCCTCGAACTCGGCATACCAGCCGGTGATCTCCGGCCGCGGCCCGAAGCCCGGCGGCGCGTGGAGGAAGCCGACGCCTTCGCCCGCCATTGCGTATTTGTACCCGCCGCCCACGTAGAACACCCGGTCCGCCACCGCCGAGAGGTCGGTCTCCACGGCCATGAACCCGTGATAGCCGTCGATCAGCACCCACGGCCCCTCGGGTCGCGCCAGTGCCGCCAACTCGGCGATGCCGTCGAAGACATGGCCGGTGCCGAACTGAACATGGCTCGCCACGATCAGGTCGAAGCCCCCCGCGCGAGCGGTGGAAACGATCTCGCCCATCGGTACCCGGGTCACCACCGCAGTGCCCGCCTCCTCCCAGCGCAGCGACTGGCGGCGGAAGCTGTGGAACTCGCCGTCGGTGGCGAGGATGCGCAGCGGCCGGCGCGGGGCCATCGCCGAGACGATCCGCAGCAGCAACTCGTGCGTGTTCGAGGCGAACACCACCGTCGACGGATCGGGCAGATGCAGCTCGGCGGCGACATGGGCCTGCGCGGCGGGCCAGATCTCGTCCATCACCCGGCCCCATTTGCGGTCGGCGAGCCGCGCGGCATCGTCCCACGCCGCCTGCTGGCCGAGCCACGAGGCGTCGGGCCAGAGGTGGTGGCTGTGCGCGGCGAAGTGCAGCCGATCGGGCGCGGCGGCCAGCGACCGCTGGAACAGGTGCTTGAAGCTGCTCACAGATCGGTCCTTAGCGACCAGAGCTCTGGAAAGGCGCGCTTGGCGAGCGTCGATTCGAGATAGGAGACCCCCGGCGTGCCCCCGGTCCCCGGCTTGCCGCCGATCACCCGGCTGACGGTGAGCACGTGCTTGTGCCGCCAGGTCGCCATCGCGTCGTCGATATCGACCAGCTTCTCGGCCAGCTGGTACAGGTCCCAGTGAAGATTGGTGTCGCGGTACACCTGGCCCCAGGCGGCGCGGACGGCGTCGTTCGGCTGATAGGGCGTCGGCCAGTCGCGGTGCAGCACGGCCTCGGGCAGGTCGAACCCGGCGGCGGCGAGCGCGGCATTGGCATCGTCCCACAGGCTCGGCAGCGTGGCGGCTTCGTCGGTCAGCGGCCCCGGCACCCCGCCGCCGCGCAGGCCCAGCATCGTCTCGACCGCGCGGAACTGGTCCGACTGGAAGCCCGAGCTGCCGCCGAGCACCGAGCGAAAGCGGGTATAGTCGCTGGGCGTCATCGTCGCGAGCACGTCCCAGCTCAGCGTCATCACCGCCTGGATGCGGCTCACCCGCGCCAGTCCCTTGTACGCCTCGATCAGCTTGCCCGCGCGGACCAGCCCCTTGGCGAGGTGCAGCTCGGCGAGGATCTGCTTGAGCCACAGCTCCTTGGTCTGGTGGATGATGATGAACAGCAGCTCGTCATGCCGGTCCGACCGCGGATGCTGGGCGGCGAGCAACTGGTCGAGGGCGAGATAGCGCCCATAGGTCATGCCTTCGGTCATGGGCGCGACGCTAGCAGCGGGGCGGGAAACGGCAATGGGGGTAGGGCACCGTCAATATGTGGCCACATCCTCTAGCTTTTTCCCGTTGCGGCTGAGCCAGCCGATATTGATGGAAAGGCGAGAGGCAGGTTTCGGATTTTCATTCGGCGAAAGTTGACTCTATGCCGTGCACGTCGGACTCTAGAGAGGTGGCAAGTGAAGGGTTTCTTCAAGCGGGCGTTCGCAGGTCAGTCGGATCACGCTGGGGAAGGTGAAGTGTCGCCACCCTCCGCAATAGCTCCAGGGCAAATATACTCGTTTCAAACTCGAGCGTATTCAGAGTTCGGGCCCGCCGACACACATCGATTTGCTGCTATCAAGATACTTAGCGTTAGCGAAAGTCTTGTCGTCGTTGCAGTGCTAGAGGGTGTATGGCCTGCCGCTCCGACTGCGAAAGAGATCCGAGCGACTTCCATAATCAATGAACACCGCTTTGCGCACACCGGCAGGCCCGCCGTGTTTGGTGTTAATCGCGAGTGGTGGAAGCCAGAGACCGATCTGAACAAGTTCAGCTTCGTGGGGGCGCTCCCAGTAGGTCGGTCGGAGCAACAGCATGTAGAGGCCGTTGTGAGCTATGCTCCTGGGTCAAGGTTTTCCACATTGTCCGCGGCCAATCATGCTGCTGAAGGCGAGTGGCGTTGGGCGAATGACCGGGAATCCTTCCTCATCGAAGCTGAGAAGAAAAAAGCAAAAACGGAAGGTGAGCGCGCAGCCAAGGAGAAGCGGTATCGCACACGATTAAGCAAGCTCACATGGGAACAGCTTCAATCAGAGACCCCTTTCGAGCGATGGACCCCATCGCCCCCTTTCCCATCGGTCGAGTTCACCAATGCTGCGCGCGCGATGATCCGCGACGCCTGCGACGCCCTGAAAGAACTTGGCCCGAAGCCTCCTAGAGCGAAAGTTCGGGCCATCCTGAGAAAGACTGTTATGTGGTTCAATGAAGCGGATCGGGAGGCTGGAGGCGTAATCGAGACCGAAGAACGCGAAGACATATGCGCCATACTCGAAGAGATGGCTCACGTGGCGCGGCAGAAGGTTCTCGTTGATGAGATTGACGACTGGCGAGAATGGTAAGTTTGGATGGGCTCCATAGGTCGATGCCGATTTTGGATTGTTCAAAGTCGCTCTCGAACGGCTGGGGCTGAAGCGTGGGCGGACGGGTACCTTTCGCGCCGAGGATTGGGGGAAGAGTTACCGCTACCACCACCCATCCCCCTACCAACCTCCCCTTTCCCTCCCCGCCGCACCGCGCTAAGGCCCTCGCGAATCTTCGCATTCGCAGCACCCCCGACGGTGCGCCCGCGTGGCCTATAATGGGCTGCGTCCACCGAGCGCCCGGCGGACCTAATTAGGGAAAGGACCCCGCGCCTCATGACCGCCATCGGCAACGATACGCTCGGCACGCGTGACTCGCTCACCGTCGCCGGCAAGACCTACAGCTTCTACTCGCTCCCCAAGGCGGCGGCGAAGCTCGGCGACGTCAGCCGCCTGCCCTTCTCGATGAAGGTGCTGCTGGAGAATATGCTCCGCTTCGACGACGGCGTGACCGTCACGCCCGAGGATGCCCAGGCGATCGTCGACTGGCAGCAGAACCCCAAGGCCCCCAGCCGTGAAATCCAGTATCGCCCCGCGCGCGTGCTGATGCAGGACTTCACCGGCGTGCCCTGCGTGGTCGATCTCGCCGCGATGCGTGACGCGATCACCAAGCTCGGCGGCGACGCAGCCAAGATCAACCCGCTGGTGCCGGTGCACCTCGTGATCGACCACTCGGTGATGGTCGACGAGTTCGGCACCCCCCAGGCGTTCGACGACAACGTCAAGCTCGAGTACGAGCGCAACGCCGAGCGTTACGAGTTCCTGAAGTGGGGCTCCAAGGCGCTCAACAACTTCTCGGTGGTCCCGCCGGGCACCGGCATCTGCCATCAGGTCAACCTGGAATATATCTCGCAGTCGATCTGGTCGTCGCAGGCGCCCGATGGCGCGACGATCGCCTATCCGGACACGCTGGTCGGCACCGACAGCCACACCACCATGGTCAACGGCCTGGGCGTGCTGGGCTGGGGCGTGGGCGGCATCGAGGCGGAAGCCGCCATGCTCGGCCAGCCGGTGTCGATGCTGATCCCCGAAGTCGTCGGCTTCAAGCTCACCGGCAAGCTGGCCGAGGGCATCACCGCGACCGACCTGGTGCTGACCGTCACCCAGATGCTGCGCGCCAAGGGCGTCGTCGGCCGCTTCGTCGAGTTCTACGGCCCCGGCCTGCACGCGATGACGCTCGCCGACCGTGCGACCATCGCCAACATGGCGCCGGAATATGGCGCGACCTGCGGCTTCTTCCCGATCGACGACAAGACGCTCGATTACATGCGCCTCACCGGCCGCAGCGAAGAGAATGTCGCGCTGGTCGAAGCCTATGCCAAGGCGCAGGGCATGTGGCACGGCGCAGATGCGGTGGAGCCGATCTTCACCGACACGCTCGAACTCGACATGTCGACGGTGCGTCCGTCGCTCGCCGGCCCGAAGCGCCCGCAGGACCGTGTCAGCCTCGACAGCGTCGACGAAGTGTTCAACGGCGACCTGACCAAGGTGTACAAGAAGGAGCAGCCCGCGCGCGTGGGCGTCGAGGGTCGCGACCATGACATCGGCGACGGCGACGTGGTGATCGCCGCGATCACCAGCTGCACCAACACCTCGAACCCGTCGGTGCTGATCGCCGCCGGCCTCGTCGCCCGCAAGGCGCGCGAAAAGGGCCTGACCCGCAAGCCGTGGGTGAAGACCTCGCTCGCCCCGGGTTCGCAGGTCGTCACCGATTACCTCAACAAGGCCGGCCTCACCGAGGATCTCGACGCGATCGGCTTCAACCTGGTCGGCTATGGCTGCACCACCTGCATCGGCAATTCGGGTCCGCTCGCCGAGCCGATCTCGGCCGCGATCAACGGCAACGACATCGTCGCCGCCTCGGTGCTGTCGGGCAACCGCAACTTCGAGGGCCGCGTCTCGCCGGACGTCCGCGCCAACTTCCTCGCCTCGCCGCCGCTGGTCGTCGCCTATGCGCTGAAGGGCACGGTCACCGAGGACATGTACGAGACGCCGATCGGCACCGGTTCGGACGGCGCGCCGGTGTTCCTCAAGGACATCTGGCCCTCGAACGAGGAAATCCAGGGCCTGATCAACGCGAACATCGACGACGAGATGTTCCGTTCGCGCTACGGCAACGTCTATCTGGGCGACAGCCACTGGCAGGGCATCTCGGTGACCGTGTCGGACACCTATGCCTGGCCGACCAGCTCGACCTACATCCACAACCCGCCCTACTTCGAGGGCATGTCGATGACCCCGGCGCCGGTGCAGGACATCGTCGACGCCAAGCCGCTGGCGATCCTGGGCGATTCGATCACCACCGATCACATCTCGCCTGCCGGCAGCATCAAGGCGGATTCGCCCGCCGGCGCCTTCCTCCAGTCGCACCAGGTCGCGAAGAAGGACTTCAACAGCTACGGCGCGCGCCGCGGCAACGATGAAGTCATGGTCCGCGGCACCTTCGCCAACATCCGCATCAAGAACGAGATGGTGCCGGGCGTCGAAGGCGGCATGACCAAATATGCCGGCGAAGTGATGCCGATCTACGACGCCGCGATGCGCCACAAGGCCGATGGCACCGCGCTCGTCATCGTCGCGGGCAAGGAATATGGCACCGGCTCGTCGCGCGACTGGGCGGCGAAGGGCACCAACCTGCTCGGCGTCCGCGCGGTGATCACCGAGAGCTTCGAGCGCATCCACCGCTCGAACCTGGTCGGCATGGGCGTGCTGCCGCTGCAGTTCGCCGAGGGCGTGACCCGCGAGACGCTGAAGCTGGACGGCTCGGAAACCTTCACCATCACCGGCGTCGCGGGCCTGCGCCCGCGCCAGGACGTGGAAGTGAAGCTGACGCGCGCGGACGGCTCGTCGGAAACCTTCCTCACCCGTTGCCGGATCGATACCGTCAACGAGCTGGAATATTTCCTCAACGGCGGCATCCTCCACTACGTGCTGCGCAAGCTCGCCGCCTGATCGGACGGTTCGCATGAAAAAGGCCGGTGCCCTTCCTGTAAAGGGTGCCGGCTTTTTCATGCCGGGTGCATGTAAATCGCGCGTGGATAGTCCTGCCGGCAGCGGGAAATGCCTCGCCTCGCCCTGCGATCATGATAATTTCATCTTGACCTGCCGCCGCCGCCAAGATCAGTTTCGTTAAAGCGGGATTAACCGAATCCTGCGGGGATTGATCAAGGGGGAGTCACGATGAAAAAGATGGGCAAGGCGCTGCTGGCCTCAGCAGCGCTTGGATTGGCGGCGGCAGCGTCCATGCCTGCCACGGCGCAGACCAAGATCATTCTCAACGATATCGGCGGCGTGACCGGCACCCCCGCGGAACTGGGCTTCAAGATTGCCGCAAGCTATTGGGAAAGCGTTCTCACCAGCAACGTGACGCTGAAGTTCGACGTCGGCTATGCGCCGCTCGGCCCCGGCATTCTGGGCGGCACCAACAGCAGCCTGATCACCTATGTGCCGATCAGCGACTATTATGACGCGCTGGCGGCTACCGGAAACAGCGCGCTGGACAGCAAGGCGGTGGCGCATCTCGCGCCGCTTTCCGCGGCAGGCAGTGTCACGGCCATCGTGCCGGACTATGCGATTCCCGCCTCGCAGAACGGAGTCGCCGCGAGCGGCACGCGTATCGCGCCGGATGGCACCGAGATCAGCAGCAGCATCGCGATCTCCACGGCGAACGCCCAGGCGCTCGGCCTCGTCACCGCCAATGTGGACGCCCAGATCCTCTTCTCCAGCACCTTCGCGTTCGATTTCGATCCCACCGACGGCATCGCGAACAACAGCTATGACTTCATCGGCGTGGCGATCCACGAGATGGGCCACGCGCTGGGCTTCCTGAGCGGGGCCGACGACTTCAACTATTCGGTCGGCACCGGCTTTCCGACCGACACCTACTGGTGGGGCTATGCGCTCGATCTGTTCCGCTACACCGGCAAGGAAGAACTGAACTGGGCGTTCGACCAGCCCGCCTATTTCTCGATCGACGGGGGCGCCACGGCGTTTCAGGGCGACGCCTATTTCTCGACTGGCGAGGATTATGGCGATGGCTGGCAGGCGTCGCACTGGAAGGCACCGGGCGGCTGCACCGGCTATGTCGGCGTGATGAACCCCTATAGCTGCGACGGGTTCGTGGACCAGATCACCGCCGCCGATCTGGCGCTGCTGGATGCCATCGGCTGGAACGTGAATGTCGATGTGCTCGCAAATGGCAGCTACAAGGCGACCACGAGCAAGGTGTACGCGGCCTATTTCGGCGCGGTGCCGGAGCCCACGAGCTGGATGATGCTGATCCTCGGCTTCGGCGCGGTTGGTGGCGCGATGCGCTACCGCAGCCGGAAGACGCAGGTTCGCTACGCCTGATCGGCATGCTTCGTGAAAACGGCCCCGCTTTTCTCGAAGCGGGGCCGTTTTCGGTTCAGCCGCCGATGCCGAGCAGCTCGATCTTGAACAGGAGCGTGGCGCCGCCGGGTATCGGCCCCTTGCCACGGAAGCCATAGCCGAGCTCGGCCGGCACCGCGATCTCGATCGTGTCGCCCACCCCCATCAGCGGCACCGCGATCTGCCAGGCGCGGATCAGCCGATCGAGCGGGAACCGCGCGGGCGGGCCGCCATAGGAACTGTCGAACTCGGTGCCGTCGACGAAGCTGCCGGCATAATGCAGCGTGACCATGTCGGTGACGGCAGGATGGGCGCCCGAGCCGTCCCCCTTCACGCGGCGCCAGCGCAGGCCGCCCTCCAGCTGGCGCCATCCCTGGGCCGAGCTGCGGCTGGCGAGCGCGAGCGACTGGGCGCTCTGCCAAGCGAGGTCCTGCGAGCGATCGACCGGCGCTTCCTGCGCCAGGGCGGGGGCGGCGGCGAGCAGGGCGGCGGCCGCGAACAGTGCGCGCGCCATCAGCCGAGCGCCCGCCCTGCGACGGCATCAAGCTTCGCCAGCAGTTCGGGATCGCGCGCGGACGGCGCGGTGATCAGCGCCATGTCGAGGCAGGTATCGATCGGCGAAGGGCTGCGCTCCTCGGGAAGGCTGCGCAGCAGGTGCATCACCATCTTCCGCGCCTTCTCCGCATTGTTCGAAAGCTGGGCGATGACCTTGGCGACATCCACGGCCTCCTCGCCTTCGCGCCAGCAATCATAATCGGTGACCATGCCCACCAGCGCATAGGGCAGCTCCGCCTCGCGGGCAAGCTTGGCCTCGGGCATCGCGGTCATGCCGATGATGTCGCAGCCCCAGCTGCGATAGAGGTTGCTCTCGGCCCGGGTCGAGAATTGCGGGCCTTCCATCGCCAGATAGGTACCGCCCACATGTGTCGTGGCGCCCGCTGCCTGCGCCGCCTCGGCGGCCAGCGCGGAGAGGCGTGGGCAGACCGGGTCGGCCATCGAGACGTGCGCGACCATGCCGGTGCCGAAGAAGCTGGGCGTGCGGCCCTTGGTGCGATCGATGAACTGGTCGGCGATGGTGAAGGTGCCCGGCGCGCGTTCCTCGGCGAGCGAGCCTACCGAGGAGACCGCCAGCACGTCCGTCACGCCCAGCCGCTTCAGCACGTCGATATTGGCCGGCACGTTGAGGTCCGAGGGGCTGATGCGGTGGCCGCGGCCATGGCGCGGCAGGAACACCACCTTCACATGCCCGACATGCCCGACGAAGCAGGCGTCGGACGGCGTGCCCCAGGGGCTCGCCACCTCCACCCATTCGCCGCCCTCGATGCCCTCGACATCGTAGAGGCCCGAACCGCCGATGATTCCGATCGTCCAACCGCTCATGCGTCACCCTTTGCTGCGTTGCGGCGGGCATAGGCGAAATAGACGACCAGACCCAAGAGGTTCCAGCCGCCGAACCAGAGTTGCGTCTTGGTCGGCAGGCTGAGGAGCAGGTAGAAGCAGCCGAAGATGGCGCCGAGGCCGACCACCCAGGCGGCCGGGGTGCGGAACGGACGGGCAAGCTCGGGCGAACGGCGGCGGAGTACCAGCAGGCAGAGACCCACGGCCGCGAAGGCGGTGAGTGTGCCGGCATTGGCGAGGGCGGCGATCTCGTCGATCGGGAGGAAGGCGGCAAAGAAGCTGACGATCGCCGCGGTGAACAGCGTGATGCGCACCGGCGAGCCGCGCCGCGAGACCTTGGCGAGGCTCTTGGGCAGGAGGCCGTCGCGCGCCATCACGAAGAAGATGCGGCTCTGGCCGAACAGGAAGCCGAGGATCACGGTGGGCAGCGCGACGATGGCGCTGAGTGCCAGGAACTTGGCGACGCCTGCCTGGCCGATCTCGCGCAGGATCAGCGCCAGCGGCTCGGGGCTGTCGGCGAAGCGTGTGTAATGGAGCGCGCCGACCGCGGTCAGCGCCACGATCATGTAGATGGCGACGCAGGCGACCATCGACCCGACGATGCCGATGGCGAGGTCGCGGCCGGGGTTTTTGGCTTCCTCGGCGGCGGTGGAGATCGCGTCGAAGCCGTAAAAGGCGAAGAAGATGATCGCGGCGGCCGCCATCATGCCGCGCTCCACCCCGCCGCTCGCATGCTTGGCGAAGCCGAAGGGGGCGAAGGGATCGAAGTTGGCGGCGTCGAAAGTGGGCAGGGCGACCGCGACGAACACGGCGAGTGCGATCAGTTTGACCACGACGAGGATCGCGTTGAGCGTGGCACTCTCACGCGTGCCGAGGATCAGCAGCCCAGCGACCAGCCAGACGACGAACAGCGCGGGCACGTTGACGCCCCAGGCGGCGACCTGCCCGGCAAGCATCTGCGGACCATGGGTGAGCTCGGGCGGTACGCCGAGCCCCAGCAGGAAGGGTGTCGCATAGCCGGACCAGCCGACCGCGACGGTGGCGACGACAAGGGTGTATTCGGCGAGCAGGCTCCAGCCGACCACCCAGGCGACGATCTCGCCGAGCGCCACATAGCTATAGGTATAGGCGCTGCCCGAGGCGGGGATGCTCGTCGCCAGCTCGGCATAGGCGAGCGCCGCGCAGGCGCAGATCGCGCCGGCCACGACGAAGGAGAGGATCACGGCGGGCCCGGCACGGTCCGCGCCGACACCGATCAGGGTGAGGATGCCCGTGCCGACGATCGCGCCGACCCCGAGTGCGACGAGATGATACCAGCTGAGCGTGCGGGCAAGCTGGTGCCCCTGCGGCTGGTCCGCCGCGGCATGGATGGGTTTCAGACGGAACAGACTGGCCATGGATCCTCCCCTATGTTCTTGGCGCGCCGGTGATAGCGCGGTGGGGAGAGGGGGCAAGGCGTGTTCCCCGAAGTTCTTCCCCCTCCCGCCAAGCGGGAGGGGGGAAGGACGGAGGGGCGCCCTTACTTGATCAGCCGGAACCGGATCGCCTGGCCGCCGCCGGGGGCGAGCTTCACCGTAAGCGTGTCGCCGGCGGTCACCGCGCGCTTTTCGATCGCGATCGAGTGGCGCTTCTCGGTGCGATAATCGGCATCGTCGCCGTCGCGGTAGATCTGCGCCTCGTAGCGCTTGCCCGCGTCGAGAAACGACAGTGGCACCGTCAGCGTGCGCGGCTTGTCATCGCCGACCGCGCCGAGGAACCAGTCGCTGCCGCCGCGCGCCTTGCGGGCGACGGTGACATATTCGCCGACCGCGCCGTTCAGTACCCGCGTCTCGTCCCAGTCGACCGCGACATCGCGGATGAACTGGAAGGCGGGCAGGTGCTTCTCGTAATTCTCGGGCAGGTCGGC
This sequence comes from Sphingomonas sp. R1, assembly GCF_025960285.1. GTDB lineage: Bacteria > Pseudomonadota > Alphaproteobacteria > Sphingomonadales > Sphingomonadaceae > Sphingomonas. The sequence goes on along the minus strand of NZ_CP110111.1, from coordinate 2,306,018 downwards.
GGCCATCTGCACCGGCGAATAGAGCACGACGTAGAGCGCCAGCTGCTTGGCCTGTGTGGAGAGGAGCGGCGTGCCGCCCTTGCCGGTGAGGCTCAGCACACCCGGGGTGAAGTCCATCGGCCCGGCGAGCATGCGGGTGAAGAACAGGTTGGATTCGTGGTTGGGCAGGTTCTTCGGTTCGCCCCAGGCGTTGTATTCCATACCGCGCGCGCCCTCGCGGCTCACCCAGTTGGGATAGGTGCGACGCAGGCCCGTATCCTTGATCGGCTCATGCGCATCGATCGCGACCTGGTAGCGATGTGCCATTTCCAGCACGCGAAGATGATGGTTGGCCGAGAATTGCCCGTCATGCCATTCGCGCATCGGTTCGCCATTGGACCCCACGCGCTCGATCTGCCCGGCATCGGCGACATAGCCCGTCTTCACGACATGCTCGCCGTGATCGTGCGCGAACTCCATGGCGCGCTCGAGCTGGCTTTCATAATGGCTCATCGAGCCGCCGGTCTCGTTATGCCCGATCAGCGCGACGCCCTTCTTCTTTGCATAGTCGGCGAGCAGCTTGGCGTCGAAATCGGGGGTTGGCCGGTCGAAGTCGAAGCCCTTGCCATCGCCGAACCAGGCCGTGTCCCAGCCGACATTCCAGCCTTCCACCAGCACGCCGGGAAAGCCGTACTTGGCCGCAAAATCGATATGACGCTGGACATTGGCGGTGGTGGCGCCGTGCACCGGCTTGGAGCCCCAGCCCGACTTGTCGAGGTGCATCTCCCACCACACGCCGACATATTTGCTCGGCTTGAAATAGCTGACATCGCCCAGCTTGTTCGGCGCGTTCAGGTTGAGCTCGATGTGCGACATGTAGAGGCCGGGGGCGTCCTTGGCGATGATCATCGTCCGCCACGGCGTCACGAACGGCGCGTCGCGCGTCACCTTGGCGGCGCCCGCGCCGGGGATCAGCACGGTCTTGAAGCGGGTGCCCTCGACGCGCTGCAGCCAGGTGCCCGCATAGTCGACCAGCGCCGCCTCATGGATGGCGATATGGGTGCCGTCGGCCAGCTTCATCGTCAGCGGCGTGTGCGCGAGCGGTACGCTGGAGATCGGCGTGCGGTTGTAGAGATATTCGTCGCGATTCCATTCGGAGCCCGGGATCCACCACGCCTCGCCATCCTGCGCGATCGTGAATTCGGTCATCTCGTCGAGGATGTGCGCGGTCTTCAGGTTGGGCTGGCCCGGCAGCTCGTAGCGGAAGCCGACCCCGTCGTCGAAGACGCGGAACACCACTTCCATCACCCGGCCGAGCGCGGTCGTCTCCTTCAGCCGGACACGCAGTTCCTTGTGATTGTCGCGGATCGTCTTCCACTCGCCCCAGGGCTGGTCCCAGCTGGTGTCGCTGGCAGAGCTGCTGCTGCCCTCGATGCGGAAGTTGCGCTGGAGTTTGGGGGCATCGGTGAACAGGAAGCCGAGCATCGACGGATTGACGAGCGGCTTGCCGTCGCGGGCGACGGTGTAGAAGGGGCGCCCGTCATTGTCGGTGGCGACGGTGACGGCCAGATGCCCGTCGGGCGACGTGACGGTAGCGGGGGCGGTCTGCGCTAGTGCAGGGGCGGCAAGCGCAAGCGCGCCGAGCGCGGCCAGGGTTCGCAACATCTATCTCTCCCAGGATCGTTGTCGCCCATCGGGCTTCCTGCGTCCGGGAGTAGAGCCGGCGGCGGGGGGCGCAATCCGCCCGCCGCCATTGCATTCGTATTCTTAGTTCTGGGCGCTGCAGCTGGTCAGCTTCGATGCCTCGGGCGACTTGGCGACGGTATCGCCTTCCTTGACCTGGTAGAGCTGCGGCCAGCGCTTGCCGGTGACGAACAGGCGCTTGGTGCCGGCATCGTAGGCGATGCCGTTGGCGACATTGTCGGTGCCGCGATCCTTCGGGCCCAGGTCGCTCACGTCGAGAAAGCCGGCGACCTTGCCGCTGACGGGATCGATCTTGGCGATCAGATTGGTCTGCCAGATGTTGGCGTAGATCTGGCCGTCCACCCATTCGAGTTCGTTCAGATTGGCGAGCGGGCAGCCATTGGCGGTCACCCGCAGCGTCGAGGTGACCTGCATCGTGTTCGGGTCGAGGAAGCGCAGCACCGGGGTGCCGTCGCTCATGATGATCCCCTTGTCGTTGCGGGTCAGGCTCCAGCCTTCGCCGGTATAGGAGAAGGTGCCGCGCGGTTCGAACTTGTCGAGGCCGTAGATGAAGCCCGTCTTGTCCTGCCAGGTCAGCTGGAACAGCCGGTCGCCCCAGGCGACGATGCCCTCGCCGAAATAGGGGGCGGGGAGCGAGGTTTCCTGCTGTACCCTGCCGGTGGCGGGGTCGAGTCTGCGGATGACGGATTCGCCGATCTGCCCCGTGCTTTCGTACATCGCGCCCTTCTCGAAGAAGAGGCCCTCGGTAAAGGCGCCCGTGTCGTGCGGCAGCGTCGCGACGGCGACCGCGCGCACCACCGGGATACCGCTCGGCTTGATGCGGGTGAAGGCGAATGCGGCGCCGCCGACCAGCACCACCGCCGCCAAGACCACCAACAGGATGCGCTTCATCGGATACCCTTCCAGACCGGCATGTTCGGGCGGCACCAAGCCGAAGCCGGGGCTCCGTGTAAACCCCTAGCGCGCCAGATCGCGGCGGACATAGACGAGTTCATGGGCTTCTTCGCGCGGCTCGATGAGTTCGAGGCGGTAGTCGCGGGCCAGCAGCGGCGCTACCACCGCAAGGCTCTGGCGGTTCCAGGGCGCAAGCGGCTGGTCCATCGTCACCACGACGGGCGGGCGCGTTCCCATGATGCGCCGCACCTCCTTGGCCTCATCGATGCCGGTGGCGCCCTGTTCGGCCTCGTAGGCGAGCGTCGAGGGGAAGGCATAGGCGGTGGGTACGCAGGTGCCCGAGAGATGATACAGGATCGAGTCGCCGGCGAACACATAGGGGCAACCCTGGCGGGCGTGCGCCGCCATCACGTCGGCCGCGGCGCGGGCGGATACCCGGTCGTCCGGTTCGCCGCTCCAGTGGAAGGCGAAGAGGGCCGCCGCGGCAAGCGCCCCGCCCAGCAGCGCGGCGGGCGATCGTCCCAGCGCCGGTGCGGCGACGATCGCCAGCGGCACCAGCAGCGGCAGCGCATAGTGATCGAAGAACGCCCCGATCATCGCATAGCCGACGATTGCTGCGGCGAGCCACCCGAACGCCACGGCAGCTTCGCTGCGCCTCTCGTCGGGGCGCCAGCGCCATCCCAGCACGGCGCAGACCAGGAAGGGCGAGAGTTGCGCGCCGGTGCCGGCCAGGCGGGCGACGATCTTGGCGGCGGGATAGCCGCGCCGCAGGGTCACCGAGGCGAAGTTGGAGAACCAGAAACGCGCGAACACCTCCGGCCCCAGCGCATGGTACCAGGCGATCGCGGCGAGGGTCGGGGCTAGCCCGAGCAGTGCCCAGGCGAGCGCGGCCCCGGCGAGCAGCGGCAGGCGGGCCCCGGCGCGGTGCAGGTACCAGCAATGCGCGAGGCCGAAGAACGCGCCTTCCACCACCGGCGTATATTTGGTCTGGATGGCGAGACCCGCGAGCAGGCAGACGGCCGCGCCCTGCGCCAGGATCGCGCGCCGGTCCCGCCGTTCGGCCAGCATCGGCAACCGCAGCGTTGCCCAGCCGGCCGCCGCCATGAACAGATTGTAGAATACGGGCGACTGTCCGCCGCGCCCGCTGAGGAAGCCCAGCCACAGCAGATAGGCGATGGCGGCCGCGCCGGCACCGATCGGTCGTGCACCCAGTCGGCGAGCGGCCAGCGCGATCAGCCCTGCGGTGGCCGCAGCGAACAGCGTGGCGATCCATTGATAGGCAAGGATGCCGTCGCCGGGCAGCAGCCGCATGCCCTCGAACAGCAGGAACAGCCCCAGCGGCTTGCGGTCCCAGAAATCGACATAGGGCAGCGCGCCGCCGAGCATGCGGTCGCCGACCAGCAGATAGTATTGCTCGTCGACATGGATGACCGGGTTGCCGAAATCATGCGCGCGCAGCGCAACGGCCAGCAGTACCAGCAGCGGCAGAAGCAACAGGGGACGGCGCCAGGGCGAACCCGATCCGTCTGTCAGCATGGCGATCCGTTGTAGCACGGGCAACCATCTACGAACGGCTAAGCCACGAGTCATGCGCGATATTTTTTGCACCGGTCGTGCGGGTTGGTGGCTCGGCGTCGTCGCTGGAACTACCGTTAATTTCTCAGAAAATTTGCGGTTCAGCGGTGCGGATCGCGCCGCGACGCATCGTCATTGGATCGGGTGGGGAGGAACTGGCCGGGCCAGGAACCAGCCGGCGGCAACACCATCGCCGCTGTGCTGGTTCCGGCATCGCATTCCTGCGCCCATTCGACCCGATGGGATGTTCGCAGTCATGTATCTCGATCTTTCAAAGGACCCGTTCGAACACCGCCCGCAAGGCGATACCCCTGTCTGGACGGTGGTGATCCCCTTCTTCAACGAGCGGGACTATCTCGCCCATACGATCGAGAGCCTTTCGCGCCAGACGGTGCGCTTTACCCTGATCCTGATCGACAATGGCTCGACCGATGGCGGCGCCGCGGTTGCCGAGGCGGCGGCCCGGGCGCATGCGCTCGACTATATGCTGCTCACCGAGCGGACCCCCGGCAAGGTCGCGGCGCTGCGCACCGGCCTCGCCTGGGTGCGGACACGCTGGGTGGCGACCTGCGATGCGGACACGCTGTACCCGCCCCAGTATCTCGCGGCCGCGCAGGCGATCCTGTCGCGGCCCGGCCATGTCGTGGCGGGTGCCTATTTCGTGCCGGACGGGATCAGCGAGCCCGCACGGGTGACCGAGGCCGCGCGCTTCCTCGCCGCTGCCCGGCTGTTGCCGCGGCAATGCCATGCCGGCGGCGCGGGCCAGGCGTTCTGCACCCGCGCGCTGCGTGCCGCCGGCGGCTTCGACGCGGTTCGCTGGAACTTCGTGCTGGAGGATCACGAAGTGATTCATCGCGTGATGCGCAAGGGGCGGATGGGCTATTCGAGCGCGATGTGGTGCATGCCCAGTCCGCGCGAGCGCGACCGGGATTCGATCCGCTGGACGCTTGTGGAGCGGCTGCTTTACTCGGCCGCCGCGCCGATCGCAGGCGACTGGTTCTTCTATCGCTTTCTGGCCGGGCGACTGCAGCGCCGCCGGTTGCTCAGCAGCCGCATCCGCGAGCGCCAGTATCAGCATCTCGAAGGACCGGTTCTTGTCCCGTCTCATTCTCTGCGCTGACGACTTCGCCTATTCGCCGGCGATCAGCGCCGCCATCGTGGCGCTGGCGCATGCGGGCAAGATCAACGCGATCAGCTGTATGACCGTGATGCCGGGCTGGGTCCAGGATTCACGCCTGCTGGCGGACCTGCCCGCGCATGTCGAGCTGGGCCTCCACCTGACGCTGACCGAGGAGGCGCCGCGCACGGCGATGGCGCGCTATGCGCCGGAGGGTCGCATGCCCCGCATCGATCCGCTGTCGCGCGCCGCGGGCAAGTGGCGCGTGCCGCTGGACGAGATCGCGCTGGAGATCTCCGCCCAGTTCGACGCCTTCTTCGCGGCGTTGCGTCGCCCTCCCGACTTTGTCGACGGCCACCAGCACGCGCATGCACTGCCCGGCATTCGCGACCTGGTGCTCGCCGAAACCGCCGGGCGTGCGCCGCGCGCCTGGGTGCGCGACTGCACCGATGCGCCGGGCGCATTGCTGCGTCGGCCGTTCGCCGGCAAGGCGGTCGGCAGCGCCTGGCATTGCCGCGGCATGCGCGGCGCGGCGATGGCGCTGGGGCTGCGCACCAATAACAGCTTTGCCGGCCATTACGATTTCCGTCGCGATTACGAGTCGCTGTTTCCGCGCTTTCTGCGGCAGCCCGGGCAGTTTCACCTGGTGATGTGCCATCCCGGTGCCGGCGAGCGAGCCGGCGACAGTATTGCGGATGCACGAATTCTTGAAGCTAAGGCCTTGCACCGCCTGCCGATCGCCGACATGGCTGCTGCCGAGGGGCTGGCATTTCCTGCCTGACTTCCGCTGGGAATCGGAATGCGGTGAGCGATGGCGGGCTGAAGGCGGTGTTTCTGGCGCAGCGACCGATGCTGTTGCGCCTGCTCGTCGCGCGGCTCGGCAATCGCGACGATGCCGAGGATGCGCTGCAGGACATGTGGCTGCGGATCGACCAGCTGGCGGAGCAGCCGATCGCCCAGCCCGCGGCCTTTCTCTATCGGGTCGCCGCCAATCTCGCGACCGATCGCCGGATCGCCGCCGGCCGGCGCGGCGCCCGCGATGCAGGCTGGGTCGAAGTGCAGCCGCGTGCGGAGGACGTGCCCGATGCCGAGCGCACGCTGGTCGCGCGCAGCGAATGGCAGGCGGTGGAGGACGCAATCGGCGAAATGCCCGAACGCATGGCCACCGCGCTGCGCATGTTCCGCATCGAGGAGCGGCCGCAGCGCGCCATCGCCGAGCATCTCGGCATCAGCGTGAGCGGTGTCGAGAAGCTGCTGCAGCGGGCCTACAGGAAAATTCAGGAGCGTCTCGAATCCGTTGGTGGGGATTCGGCAGACGCGCATCGTCTGGATAGTGAAAGGGGTTCCGACCGTGCAGGTTGAGACAGCAGACGCGATCGAGACGGCGATTGCCTGGCAGCTGCGGCTGGCGGACGCCGATGCGGACGTGTGGGCCGAATTCGTCGGCTGGCTCGAGGCGAGCCCGGCGCATGCGGCTGCCTATGATCGCGTCGCGATGGCCGATCGGCTGCTCGCCGAGGTGCGCTTTCCAGACCCTGCGATCCAGGCGGAGAACGACAATGCGCCGGCGCCGCGCGGCACGCGCTGGTGGATCGGCGGCGGCGCCGTGGCGGCGGCGGCGGCGGTTGCGCTTGCGGTCGCGCCCTCGCTGGTGCCGCGCAGCGCGATCTACCAGGTGGCGACCCGCAACGGCGAACGGCAGTCGATCGTGCTGGACGACGGCACCAGGATCGAGCTGAGCGGTGGTACCCAGCTTACCCTGGATCGCGCCACGCCGCGCGTTGCGACGCTCGATCGCGGCGAGGCGCTCTTTCATGTCCGCCACGATCAGGCCCGCCCGTTCACGCTGCGCGTCGGCGCGGTCGCGGTCCGCGATCTGGGGACCGTGTTCAACGTCGCGCATGCGCAGGGCCGGATGACGGTCTCCGTGGCGGAAGGGTCGGTCGCCTTCCAGCCGCAGGGCACGGCGGTGACCCTGCGGCCGGGCGATGCCCTTTCGGCACGCGACGACGGCAGCGACTCCCGCCAATCCCGGGTTGCGCCCGCGCTCGTCGGTGGCTGGCGCGCGGGGCGCCTCAGCTTCGCCGGGCAACCTTTGGGTGAGGTTGCGAGCGAGATCAAACGGCTTTACGGCACCAAGATTGCCCTGCAGGGTAGTTTGTCGGAAAGGCCATTTACCGGTGTCGTCCATTTCTCGGGCGCTGCCGACCGCGACGTTCCGCGCCTGGCCGAATTGATCGGGGCAACGTGGCGGCGTGAATCGGGGCAGTGGATCTTGGCGGAACAGGGAAGCGGCGCGCGCTAGCCTCGCGCTGGCACTCGTCCTCGCCCTGCCTGCCGCACCCGCCTGGGCCCAGCGCAGTGCCATCCTCATTCCGGCGACCACGCTCGATGTCGCAATCGGCCAGCTGGCACGCCAGACCGGCGTCGATATCGCGAGCATCGACCCCGGCCTTCGGGCGATCCGTACCCCCGCGATCCGCGGATCGCTGACCGTCGATGCCGCGCTGGCGCGGTTGCTGCGAGGCTCCGGCTACGCCGCCCGCCGCCTGCCCGGAGGCGGCTATCGGATCGAGCAGGCCAGCCCCCGCCGCGTTCGCCCGCCCACGCCGCAGCCAAGGCCTGCGGCGTCGATCGATCCGGCGGCGCCCGTACACGGGCCAGACATCGTCGTCACCGCCAGCAAGCAGCGCGTCTCGCTGCTACGTTATCCCGGCAGCCTCACCCTCGCCGCGGGCGTCAACGGCCTGCCTGCCACGCCGACCGGCACCTTGAGCGATGCGGCGCACCAGGTACCGATCCTGCAGAGCACGCAGCTGGGCGCGGGCCGCAACAAGGTGTTCATCCGCGGGATCGCGGACAGCAGCTTCAACGGCAGCACCCAGTCGCCGACCAGCGTGTATCTGGACGACGTTCAGGTGAATTACTCGGGCCCCGAGCCCGGCCTGCGCCTGTACGACATGGCCAGCGTGGAAGTGCTCGAGGGGCCGCAGGGCACGCTGTACGGCTCCGGTGCGATCGGCGGCGTTATCCGTCTGACCTCCAATCGCGTCGACCTCCGGCATGTCGCCACCGCGGCGACCACGGGCGTCACGGCGACCCAGGGCGCGCAGCCGGGTTTCGACCTGGCCGGCATGGTCAACATCCCGCTGCTGCCGGACCGGGCCGGGCTGCGACTGGTCGGGTACGCGATCCGGGAGGGCGGCTATCTGCGCGACGACGATCGGCTGCGATCGGACGTCAACCGCAGCGATACCACCGGCCTGCGCGCGGCGCTGCGCATCGAGCCCGGCGCGGGCTGGCAGGTGGAGGCCAGCGGTGCGGGCCAGTGGATCGATACGCGCGACGGGCAATATGCCGAGCGCGCGGAGGGAACGCTGACCCGCCGCACGCTGGCCGCGCAGCCGTTCGACAACACGCTGCTGTTCGGCCGGGTGGTGATCACCAAGGATTGGGGGAGCGGCCTGCGCTTCGTTTCCGCCAGCGGCGTCACCGGGTACGAAACGCACGAGGTGTTCGACGCGACGCCGCGCAATGCCAAGGGCCGCGTGATCGGGCCGCTCACGCTGTATCGCGCCAATCACGACAAGGAACTGATCAGCCAGGAGGCGCGATTGTCGCGCTCGCTGTCCAACGGCAACAGCTGGGTGGCGGGGTTCACCTATGTCAGCGATCGGGACATCCTCGCCCGCAGCTATGGCCAGCCTGGGCAGGATGTCAGCATTCTCGGCGTCACCAACGTCACGACCGCGCTCTCGGCGTTCGGCGAATCCACCTTCGTCCTGACCCCGGCGCTGTCGTTCACCGTGGGCGGCCGCTACACGTCGGCGCGGACGGACGGCGATCCATCGGCCACGCCGCGGGCGAACAATTTCGTCCGCGGGCGCCTCACCCGGCGCCTGGATCCCACCCTCGCGGCATCGTGGCGCATCGGCCGCGAGGTGGCGCTCTTCGCGCGCTTCCAGACCGGCTATCGCACCGGCGGTCTCGCCGTCGCGCCGGGGATCGGTCGCGTGGCCGACTATAAGTCGGACGCGATCACGGTGGTGGAAGCAGGTATCCGCAAGCTGCGGAGCGGTGCCACCGGGCTCACCGCCTCGGGCAGCATTTCCGCCGCGCGGTGGGAAGACGTGCAAGCCGATCTGATCACGCAGAGGGGGCAGCCCTACACCGCCAATATCGGCAACGCGAAGATCCTGGCGGTGGAAGGCACCCTCGACTGGGTCCCCGTGGCGGGGTTGCGGGCGCAAGGATCGTTTCTGCTGACCGAAAATCGCGTGCGCGGGCCGGTCGCCGATCTGTCTCGGCGCAACAATCGGCGGCTGCCCGAAACGCCCCCCTTTGCCGCGCACGCTGCGCTCTCCTATCGCTGGGAGCAGCGCCCGATGCAGCCGCTGATTGGGGTTTCGGCGGATTACACCGGCCGATCGGTGCTGGGCACGGGCGACTTTCTCGACGTCAGCCAGGGGCGCTACTGGACCGCCGACGCCTATGCCACGCTGCGCATCGGCAAGGCGGAGCTGAGCCTCACCCTGGCAAACCTTACGGACCGCCGGGCGAACCAGTTCGCCTATGGCAACCCGTTCACGCTCAGCCTGCGCGACCAGCTGACGCCGCTGCGACCCCGCAATCTGCGGATCGGCATCACGACGGGCTGGTGACCTCGGCGTCCCCGGCAAGCGGGAAGCACAACGAAACGCAGGTGCCCTTGCCGGGGCCGCTCTCCACGCCGAGACGGCCCTGGTGCACGTCCATGATCCGACGGACGATCGACAGGCCGAGCCCGGCGCCATCCGAGCGCTGGTGATCCGCCCGCCAATAGCGTTTGGTGGCCTCCTCTGGGTCGGATGCGGCGATGCCCGGGCCGTTATCCTGCACCCGCAGCACGCCGTCTGCGGTCACCTGCACCTCGATCGCGGTGCCAGGCGGGGTGTGGCGACTGGCATTGGTGATCAGGTTCGCCAGCGCTAGGCCGGCCAGCACGCGGTTGCCGCGGATCCATATTGGCACAGGAGGGGAATCGAGGGCGATCGTGTCGCCCGCGGCGAGGATCGAGGGAGCATGCAGGCCGATCGTCTCCTGCGCCAGCAGCCCGGCATCGAAGGTTTCGAACCGGTCCTCCGCCATCACCTCCAGCGTGGCGAGATCCTGCAGCTGCGCGACGACATGGCCCAGCCGGTTGGCGGATTGTCGCAGCCGCGCGCGCACCGCGGGGTCGGCGACCGATTCCAGCTCGAGCTGGTGGACGGCGAGCGGGGTGCGAAGCTCGTGGGTCACGTTGGCGACGAATTCGGACTGGCTGCGAAAGCTCGCCTGCAGTCGCACCAGCAGCGCATTGGTCGCGCGGGCGAGGGGGGCCACCTCCAGCGGCAGGCCGGCTTCCTCCAGCCGGACGTCGAGCGAATGCGGCCCGATCGTCGCCGCCTGCTGCGAGGCGGCACGCACTGCGAACACCAGCCGGGCGATCAGCGCGCTGTTGATCAGCGGCAAGAGCAGCAGGATCGAGACCAGCACCGGATCGTAGCGGCGGATGAAGCCGCGTACGACATCGTCGAGGATCGCACCCGGGCCGGTGCGATCCTGCGTCACGATCACCCACAGGCGATCGGTACCCGACCAGACCGGGAGGCTGACGCCGACAAAGGCGCCGGCGCGGAACGAGGCGGGCGCCTCTCCGCGCGGTGCCGCCCGCCAGGGGACGAGATCGGCTTCGGGGCTGCCGTCGATCGGTCTTCCGTCACGGTCGGCGACCACGAAGGCGCGGCCGTCATAGGGCGAGGCGTAGATGCGCGCGACCATCGGATCCAGCCGTACCGCCGGTTTGCCCGATGCGCGCGCGATGCTGCCCGCGATCGCATGCGCCTGGCTCTGGAGCGTGCGCTGCTCGTAACGCTCCGCCTCGGTACGCAGGAAGGTGGTGAGCAGCACCGGCAGCGCGACCGCGGCGATCGCGATGGCGGCGAGTTCGATCAGCAGGATGCGGGCGATCAGCGAGCGCGGCCATAGCGTCATGGCAGCGGCCTAGCCGATCGGCCCGCGTCCCGCATCACCCCGTCGCCAGTTCGCGCAGGATATAGCCCACGCCGCGGATCGTCTCGATCCGGACCGTTGCGCCGGCCGCCTCCAGCTTGCGGCGCAGCCGATAGGCCTGCACCTCCAGCGCGTTGGATCCCACGGGCTCGCTCAGCCCGTAGAGCTGGTCCTCGGCGAGCTGCTTGCTTACGACTTGGCCGAAACGGCGCAGCAACAGCGCGGCAAACTGGCGTTCGCGCGCGGTGAGAAGCACCGGGGTGTCGCCTATCACGAGATCGCCCGATGCCGTGTCGAACCGCAAATTGCCGAAGCGCAGTTCGGCCCCGGCCATGGCCCCCTGCCGCCGCATCACCGCGTGCAACCGGGCAGCGAGCTCGTCCACGTCGAACGGCTTCACCACATAATCGTCCGCTCCGGCATTGAGACCGGCGATCTTCATGTCGAGCGCGCTGCGGGCCGTCACCGCGATCACCGGAATCGGGTTGTTCTGTGCCCGCAGACGACGCACCAGATCGAGCCCGTCGCCATCGGGCAGGCCCAGATCGAGCAGGATCGCCGCATAGTGGGCGGCGGCGATCATCTGCCGGGCATCGTCGATGCCGCCCGCCACGTCGCTGTGGATGCCGCGGTGCCGGAGCGCATCGGACAACGCCTGCGCCAGCGGCCGGTCGTCCTCGATCATCAGCACGCGCATGAAAGCGGCATCTCGTAAGTTTCCTGTCAGCGACAGCCGCTAATGGCGCGGTGCAGCATCGACCGCAATACAATGTGTGTCTGCTATATTGCACCCGTGAAGGGAAAAGCGTGACTGGACATTCGGAACAAGCCACCAGCCTGCCGCCCGCGCGCCGCCTGTTGCCGCGCGCGCAGGCGATGCTGCTCGGGCTCATCGTCCTCGCAGTGATCGCGATGCTTGTCATCGGCTATACGGTGCAGGCGATGCTCGCGCCCAAGCCGGTGGAGGAAGCGCCGCTGCCGCCGGGGGCCTTCCGCCCGACCCAGCAGCAGCTGGCACAGCTTCAGTTCGTCAAGGTCGAGGGCGGCAGCAATGTCGAGCTGGTCCGCGCCAGTGGCTCAATTCAAGCGGACGGCGATCACAGCACGCCGATCGTGCTCCCCTTCTCCGGGCAGGTGCTCCAGGTGCTGGTCGAGCCCGGCCAGCGCGTGACGCGCGGCCAGCCGCTGCTCCGCATCGCTTCGCCTGAGCTGATCGATGCGCGGAGCGCGCTCCTCGCCGCGAGTGCGCAGCGCGCCAGCGCGACCGAAGCGCTGCGCATCGCGCAAGGCAATCTCGCCCGCCAGAAGGCGATTACCGAAACCGCGGGCGGCGCGATGAAGGATTACCTCCAGGCCCAGGCCGATTTCGTGTCGGCCCAGTCCGCCGCGCGTCAGGCCGACGCGGCGCAGCGTGCCGCGCAGGACCGGCTGGCGCTGTTCGGCCACACCGAAGGCGCCGGTACCTCGGCCTATACGGTCTATCGCGCGCCGGTTTCGGGCATCATCGCGGACCGCAGCGTCGCGCCGGGCCAGTTTCTGAGCAGCGGCAACACCACGCCGCTGATGACGATCACCGATCCCGCCCGCGTGTGGCTGGTCGCCCAGTTGGCCGAGAGCGAAGCGGCCAGCATCCGCGTCGGCGATCAGGTGGTCGTCACCACGCCGGCGCTGCCCGGCCAGCAGTTCACCGCGACGATCGACAATGTCGCCGCCGGTCTCGATCCGACGACCCATCGCCTGCCGGTACGCGCGACGATCGCCAATCCGGGCGGCGCGCTCAAGCCGCAGATGTTTGCGGCCTTCACCATCCGCCGCCCCGTCGATACCGGCCAGGGCGTGCTGATCCCCGCCGTGTCGGTGATCCACGAGGGGGATGCCGCCCGAGTCTGGGTGCGCGCGAGCGACGGCCTGCTTTACGGACGCCCCGTGCAGATCGGCCAGACCGATGGTGGCCTCACCCGCGTGCTCGGCGGCCTGAAGCCCGGTGACAGGATCGTCGCCAGGGGCGCACTGTTCGTCAACGAGGCGGGCCTCGGCGAATGAACCGCCTCGTCGAAATGGCGCTGCGCCAGCGGATGCTGGTGCTCACCCTCCTGATCGGCATGATCGCCGCGGGCGTGCTGGGCTTTCTGAACCTCAACATCGAGGCCTATCCCGATCCGGTGCCGCCGATGGTGGAACTGGTGACGCAGAGCGACGGCATCTCCGCCGAGGAGATGGAGCGCAACGTCACCACCCCGATCGAGGTGGCGATCGCGGGGCTCCCGCACCTCACCGCGGTGCGTTCGATCTCGCTGTTCGGCCTGTCCGACGTGAAGATCCAGTTCAGCTATGACGTGACCCACGAGCAGGCGCAGCAGATGGTGCTCGGTCGCCTCTCGCAGCTCGGCACCCTGCCCAACAACGCCCAGCCGCTGATCTCCCCGACCAGCCCGATCGGGGAGATCTATCGCTACCGGCTGAGCGGTCCGAGCGGCTATTCGGTGATGGATCTCAAGACCATCCAGGACTGGGTGCTTCAGCGCCGTTTCAAGCGCATCCCGGGCGTGATCGACGTGACCGGCTGGGGCGGCAAGCTGCGCTCCTACGAGGTCCAGCTCGACCGCGACAAGCTGACCGCGCATGGCGTGACCGTCCCGCAGGTGCTGGCCGCGATCGGTAAGAGCGATTCCAACGTCGGCGGCCAGACGGTCAATTTCGGCGAGCAGGCCGCAATCGTCCGCGGCGTCGGGCTGATCCAGTCGGTCGACGCGATCAACAACGTGCTGGTCGGCATGACCGGCACCACCCCGGTGCTGCTGCGCGACGTCGGCCAGGTGAAGATCGGCAATCTGCCGCGCCTCGGCGTGGCGGGCGAGGGGCAAGACGACGATATCGTCATGGGCATCGTGCTGATGCAACGCGGGGCCCAGTCGCTGCCGACGATCAACCGCGTCAAGGAAGAGATCGAGACGATCAACACCAGCGGCATCCTGCCGCCCGGCGTGAAGATCGAGCGCATCTATGATCGCTCGGACCTGATCTCGGTCACCACCCATACGGTGATGGAGAATCTGCTGGTCGGCGTGATCCTGATCTTCGCGCTGCAATATCTGTTCCTCGGTGATCTGCGCAGCGCGCTGATCGTGGCGATCACGATTCCCTTCGCGCTCTCGGTCGCGGTGCTGATCCTGGTGATCCAGGGCGAATCGGCGAACCTGCTGTCGCTCGGCGCGCTCGATTTCGGTCTCGTCGTCGATGCGGCAGTGATCATGGTGGAGGCGATCTACCGGCGGCTCGCGGACCGTTCGACCGCGATCACCGAGGGGCGGATCCATGCCAGCCCGGCCAATCGCTTCTCGGCGATCCTCCATGCCTCGAGCGATGTCAGCCGCGGCATCTTCTTTGCCGCCGCGATCATCATCGCCAGCTTCCTGCCGCTGTTCACGCTGACCGGCGTGGAGGGGCATATCTTCGGCCCGATGGCGAAGACCTATGCCTATGCCATCGCCGGCGGCCTGCTCGCGGCCTTCACCGTCTCGCCGGTGCTTGCGGCGCTGCTGCTGCCGGACAAGCTGAAGGAAGTCGATACCTGGGTGGTGCGCCAGATCCGCCGCGTGATCGAACCCGCAGTGTCGTTCACACTGGCCAACCGGCTGCTCACCTTCGGGCTTGCCGGGCTGCTCGTGATCGGCTCCTTCGCGACGATCCGCGTGCTGGGCGTCGAGTTCCTGCCGCACCTGGAGGAGGGCAATCTCTACATCCGCGCCAGCCTGCCGGCATCGATCTCGCTCGAGGCGGGCGAGGATGCGGTGAACGGCATCCGCAAGATCATCGCCGGCTATCCGGAGGTGGACCGCGTCGTCTCTACCCATGGCCGCCCGGATGACGGCACCGATCCGACCGGCTTCTTCAACGCCGAATTCTACACCCCGCTCAAGCCCGCCAAGGAGTGGCCGGCGGGGGTAACCAAGGAGACGCTCACCGCTGAGCTGCAGGCGAAGCTCGCAGCCAAATATCCGGGGGTGGAGTTCGAATTCTCGCAGTACATCCAGGATAACGTCGAGGAAGCATCGTCCGGGGTGAAGAGCTCCAACTCGCTCAAGATCTATGGCAGCGATCTCGAGACGCTCGAATCGATCGCCAACCAGATCAAGGCGCAGATGGCGCAGGTCAAAGGCGTCGCCGATCTCGGCATCTCCGATTCGCTCGGCCAGCCAACGGTGCGGATCGATGTCGATCGCGCCGCCGCGGCCCGCTACGGCCTGACGCCGGACGACATCAACGCCACCGTCGCAGCGGCGGTCGGGGGGCAGTCGAGCGGCGACCTGTATGAAAAGTCGACCGATCGGCACTTCCCGATCGTGGTCCGGCTCGACCCCTCGCAGCGCGACGACATCGAATCGATCCGTCGCATCCAGATCGGCGCGCCCTCGCCGACCGGCAACGGCGTGATCCAGGTGCCGCTCTCCGAAGTGGCGCAGGTGAAGCTGACCTCGGGCGCGTCGTTCATCTATCGCGAGCACCAGGAACGCTATGTCCCGATCAAGTTCAGCGTGCGTGGACGCGATCTTGGCAGCACCATCGCGGAGGCTCAGGCGCGAATCGCCAAGCATGTTCAGCTGCCGCCAGGCTATCACCTCGAATGGGCGGGCGAGCTGGGCAACCTGACCAACGCCGTCAACCGGCTGGAAGTGGTGGTGCCGATCAGCCTGGTGCTGATCCTCGTCCTGCTGTTCGCGAACTTCGGCTCGATCCGCGACACGCTTCTGGCGTTCAGCGTCATCCCGATGGCGATGGTGGGCGGCGTGCTGGCGCTGGCGCTGACCGGCACCGCGTTCAGCATCTCCGCCGCGATCGGCTTCGTCGCGCTGTTCGGCATCGCGGTGATGGACGGGATTCTCGTCGTCAGCACGTTCAACCAGAACGTCAACGAGGACATGGACCACGAGGCCGCGATGGCCGCGACGGTGCATCATTCGCTCCGTCCGGTGATCATGACCTGTCTGGTCGCCGCGATCGGCCTTCTGCCGGCGGCGATTTCCACCGGCATCGGCAGCCAGGTGCAGAAGCCGCTGGCGCTGGTGGTGGTGGGCGGCATGACGCTCGCGCCGCTGCTGATCCTGTTGGTGCTGCCGCCGCTGATCCTGAAGTTCTCGCGCCATCAGGGCGCGCATGGTCACACCGTCCGTCGCCACCATGTCGACGGCACCCCGATGGAGCAGGCATGATGCGCCGGCATTCGCTGATCCCGCTCGTCCTGCTCGCCGGCTGCACGGTCGGCCCGCACGACCTTTCCAACCCCGTTCCCCTGCCCCCCGCCCAGGCGCCGGGGCCGATCGCCCCGGCCAGCGGGGGCACGCAGCAACTGGTCGCCGGGGCCGCGGTGGTGCCGGACTGGTGGCAGGGCTTTGGCAGCACCCGGCTCGACGCGCTGGTCGCGCAGGCGCTTGCCCACAATAACGATCTTGCGGCGGCCGAGGCGAACCTGCGCCAGGCGCAGGAACTGGCGCGGGCGGCCTCGGGCAGCACCGGGCCGCAGGTGGATGCGAACTATCAGGCGCAGCGCACGCGGATTTCCAAGGCGCTCTCCGGCCCGCTCGCTGACCAGAACGACTATCTCTACACGCTGCACACCGCGCAGCTGACCGTCGCCTATCCGCTCGACCTGTTCGGGGCGGGCCGCAACAAGGTGCGCTCGGCGCGGGCGGCGGCCGATGTCGCGGCGCATCGGCTGCATGCGGCGCAGGCGACAGCGATCGCCAATCTCGTCCTCGCGGTGATCCAGCACGCCGCCCTGCAGGCGCAGATCGATGCCACCCAGGCGGCGATCCGCGACAATCGCGACTTGGTGACGCTGCTCGAAAAGCGGCGTGCGCTCGGGGACATCGGCGAAGCCGATGTAGGCGCGCAGCAGACCGCCCTCGCCACCATCGAGGCGACGCTGCCGCCGCTGGAGCGCCAGGCGCGGCACCAGGCCGGGCTGATCGCGACGCTCACCGGCCAGGCGCCGGGCACCGCCGCCGATCTGCCGAGCCTCGCCGAGCTGCAGCTGCCGGCCAGCCTGCCGGTCGCGCTGCCGGCGGACATCGTTGCCGCTCGTCCGGACGTGCGTGCGGCGGAAGCGCAGGTGCAGGGGGCGGCGGCGGACGTCGGTTCGGCGATCGCCGCCCGCCTGCCCTCGGTCACGCTCACCGGCAATGCCGGCGGATCGGCGACGCGCTTCCTCGACCTGTTCAAGGACGGCAATCCGTTCTTCTCAATCCTTGGCGGGGTGACCCAGCCGATCTTCCATGCCGGCCAGCTGAAGCACCAGCAGCGCGCGGCGGAAGCGGCGCTCGACGAGGCCAAGGCGCAGTATCGCGCAACAGCGCTCCAGGCGTTCCTCGATGTCGACGATGCGATCGCGGGGCTGCGCACCGATGCCGAGGCGCTCGATGCCGCCGCGCGCGCCGATGCGGCGGCGAGCCGCACGCTGGCGATGACGCGCCGGCAGGTGGAGTTGGGCGCTCTGGGCACGCTGCAGCTGCTCAACGCCTCCTCGGCCGCGTCGCAGGCATCGGTGCAGCTGGTCCAGGCCAAGGGCGCGCGGCTGGCAGACAGCGTCGCGCTGTTCCTCGCCTCGGGCAGCACGCCGGCGGACCTGCGGGCGGCTGGGCGCTAAGCCCGCGGCTTCTCAGCCGTCATTCCGGCGAAAGCCGGAATCCATTGGGGTCACCGTCGCGGCACTTGCTTCGGCGGCGCGGCGAATGGATCCCGGCTTTCGCCGGGATGACGGCTGGCGGGGATCGGGTCCGCGCTACTTCCCCGTCGCCGCCACGGTCGCCGGATTGACGTTCCAGCCGCGCACGGTGAGGTGCGGCGCCGCCGTGATTCCCGACGGGTAGCGCACGCTCAGCACGCGGTGCTGGCCCGGAAGCAGCGAAACATAGTTGTCGCTGTAATAGGCCGGCAGGATGCGCTTGCCCTCGGCATCGACCAGCGTGAACTTGGCGTTGAGCACCGGCACCGTGCCCTTGTTGGCGACGGTGACGGTGATCGCCTTGTCCTCGCCGTCGAGCTTGGGCGTGCTCGCCTGCACCTCGAGCGGTACCGAGGCGAGGCTTTCCAGCGCGCGATAGGCAGTATCGTCGCGGCCGCGCCAGTAGAAGTTGCGCGAGACGATCGCGCCCTTGGCATCGCTCAGCGTCAGTTCGACGAGCAGCATCGGGCTCGCCGCATAGAGCCGGTCAAGCGGCACGGCGTCGAGCGTCGTCACGCGGTTGGCCTTGGCATCCACCTTGTCGGTGCGGGCGAACAGCTGGACATTGTCGAGGCTGACGACGCGGGTCCTGGCGGTGAGGCCGCGCTGGTCGTCGCGCGTGGTGTTGAGCACCACCAGCTGGTTGTCCGGCTGGTTGATCTGGATGTGCACCGGCTCCACGGCGGTCTTGGCGCCGTAGTAGGATGCCTGGGTGTCATAGTCCCAGCTGTAGATCTGCCACATGTTCGACGGCCAGGACGGGTGCGTCATCCACAGCAGGCGACCGCTGTTCTTGGTCCAGAGATGGCCCAGGAAGCCCTCGAACATCGCCTTGTGCGTCTCGAGGTTCATCATCTGCGCCTTGCGCTCGAAATCCTCGAAGCTGAGCGGCTGGCCGAACATGGTGGTCAGCGCGGTCATGAAGCTCTTGGTGTCGCCATTCCCGCCGAAGTGCCAGTCGTGATAGGCGAGCGTATCGGACAGCGGCCAGCGATCCTTGGCGGGCATGGTTGCCGCCACCGATTCCAGCGTGGAGAGCGAGGGCGTGCCGGTCTCGACCGAGAATCCGGTGGCGAGATCGGTGAAATAGCCCACCGGCGCCCGATAATTATACGGGCCCGATCCCTGCAGGTTCACCACGTTCGAGCTGCCGGTGTACCAGCGGGTGCCGTCCAGCTCGCGGATCAGCTGGTCCAGCCCCTCGTTGAGCGTGGGGTAGGGCACGCCTTCGTTGCGGCCGAACCACACGATGATCGAGGGGTGGTTGCGGTAGCGCGCCACCGTGTCGCGGGCATTGGCGAGGAACAGTCCGGCGTCGTCCGGCTCGACCTGGAAATTCTGGGTCGATTGCCAGAAATCGTTGAGCACCATCATGCCGTTCTCGTCGGCGAGCTCGAAGAACTCCTCTTCGTCGTTATTGCCCATCCAGTTGCGGAGGATGTTCATGTGCGCCTCGCGCTGGAGGCGGAAATAGGGGGCGAGCCGCTCGCGGCTGACCTGCTTCATCGCATCGTCCATGCCCCAGTTGCCGCCGCGCGCAGCGATCTTCACGCCGTTGACGCGGATGACGAGGTGCGGCTCGGGCAGCGTCTCCTCGGGGATGGCGGTGACCGCCTTGGAGGTTTCGCCCGCGGGGGTGAGCGATTCTGCCCAGCCGGTCGGGCTCTGCTTGAGCGCTTCGTGGCGGACGTCGATCAGCTGCTGGCCGGCGAGCGAACCGTCGGTCAGCTGCAGGTTCACGCGGCGCAGCTGGCCGAGATGGTCGAACAGCGACAGGTCGTAGCTCACTTCGCGGATGCCGAAGCGCAGTGCCTTGGTGTCGCTCGGCTGGCCGTTCGCGGCCGCCTCGATCTTGAGGTCGTGCAGCGCCGGATCGCCATAGCCGTTCGGCCACCACAGCTTCGGGTTGCGCACGGTCAACTGATGGAACTCCGCCGGCGCGAAGCGAACCTCGCCCTTGCCCGGCTGCGCGGTGACGGTCTTTTCCACCGTCACGTCGTCGAACGCGGCGCGGATCGTCACCGGCTGGGCGGCGGCGGCGCGGTTCTCGAACGGCACGGTGATGTAGACGTCGGCGCTGTCGGTGCGCGGCAGCGGCAGGTCGGTCACGACATGCGGGTCGCCGATCTTGACGTCGCCGGTCGCGACCAGCTCGACGGGGCGCCAGATGCCGGTGTTGCGATCGCGGATGCCGGGGATCCAGTCCCAGCCCTCGGTCGCGACGAAAGTGGGGCCGTCGATCGCGAGCTGGCCGCCATTCTCGCCGACGCCGGCCTTGATCGACTGTTCGTGCGGAATGCCGGGATGCGGCGGCGGCGAGACGCGCACGGCGACGACGTTCTCGCCGGCCGCAGGCACGATCTCGAACTGGCCGCGAATGAAGGCGCCGCGCGTGCCGCCCTGGCGCTGGCCGTTGACCCACACTTCCGCGGCGTAGTTGATGCCGCCGAACACGAGGGTAAGGCGCTTTCCCGCGGCCTCGGCCGGCACGGTGAAGCTGGTGCGGTACCAATAATCCTGGCGGGCAAGGCTCTCGGGAATCTTGAGATTGTTGAGGCCGTAATAGGGATCCGGATACACGCCGCGATCGACCAGCGTGGTCAGCACCGTGCCGGGCACCGTCGCGGCATACCAGGTGCCCTCGGGCCTGCCGGGGCGCGAGAGCGTGCCGCCGTCGGCGGGGATGCCGGGCGCGGCTGCCAGCTGCCAGCCGTTGATCTGCCAGCGCAGCGGACCCGCAGGCGCCAGGCTCGGCAGCGTCGGCACGGGCTTTGCGATGGGCGGGGTATAGGCCGTCGCACTCTGCGGCAGCGTCCAGGGATCCTGCTGGCGCGTCATGCCGATATTGGCGGTCTTTTGCAGGTCCCAGCCGACGCCGACACGCCACATCTGGACCAGCTCGAACGCCGGGGGATTGCCGGCCTCTCCCTGCACCTCGCTGGCGCCCAGCGCGACGCCGCGCAGCTGGGCCGATACCAGCGCGCCGCCGAAATGGGCCTGCCCCGCCACCACCGGTGCCAGCGCGATCCGGGCATCGACCGCCGCGCCGTTCAGCGCGCCCTCGCCGACCTGCTTGCCGTCGAGATAGAGCCGGACCCGGCCGCCCTCGATCACTGCGGCGACATGTGCCCAGCGGCCTGCTGCGAGCTTGGGCGTGCTGTTCACGGCGGTGCCGCTGCCGAAGAAGTGGAGTGCGCCGCCGCGCAAGCCCAGGCAGCGGCAGTCGCCGGCGGGATCGCCGAACGCGATCAGCGTCACCACGCCCTGCTGCACCAGATCGGGCTTCACCCAGGCCGACAATGTCACCGGGGCGCCCGAGCGCAACAGCGCATCGGCCCCGCTCAGCGGCCGTTCGATGCCGATGCCGCCGGCGAGGAAGCTGGCATTGTAGGGCCCGCCATTATCGGGCTCGGCCGCCTGCACGGCGGTGATGGCCAGCATGGCGGCGCCCACGAGCATGGCGCGGGTAGAGTTGCGCATCGATATTCCTCCCCAACTGTGCGCCGGGCCCGCGCTGTCGCGCCCCGGGGTCCGTTCGTCGCCATCTCGGCACGTCGCCGTTTTTATTCACCAAATTTAGTAATTCAACCATGCACGTCGCATCGGCGCTTGCACCCTGGCCTCAAATCGACTGTTATCGCAACCACCATGACCAGCGGCCGCCCTCCGATCCGCCTTTCGGGTACCAACCTCGAACGTGCCGCTGACCATAACCAGCGTGTCACGCTGCATGCGATCCGCGCCAACGGATCGCTGACCCGGGTGGATCTGGCGCGGATTACCGGCCTGACCGCGGCGGCGATCGCGAACATCACCAAGCGGCTGCTGGCGGACGGGCTGATCCAGGAAGCCGGGCGGCGCTTCGGCGGGCGCGGGCAGCCGCCGACGAACCTGATCATCAATCCCCAGGCCTGCTATTCGCTGGGCCTCAACATCGACCGCGATCACGTCACGCTCGTGCTCGTGGATTTCCTCGGGGAGACCGTGGCGCGCGCGAGCCGGGAAATCGATTTCGCGCTACCCGAGCAGGTGGCGGCCTTCTACCGGGCCGAGGTGGAGGCGCTGATCGCCTCCGCGGGGGTGGATCGGCGGCGGATCGTCGGTCTCGGTATCGCCAGCCCGGACGATCTCGGCCTGATCGCGCTGCCGGGCATGCCGGACGCCTATCGGCGCTGGGAAGAGACCGACCTCGCCGAGCTGCTCGTCGAGCCGCTCGACCTGCCGGTGTTCGTCGAGAACGATGCCGCCGCCGCCGCGATGGGCGAGCTGCAGCTGGGGCTGGGCCTGCAGCATTCGAGCTTCTTCTACATCCTGATCTCCTCGGCGCTGGGCGGCGGGCTGGTGATCGACAGCAATTACTTCCGGGGCGCTACCGGGCGGAGCGGCGAGCTGGGTTTCCTCACCCATCGCGATGGGGACGGCGTGGCGCGCCAAATCCAGGCGCATGTCTCGCTGTCCGGGCTCGCCCTGCCGCTGGAGGCGGCCGGGTACACCGTGCAGGACATGCTGGCCTGCGACGGCAGCGATCCCGCGCTCGAAGCGGTGGTGGATGCCTGGATCGAGGAGGCGGCGCGGCTGCTCGTCCAGCCGTTGCTTGCGGTGAACTGCCTGATCAATCCCGAAGCCGTGCTGATCGGCGGCCGGCTACCGGGCCGTCATGTCGACCGGCTCGCCGCCCGCGCCAATGCGGTTCTCGCCGAACAGGGGGGCGATGCGCCTGCGCTGGCCCCGATCGCCCGTGCACAGCTCTCCGCCGACGCCCCGGCGGTGGGCGCGGCCATCCTGCCGTTCAGCTATTTCCTCCTGCCCAAGAGCAGTGCGCTGTGGAAAGCCCCGGCGGGCGATGGCGAGGCCATCGCCGCATTTGCCTGACCGCGATTAAATCAAACGAATAAGTTTAATCTTGTGTCTCGCGGCACTGCGAGGCAGAGGATGCGCCGCGCCTGGCGTGCGCGCTATCGGCAGCAGATCGGCAACGCGCCGACGTGGCGGGGAGGGAAGACTTCGATGGGCATCGAGCAGCAGGCAGTGCGAAGGGTGCGGGGCGTGGGCCGCTGATGTCGCAGGCTGCACCGCGCCCGTTTGCGGGCATCGAGCTCGGCGGCACCAAATGCGTGCTGACCCTTGCGCTGGGACCGGACAGGATCCTCGCGCAGGAAACCGTGCCCACCCAGGCCCCCGAAGCCACGCTGTCGGCCCTCGAGACGATCCTCGCGCGCTGGTGGGCAGAGACCGGCTTTGCCGCGCTGGGAATCGCCAGTTTCGGGCCGGTCTGCCTCGATTTCGCGAACCCGCAGTTCGGCCACATCCTCACCACCTCCAAGCCCGGCTGGAGCGGCACCAATGTCGCGCGCCGGCTGGCGGCACCCTATGCCGTGCCGATGGCGTTCGACACCGATGTGAACGGCGCGGCGCTGGCCGAGATGCGCTGGGGGGCCGGGCAGGGGCTTCGCGACTTCGCCTATGTCACCGTCGGCACCGGTGTGGGCGTCGGCCTGGTGGTCCACGGCTTGCCGACCCGCGGGATCGGGCATTGCGAGATGGGACACATCCGGGTGCCGCGACTGCCCGACGATGGCGCTCCCAGCGGCTGCCCGTTCCATGACGACTGTATCGAGGGTCTTGCCTCCGGCACCGGCATCCGCGCGGCGCTGGGCGACGAGCCGGTCGAGACGGTGGCTGCCGACCATCCGGTGTGGAATCGCGTCGCCTCGGCGATCGCGCTGCTGTGCCACACGCTGGTCGCGACCAGTGGGCCGCAGCGCATCGCGATCGGCGGCGGCGTGATCCAGCGCCAGCTCCACCTACTCGATCGCATCGATCCGCTGCTCCGCGACAGCATCGCCGGCTATCTGGAGGTGCCACCGGCCCCCTATGTCGTCGCGCCCGCGCTCGGCGATCTGGCGGGGTCGCTCGGCCCCATTGCCTTGGCGATGTCCGCGCTGGATCGCGCGCATGCGGGATTTCCGGTCGAAAAGGTGGCCTGAACCAGATAGATGCCGAATCCAACGCCGCGAGACGGCGCCAACGTCCCGGCGGGCTTCGCGTCCGCGCATGGACTTGGGCGCCGATCCTGCGGTATCGCTACCAGAACACCGAACGGGAGAGAGACAATGCCTGCCAGCCTGAAGCTGCTCTTGGCGACCACCATGCTGGTCGCGACGCCTGCCGTTGCGCAGCTGACGCCGACAGCGCTGTCGTCTACCGCCCATCCTGACAAGTGGCCGGCTGCGAAGAGCCAGGGCCTGATCGATCCTGCCACCGAGAAATTCGTCAGCGACCTACTGGCGAAGATGACGCTGGAGGAGAAGGTCGGCCAGATGATCCAGGCCGATATCGGCAGCATCAAGCCCGAGGATCTGCTCGTCTATCCGCTCGGCTCGATCCTGGCCGGGGGCAGCTCGCCGCCCATCGGCGCGCCGGATCGCAGCCCCCGCGGCCCCTGGCTGGCGACGGCGCAGGCCTTCCAGAAGGCGGCGCTTGCCCGCAAGGTCGGGCATACCCCGATCCCGATCATGTTCGGCATCGACGCCGTGCATGGCAACAACAACGTGATCGGCGCGACGCTCTTTCCGCACAATGTCGGCCTTGGCGCGATGCGCGATCCGGCGCTGATGGAGAAGATCGGCCGCGCCACCGCCGAGGAAACCGCCTCGGTCGGCATGGACTGGGCGTTCGGGCCGACGCTCGCGGTGCCGCAGGACGAGCGCTGGGGGCGCGCCTATGAGGGCTATTCCGAGGAGCCCGAGGTGGTGCGCAGCTATGCCGGCGCGATGATCCGCGGCCTGCAGGGCGCCCCGGGCACCAAGGATCGCTTCCAGAAGGGCTATGTCGCTGCCTCGGCCAAGCACTTCCTCGGCGACGGCGGCACCTTTGGCGGGCAGGACCAGGGCGATACCCGCGTTTCCGAAGAGGCGCTGATCCGCATCCACAATGCCGGCTATCCGGGCGCGGTGAATGCCGGCACGATGACCGTGATGGCCTCGTTCAGCAGCTGGAACGGCACCAAGATGCACGGCAACAAGTCGCTGCTCACCGATGTGCTGAAGGGCAGGATGGGGTTCGACGGCTTCGTCGTCGGCGACTGGAACGGTCATGCCCAGATCCCCGGCTGCACTCCCACCGATTGCGCCGCGACGTTCAACGCCGGGCTCGACATGGCGATGGCGCCGGACAGCTGGAAGGGCCTGTACGAATCGACGCTCGCACACGCCAAGGACGGCACGATCCCGATGGCGCGGATCGACGATGCGGTGCGCCGCATCCTGCGCGTGAAGGTGCAGATGGGCCTGTTCAACCCGGCCCGCCCCTATGAGAGCAAGCCTGAGGTAATCGGCTCGCCCGAGCACCGCGCCATCGCGCGCGAGGCCGTGGCCAAGTCGCTGGTGCTGCTCAAGAACAGCGGCGTGCTGCCGGTGAAGGCGAGCGCCAACGTGCTGGTCGCGGGGCCGGGTGCGGATTCGATGGCGCAGCAGTCGGGCGGCTGGACGCTCAGCTGGCAGGGCGATGGCAATCCGAACGCGATGTTCCCCAACGGCGAGACGATCTTCGCCGGCATCCAGGCGGCGGTGAAGGCGGGCGGCGGCACCGCGACGCTCTCCGCGGACGGCAGCTTCACGAGCAAGCCCGACGTGGCGATCGTCGTGTTCGGTGAGGAGCCCTATGCCGAGATGCGCGGCGACGTGCGCACGCTGGAGTTCCAGCCGGGCGACAAGCAGGCGCTGGCGCTGCTCAAGAAGCTGAAGGCGGCGGGCGTGCCGGTCGTCTCGGTGTTTCTCTCGGGGCGTCCGCTCTGGGTGAATTCCGAGCTCAACGCCTCGGACGCGTTCGTCGCCGCGTGGCTGCCGGGCAGCGAAGGCGCGGGCGTGGCCGATGTGCTGATCGGCGACAAGGCCGGCAAGCCGCGCCGCGACTTCACCGGCACGCTGTCGTTCAGCTGGCCCAAGACCGCCGGCCAGTTCACGCTCAATCGGGGCGAGCCGGACTATGACCCGCTGTTCGCGTTTGGCTATGGCCTCAGCTACGCCAAGCCGGGCACCGTGGCCACGCTCAGCGAAGTCTCGGGCGTCGATGCCTCGCTGGCCAATGTCAGCACTTTCTTCGCCAAGGGCGTGACCCCGGCGCCCTTCTCGTTCGCGACCGACAGCGGAATCACCCGTAAGACCGTCGACGGGCCGGCGACGCAGGAAGGCGCGCAGCAGCTGAGCTGGCCCGCCGGCCCCGCAACGCTTCGCATCGGCGGTAGCGACCTCGATCTCAGCCGCGAGACCAATGGCGAACTGTCGATCCGCTTCGTCTACCGCGTCGACACCGCGCCGACCGGGCCGGTCAAGCTGCTGATGGAAGGCGGCAAGAACACCGGCGCGATCGATGCGACCAGCCTGTTCGCCGGCAAGCGCGGCTGGCAGACGGTGAACGTCCTGCTGAAATGCTACCAGAAGAACGGCGTCGACGTGACCAAGGTGACCGCGCCGGTGGTGCTGCAGGCGAACGGCCCGTTCGTCGTGTCGCTTGCCGAGGCGCGGATCGTGTCCGAGCCCAACAACTCGGTATGCCCGGGCCAATGAGCGACATCGAGATCGTAGAGATCGCGCGCGGCTCCCTCCGCGCGCAGTTTCTCACGCTCGGCGCGACGCTGCGCCGGCTCGACGTGCCGGATCGGCATGGGCAGCCTGACAATGTCGTGCTCGGCTATGCCGATCTCGAGGACTATCGCCGCCGGCCGCCGCGCTATTACGGCGCGGTGGCGGGACGGTATGCCAACCGCATCGCAGGCGGCCGCGTCACGCTGGACGGCGAAACCTTCCAGCTGACCACCAACGAGGGCGGCAACAGCCTGCATTCGGGGCCGGACGGGTTCGACCAGCAGATCTGGAGCGTGGAGGCGCGCAGCGACACCGCCGTCACCTTCCGGCTCGACAGCCCGCATGGCTGGAACGGCTTTCCCGGCGATCTGGTCGCCAGGGTCGAATATGCGCTTGAGGATGACGGGCTGGCGGTCCGTTTCACCGCCACGGCGGACCGTGCGACGATCGTCAACCTGACGCAGCATGCCTATTTCAACCTGGCAGGCGAGAGCAGCGGCACCACGATCCTCGGTCACCTGTTGCAAGTGCCCGCGAGCGCGACCACACCGGTGACCGGCGAACTGATCCCGACGGGCGATCTGGCACCCGTGGATGGCGGCCCGTTCGACTTTCGCACGCCCAAGCCGATCGGTCGCGATATCGATGCCGATGACGCGCAACTCGCGCTCGGCCAGGGCTATGATCACAATTTCGTGCTCGACGGACCCGCGGGGTTCGAGCGCCGGATCGCCACCCTGTTCGATCCCGGCTCGGGCCGGGTGCTGGAGGTGTATTCGACCGAACCGGGCGTGCAGGTCTATTCGGGCAACTATCTGGCCGACGGCGCGCCGGGGACCGGCGGCGGCGTGTATCCGAAATGCGGTGGGCTGTGCCTGGAGCCGCAGAAATTTCCCGACAGTCCGAACCAGCCGGGCTTTCCCAGCGCGCGGGTGGAGGCGGGCGAGACCTACCGGCACAGCATGGCCTTCCGGTTTCGCACGGCGGCGGACATGGACGAGGCGTTCGGGTAAAGCCTGCAAGCCTCTCCTACCCGAGGAGGTGCCGGGGGGAGCGATTCCGCCACAATGGTCGGTGTCGGTCAGCTACCCCACGCCAACCCGGCGCCTGAAGGGAAGGGGCTTCATATTGCCCGTTGCCCTGGCGCTCGATACATGCCGCCGATGGCAAAAGCAGACCGCCTTGAACGGCTCGACAACCGGCGCCTCGAACTCGAAGCGGAGTATCGTGCCGCGCTGATCGAGGCGCTGGAGCGGACCGCAGCGGGCAAATGGGGCCTGTTCGATCACCAGAAGGACCGTCACGCCCGCGCCGCGGTCCGGCCGACGCTGGAGCAGCTCGCCGAACTGGGCGAGGAGATCGACGATGCCCGCGCGCGGCTCGGCCTGCCGCTGTTCGCGCTCCAGCAGGCGTTTCTGGCGGCGCGGGGGCCGGTCGGCCCCTCGGCCGTCGGCGAGCCCAAACAGGCCCAGGCATGGCTGGAGCGACTGGCCGCAGACGAGGAAGCTACGGACTAGCGCCGCAGGCCTGACATCACTCGGCGGTGGTGGGTACGGGTTCCACCGCGGCCTGCGCCTTGTGCGCGGCCTCTTCCGCCTTCTTCTTCCTGCCCTGATCGTAATGCCACTTGATGGCGAAGAACATGCCGGTGCCGAACACGATCAGCTTGAACGCGCCCAGCAAGATCGGAACCCAAATCATCTCTGTACCCTGACGTCGTCGGTCGCGAAGAATATCCCGTGCCTGGGCGATCTCCGTCGGGCGTGGGAAATAGGGGGGACGGCCGTCCGATGCCATTGGGCGGATTGTCGCACCGCCTGTATCGGCGGGGGACATATCCTAGTCGGCGTCGCCGCCATCACCGCCGCCGGCGCGCTGCGAATAGGTGATGCGGATCCGCACCCAGCTGCCGATCAACAGCCGGCTGTTCACCCGGGGCGCCTTCACCCGGAACTGGAACGCCGCCTGGCGCACCGCGCCGGCATAACCCGAGCCGCGCGGGAACTCGCCGAGCTCCTGGCAATCGGTCACCTGGTAGCGCTCGATCGTCCGGCAGGCGACTTCACCCCAGCCTTCGCGGCCCAGCGCGCGCTGCGGCAGATAGGGGGAAAGCTGCGCGTTGGTCGGGCGGCGATACCAGTCGGCGGCATAGAGCGTTTCGCCATGCGGACCGGTGCCGGCGCGCGGGGTATCGTCCGCGCCGCTGCCGCCGCCCGCCTCGGCGGTCTGTGTGTTGCCCTGATCGCCCGATTGCGCGGCGGGCGCCTTGGCGATGTCGCTCGCGGCATAGTCGCGCCGGCTCATCACGATGAAGCTGGGCGGCCCGCTCGATACCGGTGGCGTGACCGGCGGCGGCGGCAGTGCCGCGGTGGGCGGCGTCGGCTGTGCCGCCTCGGCCTTCTCGCCGGCGCGTCGGCGGGCCTTTTCCGGCGCCTTGGCAGCGTCCTTCTGGGCTGGGGCCTTGTCTCCCTCCGCCGCGTCGATGCCGAACACCACCGGCTTCGGCTTTTCCTTGGGCTCGACATGCGGCGCCATCCACAGGAGCAGCAGCGCAATCAGCAGCTCGATCGTCAGCGCCAGCAGGATCGCGACGGTGCGCCCGCGCAACGAGACGCGCAACCGGCGCACGGGCGAGGCGGAGGAGGTGGACAGCATGGCGCGCGGGACACTCAGGACAAGGCGATGCCGGGGAATCGAGCTCCGCCCCGGCGGTCGCTATACGCCGGTGGGGACGCGGCGGGATTGCGGCAGAACCATGTCGGCATTCCGCATTCCCGGCGCGAGGTGTAACGGCCCCTGTTACAATCAGTCGCGCAGCAGCTCGTTGATGCCGGTCTTGCTGCGGGTCTGTGCGTCGACGGTCTTGACGATGACCGCGCAGTATAGGCCTGGCTTGCCGTCCTCGGACGGCAGCGTGCCGGGCACCACCACCGCATAGGGGGGCACTTCGCCGCGATAGACCTGGCCGGTCGCGCGGTCGACGATCTTGGTCGAGGCGCCGAGATAGACGCCCATCGAGAGCACGGCACCCTCGCCGACTCGCACGCCCTCGGCCACTTCGGAGCGCGCGCCGATGAACGCGCCGTCGCCGATGATGACGGGATCGGCCTGCAACGGCTCGAGCACGCCGCCGATGCCGACGCCGCCCGAAAGGTGGACGTTCTTGCCGATCTGCGCGCAGCTGCCGACCGTGGTCCAGGTATCGACCATGGTGCCTTCGCCGACATAGGCGCCGATATTGACGAAGCTGGGCATCAGCACCGCGCCCTTGGCGATGTGTGCGCCGTGGCGGACGATGCTGCCCGGCACCGCGCGGAAGCCCGCGGCGCGGTAGGCGGCCTCATCCCAGCCGGTGAACTTCGAGGGCACCTTGTCGAACCAGGCGGTGCCTTCGGGGCCAGGGACGACGACATTGTCGTTGAGGCGGAAGCTGAGCAGCACCGCCTTCTTGAGCCACTGGTTGACCTGCCAGCCGCCGTCCACCGGCTCGGCGACGCGAGCCTCGCCGCGATCGAGCAGGTTCAGCGCTTCGGCAACGGCATCGCGCACCGCGCCGGTGGTGGCGAAGCTCAGGTTCGCGCGGTCTTCCCAGGCGGCGTCGATCGTCGCGGCGAGATCGGTCATGTCAGCTCTCCAAGATGCTGTGGAGCCAGGCTCCGAGATCGGTGATGGTATAGTCGATGAAGCTGCGGTCGGCGTGGGGCGCCTGTTCGGAGCCGTTGTCGATCCAGACGGTGGTCATGCCGATGGCCTTGGCCGGCCCCAGATTGCGCGCCATGTCCTCGACGAACAGCGACGCGTGCGGGTCGAGGCCATAGGCGTCGCACAGCCCGCGATAGGCTGAGGGTTCGGGCTTTGGCCGGTAGCGTGTGGCGTGGATGTCGTGGATCGCCTCGAAGGTTTCGCCCAGGCCCAGCCGGTCGAGCACCTTCTGCGCATAGGGCGCATCGCCGTTGGTGAAGATCAGCTTGCGGCCCGGCAGGCGGGCGAGCGCCTCGACCAGCGCTTCGTTCGCTTGCAGCACGCTCATGTCGACATCGTGGACATAGTCCAGATAGTCGTGCGGATCGGTGCCGTGTTCCTGGATCAGGCCGTAGAGCGTCGCGCCGTGCGCGTGGAAATAGGCCTTCTGCACCTTGTGCGCCTCTTCCGGGGAGCAGTGCAGCAGGCGCTGGACATATTCCCCGATCCGCGCGTCGATCATCGCGAACAGGTTGGCGCTCGCGGGATAGAGCGTGTTGTCCAGATCAAAGATCCAGTTGCGGATATGCGAAAGCTGAGCGAGCATCGCCGCGGCCTGTAGGTGGTGCCCCGTGCCATCGCAAGCGGGGAGCGTTGCGGGGCACGCGCTCCCGCGCCCGGCGCGGTAGTAAACGGTCCGGAAACCAGTGGCGCGGTACAGCGTCCGCTCCGATTCTGGGGGTAAGTATGCGGGTTGCGTTGAGCATGCGGTGGATGCAGTCGGCTGCCATTGGCGGCCTGGTCGCGCTGGGTGCGTGCAGCGGCGGCAGCGGCGGCGGTGGCGTGGCAACGACACCGGCCCCCAGCCCTGCGCCGACGCCGACGCCGACGCCGACGCCGACACCCACCCCGACACCGACGCCTACGCCTGCGCCGACCCCGACCCCGACACCTACGCCGGTCCCAACGCCAACACCCACTCCCACGCCAACGCCGACGCCTACACCCACGCCCACACCGACCCCCACGCCCACACCGACCCCCACGCCCGCACCGGCGCCAACGCCTACGCCGACGCCGACCACCAACTACGACACGTCCGAATATCGAGCGAGCGCGGGCGCGGTGTCGATGAACGCGCTGGTCGCTTACAGGGCTGGCGCCACCGGCAGCGGCGTCAAGGTGGGCGTGATCGATTCGGGCATCGATCTGCAGAGCGCCGAGTTCGGCGATTGCTCGGGCGGACTGGGAGTGGGCACCTGCCGGATCCTCGCCAGTTCCAGCGATCCCTCCGGTAATGGCAGCATCGACGATGTCGGCGGCCACGGCACCGCGGTGGCCTTCACCATCGCGGGCCGGCGCAATGGTGCCGGTAGCCACGGTGTTGCGTTCGATGCGCAGCTGGTGGTGGAGCGCGCCGACCAGCCGGGCAGTTGCGACGGCAAGGATACCGCCACCTGCAAGTTTTCCGACAGCACGATCGCCCTCGGGCTCGATCGTGCCCGTCAGGCGGGGGCCCGGGTGGTCAACATCTCGCTGGGCGGCGATTCCGCATCGACCACGCTGGCCAACGCCATCGATCGGGCCACGGCGGCCGGCGTGATCGTCGTGATCGCCGCCGGCAATGACGGCGCGGCCAACCCCGATGCCTTCACCAGCCCCGCCACCAACAGCGCGATTGCCCGTGGGCTCGTGATCATTGCCGGATCCGTGAATGCCAGCGACGTGATCTCGAGCTTTTCCAATCGAGCCGGCAGTTCGGCCAACGTCTATCTGACCGCGGTTGGCGAGGGAGTGCGCGCGCCCGATGCCAACAACACGGCCTATATCTGGTCGGGCACATCCTTCTCGGCGCCGCAGATTTCCGGTGCGATTGCACTGCTGGCCCAGGCCTTCCCGAACCTGACCGGCAAGCAGATCGTCGACCTGCTCTACGCCACCGCGCGCGACGTCGGCGATGCGGGCGTCGATGCGATCTATGGCCGGGGCGTGCTGGACCTCACCCGCGCCTTCCAGCCGGTGGGCACCACCTCGGTCGCCGGGACCACCGCGGTGCTCGCCTCGGGCATCAACGGCACGCTTTCCACTGCGATGGGCGATGCCTCGCAGGGCGCGCTGGGTGTGGCGGTGCTCGACTCATACGGTCGCGCCTTCTCGACCACGCTCAACCACAGCTTTCAGCGCCAGGGCCTGTCGCGCAACCTGCCTGCGCTGATGGCCACGCGCGACCGCAGCTTCTCGGTCGGCGGGGATCGCGTGCGCGTGGCGGTGTCGCTGGTGCCGAACGGGGATTCGGTGCGGATCGAGCCGCTGGGGATCACCAGCCGCGATGCCGGGATCGCGCGGATGCTGGCGACCACGGTGAGCGGCCGCCTCGGCGCTAATGTCCAGTTCGCGTTTGGCGCATCGCAGAGCGGCAATACGCTGACCGCCCAGCTCGCCGGGCGGGACGATCCCGCCTTCCTGATCGCGCGCGATCCGCTGAGCGGGGCGGGCTTCGACGTGGACGTCGGCGGATCGGCGGCGGTGCGCCGCGTGTTCGGTGGCTGGGGCCTCACCTTCGCCAGCGAATATGGCGATGTGCTTAGCCGGCACGACGGCGATGCCGCGGCCCTGCAGGCGCGCTGGCAGCGCTATGGCTATGGCCGCACCACGGTCGCGCTGGACCGGCGGCTGGGCGGGCTCAACGCCAGCGTCGCGCTGACGCGGCTTTCCGAGAACAACACGGTCCTAGGGGCCCGCTTCAGCCCCGGCCTGGGCGCGGCGCGGGCGGACAGCCTGTTCGCCGATCTCGGTCTGCGCTGGGCGCTGGGCGACGGCTGGAGCCTGGGCGGTTCGCTGCGCAAGGGCTGGACCGACGTGCGGCTGCGCGAGGGCATTCAAGGCGACGGGCTGGTGCGCACCAACGCCTGGGCGGCGGACATCGGCAAGGACGGGCTGTTCGGTGCGGACTCGATCGGAATGCGCATCGCCCAGCCGCTGCGCGTCGCGCATGGCGGCATCGGCCTCACGCTGCCGCAGGGCTGGGATTACGACACGCTGAGCGTCACCAGTTGGAGCACCCAGCGGATCAATCTCGCCCCGGTCGGCCGCGAGATCGATTATGAGCTCCGCTATCGCTGGAGCTTCCTGGACGGCTATGTGAGCAGCAATCTGTTCCTGCGTCGCCAGCCGGGAAACATCGCGGCGATGCCCAGCGATCTGGGCGGCGCGGTGCGGTTGAGCTGGGGGTTCTGAGGACGCTTCCCCCGGGTCGCCGGTCCCGCTATCGCGCAGCTCGAAGCTAGGGGATTGGCAATGATCGAAATCGCAAGCGCGCGGCTGACCGCCGCGATCAATCCGCACGGCGCCGAGCTGTCCTCGCTGCGTGACCCGGCCGGGCGGGAGCTGATGACCGATGCCGATCCGGCCTTCTGGTCGGGCAGGGCGCCGCTGCTGTTCCCGATCGTCGGTCGTCTGGTGGGCGATCGCTACCGGCTCGACGGGCGCGAATACAGCCTGCCCCAGCACGGCTTCGCCCGGCGACGCGACTTCACGCTGATCGAGCAGGCCGCCGATCGCGTGACCTTCCGGCTGGAGGACGACGCCCAGACACACGCCGTCTACCCCTTCGCCTTCACGCTCGACGCCAGCTATCGGCTGGACGAGGCAACGCTGTGGATCGAGATCGCGGTGACCAACCGCGCGGATCGCGACATGCCCGCCAGCTTCGGCTTCCACCCCGCCTTCGCCTGGCCGCTGCCCTATGGACATGCCCGCGCGGCGCACCGCATCCTGTTCGACGAACCCGAATTCTCGTCGCTGCGCTTTATCGGCGAGGGCGGCATCTCCCCGGACCGCCGGCCGAGCCCGGTCGAGGGACGGACACTGCCGCTCACGGACGATCTGTTCACCGCCGATGCGCTGATCTGGGACCAGCTGGCCAGCCGCGGCCTGCTCTACGGAGCGGAGGAAGGGCCGCAGCTGCGCATTCGCTTCCCCGATACCGGCGTGCTGGGCCTGTGGACCAAGCCAGGCGCCCGCTATGTCTGCGTCGAACCCTGGTGGGGAATCGCAGATCCGGCGGGCTTCGCGGGTGAGATGTGGGACAAGCCCGGCATCCAGCGCCTCGCCCCCGGTGAGACTCGGCATTTCGGCATGGACGTAACTCTGGTCGACTGAGGGACAGCGCGGCGCACTCGCTGCTGGATAAAGAACGCGTCTCCGACTAAGGCGTCGCGATTCTCCCCTCCGTTCGAAGCACCCGCATGTCCCCCTCCGATCGTCGTACGTTCGCCATCATCTCGCACCCGGACGCGGGCAAGACCACGCTTACCGAAAAGCTGCTGCTGTTCGGCGGCGCGATCCACCTTGCCGGCGAAGTGAAGGCGCGCGGGGCGGCGCGGCGTGCGCGCTCGGACTGGATGAAGATCGAGCAGCAGCGCGGCATCTCGGTCACCAGCTCGGTGATGACGTTCGAGCGCGACGGCATCACCTTCAACCTGCTCGATACGCCGGGCCACGAGGACTTCTCGGAGGACACCTATCGCACGCTGACCGCAGTGGACTCCGCGGTGATGGTGATCGACGTCGCCAAGGGCATCGAGAGCCAGACCCGCAAGCTGTTCGAAGTCTGCCGCCTGCGCAACGTGCCGATTATCACCTTCGTCAACAAGGTCGACCGCGAGGGCCGCGAGGTGTTCGCGACGCTGGACGAAGTGGCCGAGCTGCTCCAGCTCGACGTGGTGCCGATGACCTGGCCGGTGGGCATGGGCGGCACCTTCGAGGGGATCTACGACCTCGCCACCAAGCGCCTGCTGCTCCCCGAAGGCGACAGCCGCGAGTTCCACGGCAAGGTGATCCAAACGACCGGCGTCGACGATCCGCAGCTCGACGCGATCGTCTCGCCCGCGAACCTCGCCAAGCTGCGCGAGGATGTCGAGCTGGCCGAGGCCGGCTACGAGACGTTCGACGGGGAAGCCTATCGCAACGGCGACATGACGCCGGTCTATTTCGGCTCGGCGCTGAAGGAGTTCGGCGTGGATTCGCTGATCGCCGCGATCGCCGAATTCGCCCCCCCGCCGCACGCGCTACCGGCCGAACCCGCACCGGTCGAGCCGACCCGCGACGAGGTGACCGGCTTCGTGTTCAAGGTCCAGGCCAATATGGACCCCAACCACCGCGACCGCATCGCGTTCATGCGGCTGGTCTCGGGCACCTTCAAGCGCGGCATGAAGCTGACGCCGACCGGCCATGGCAAGCCGATCGCGATCCACTCGCCGATCCTGTTCTTCGCCCGCGAGCGCGAACTGGCCGACGAGGCGTTTCCGGGCGATATCATCGGCATTCCCAACCACGGCACACTGCGTGTGGGCGACACGCTTTCCGAGCGCGCTGGCGTGCGCTTCACCGGGCTGCCCAACTTCGCGCCGGAAATCCTGCGCCGCGTGGCGCTCAAGGACCCGACCAAGACCAAGCAGCTCCGCAAGGCGCTGGACGATCTTTCCGAAGAGGGCGTGATCCAGGTTTTCTATCCTGAGATCGGATCGAACTGGATCATCGGCGTGGTCGGCCAGCTGCAGCTCGACGTGCTGCTCAGCCGGCTCGACGCGGAGTACAAGGTCGGCGCGGTGCTCGAGCCTTCGCCCTACGACACCGCGCGCTGGATTTCGGCCGAGGATCCGGCTGCGCTCAAGGAGTTCCTCGATCTCAATCGCGGCGCGCTTGCCAAGGATCGCGACGGCAACCCCGTCTTCCTGGCCAAGTCGGCCTGGGAAGTCGGGTATATTGCCGAGCGCTACAACCAGGTGAAGTTCGCCGCGACCCGCGAGCGGTAATCAGGCGGCGACGCGATGCTCGCGGCTGCGTTCGCCCAGGCCACTGGCGATCCAGTCGCGGATGCGCTCGGCGCGGCCGCGATCGGCTTCGAACTTGGCGAGCAGTTCCTCGGCGCCCTCGGTGGGGCTGCCGGCGGCGCGCATCATGGCGAGGACTTCCTGCTGGGCGGCAATGTGGCGCTCGGCGAGCACCACATTCTTCTCGGCTTTGACGAGGTCGGTCGGGGTATAGCTCATGTGGTTATTATAGGCGTAACCATGATGCAGCGGGAATCGGGAGCTATTCCACCCAATCCCGCGCCAGTCGCCCGCTCGCCAGTGCCATCAGCATGCCGGCGACGAGGTAGAGGCCAAGCCCCGCCGCGAT
Organism: Sphingomonas sp. R1; assembly: GCF_025960285.1. Taxonomy (GTDB): domain Bacteria; phylum Pseudomonadota; class Alphaproteobacteria; order Sphingomonadales; family Sphingomonadaceae; genus Sphingomonas. The sequence goes on along the minus strand of NZ_CP110111.1, from coordinate 2,269,549 downwards.
CGCATAGCGCAGGCCGTCGGCGGCGCCGTACGCAGGCGTCAGCTGCTTGGAGAGCAGGCCGATCACCCAGCTGCCCAGGCCCAGCCCGATCAGGTTGTTGATCAGCAGGAAGGAGGCCGAGGCAGTGGCGCGCATCTGCGGCGGCACGAGGTGCTGGACGGCGGTGAGCACCGGCCCGAGCCAGACATAGACCAGCGCCTGCGGCACCAGGAACAGCAGAAACGCCGCCTGCCAGCTCTGCGCGAGCACGCCCGCCACGAACAAGGGCAGGCCGAGGACGTAGCAGATCGCCGGCGCCAGCGCGTACCACTTCCGATCACGCCGTCCGAGCCGGTCGCCCAGCCAGCCGCCGAGCAGGATGCCGGCAACGCCGCCGGTGAGCGCAAGCGCCCCGAAGAACTGGCCGACCTGCGCGAGGTCCAGTCGGAAGCTTCTCAGGATCAGGCTCGGCAGCCAGAACGCCACGCCGTAGCCGCACATCGATCCCGCCGCCGCGCCGAACGCGAGCAGCCAGAAGCTCGGCTTGGCGGCGAGGATACCGAAGACGCGCGAGAGCGGCACCTGCCCCTTGGTCGGCGCGGCGCGCGGGGGATCGCGAACGAGGAGCTTGAACGGCACCGCAATCACCAGCCCCAGCAGTCCGACGACGAGGAAGGCGGTCCGCCACTCCACCGTCTGCGCGATATAGCCGCCGAGCAACGCTCCACCCGCCGAACCCAGCGGGATGCCGAGCGAGTAGATCGAAAGCGCACGCGAACGGCGCTCGGCCGGATAGGCGTCGGCGATCAGCGCATAGCTGGGGGCGACGCCGCCCGCCTCGCCGACGCCGACGCCCAGCCGGTAGAGGAACATGCTGGTGAAGGTCTGCGCCGTGCCGCACAGCGCGGTGAAGGCGCTCCACACGCCGAGCGATACCGCGATCACCCAGCTGCGGCTGGTCCGGTCTGCCAGCATCGCCAGCGGGATGGCGAGGGTGGAATAGAGCAGCGCGAAGGCGAAACCGCCGAGCATGCCGAGCTGCCCGTCGTCCAGCCCCAAGTCGGCCTTCACCGGCTGGGCGAGGATGGACAGGATCTGCCGATCGAGGAAGTTGAAGATATAGACCAGCAGCAGCATCGCGAGGACGAGGCCGCGCGGGGCCGTGGGGCGGGTGGGGCTCGGCTGCACGGTCACTCCTCGGCTGGGAAACGTCGCTTCAGGTAGCGCCCCTTCCCGCAAGGGGGGAAGGGGCAGCGCAGCCTCAGAACTTCACCGTGCCGGTGACGAACACCTGGCGCGGATTGCCGTAATAGCCGGTCAGCACGCCTTCGGTGCCCAGCGTCGGGACATAGTTGCCCGCCGCGTTGCGCAGGAAGTCGCCGGTATCCGGGTTCTGCGCCAGGAAGTTGTAGCCCGAGACGATGTAGCGCTTGTCGAACAGGTTGCGGCCGTGGACGCCGATCGACAGCTTCTTGTTGATGTCCCAGTTGAGGTTAGCGTCGAACAGGGTGAAGCCCGGCTGGTCGAGCATCGGCGTGCGCAGCTCGAACTGCTGCGAGGCGCTGCGATAGGAGGCGGTGAAGCTGGCCGCCACCTGGCCCTCGTCGCCCACCGGCACCGAATAGCCGATGGTGCCGCTCGCGGTCCAATCCGGCGTGTTCTGGATGCGGCGGCGGCTGGCGACGTCGATCCCGCGCGAATCGATGAACCGCTGGTAGCGCGCGTCGAGATAGCCGACCGACCAGTTCAAGTTGAGCGTGCCGCCCTGCATGCCCAGGTCCCGCGCGGCGATCAGATTGCCTTCGAACTCCACGCCGCGCATCCGCGCCTTGCCGGCATTGGTGGTGATGCCGATGAAGGTCTGCTGGCCGTTGATCGTCGTGCCGATCGATCCCGGCACCTGCACGTCGGTGTAGTCGGCATGGAAAGCGGCCAGCGCGAAGCTCAGCCGGCGATCGAACAGCGATGCCTTGTAGCCGACTTCATAGCTGGTGACGTTTTCGGGATCGAACGACATGAAGTCATAGACCTGGGCGGGCGTGCAGGTCGTGCCGGCGGGGGTGCGGCACGCCGTGGTCTGGCCGCGCGGATCGAAGCCGCCGCCCTTGAAGCCCTTGGCCCAGCTTGCGTAGAGCGTGTGCTCCTTGCTCGGCTTGAAGCTGATCGAGGCGCGGGGCGTGAACTTCTTGAAATCGGCGCTGCCGCGGAAGTCCGACGTGGTGGCGAACAGCGTGCCGGTGCCGCCGAAGGTGGGCGAACCGCCGCCCAGATAGGTCTGGCGCAGCACGCGCGACTGGCGCTGGTCCCAGGTATAGCGACCGCCTGCCGAGACGCTGAGCATCGGTGTGACATCATAGGTGAAGTCGCCGAACACCGCGACCGTATCGGTCTTCACGTCGCCGAAGGTGAGCGCGGTCACGCCGCCGGGCAGGCGCACGTCGAACACGGTGCGCGCCTTGGCATCGAGATAATAGACGCCGAGCAGGCCGGAGAGGCCCCCGGCGTTCACCAGCAGCTGCGCTTCCTGGCTGAACTGCTTGTTGTTGTAATAGGCCGGCACGTCGACCTGCACCGCGGCCAGTGCGTCGAAGTCGATCGGGGTGGCGCTGTCGTCCTTGCGATAGGCGGTGATCGACCGGAAGGTCAGCCAGTCGGCCGGGCGAAGCTCAGCCAGCCCGGTGACTCCCCAGGCCTTCACGTCCTGGCGCGGGGTGACAAGGCCGCCTTGCGAATCGAACTTGTCGATCAGCACGGGCGTGCCGCTTACGATGCCCGGGATCAGCCGGTGGCCGCCGCGCGGGTTGCTCTTGTCATGGGTATAGTCGCCGGAGACCCGGAAGAAGGCGCTGCTGCTGGGTTCATATTCCACCGTGCCGCGCGCGGCCCACAGGTCCTTGTTGTAATTGTCCTGGCCGGTGGTGAGGTTGGTGCCGAAACCGCCGCGGCTGAGCCGCGCGCCGGCGGCGCTCACCTTCAGGCCGGTGTCGCCGATCGGCGCGCTGGCGCTCACCACGAGATCGGCCTGGTTGTAGCTGCCATAGGTGCCGCGCAACTGCAACTGGGGATCGGTGCCGATCCGCTTGGTGACGTACTTGACCGCGCCGCCGATCGTGTTGCGGCCGTAGAGCGTACCCTGCGGGCCGCGCAGCACCTCGATCCGCTCGACGTCATAGATGTCGAGCACCGCGGCCTGGGGGCGGTTGAGATAGACGTCGTCGAGATAGAGGCCCACGCCCGCCTCGAAGCCTGCGACCGGATCCTGCTGGCCGACGCCGCGGATGAAGGCCGAAAGCGTATTGTTGGTACCGCGCGAGACCTCCAGCGAGACGTTCGGTGCCGACTGGGCGATGTCGGTGATGTCGAGCGCTCCCTGCGCATTCAGCTGCGCCCCGCTGATCGCGGTGACGGCGATGGGCACGTCGAGCAGGCTTTCCTCGCGACGGCGCGCGGTGACGATGATCTCGCCATCCTGCGCCTGCGCGGCGGCTTGCGCGGTCTGGCCGGCGGTTTCGCTGTCCTGCGCAAAGGCGGGCGTGGCGGCGAGCAGTGCGGCGCTCGCGAGCAGGGCGATACGAACGGAATCGTGCCGTGACATGGTAATCCTCCCCTGGTGCAACCCATCTTGAACGCGGGTTGTAAGCCGTTGGCGGAAGCTATACTGAAACCTGAACCGGGTTTCAACTTGGGATTGAATGGGGAGGCGGAACATGGCGGGCGAGCGTGGCATTTCAGCCACTTCCGCAGCAGGCGGGGTGGAGTCGCCGAGCGACGCGAAGGTGCCGCGGACCGAGCGCGGGCGGCGGACGCTGCGCACGATCCTCGACGCCGCCGCTGCCGAGTTCGGCGAGAAGGGCTTTCACGAGGGTTCGATCAGCGGGATCACCCGGCGGGCGGGCGTCGCGCTCGGCAGCTTCTATACCTATTTCGATTCAAAGGACGCGGTGTTCCGCGCCCTCGTCCGCGACATGAGCGAGCAGGTGCGCGAGCATGTCGGCCCGGCGCTGCGCGGCGCGCACGACCAGATCGATGCCGAACGGGCGGCGCTGCTCGCCTTCATCCGCTTCGCGCGGGCGCACAAGGAGATCTATCGGATCGTCGACGAGGCCGAGTTCGTCGATCCCGCCAGCTTCCGTCATCATTATGCGAGTACCGCCGATCGCATCGCCGCCCGCCTGCGCGCCGCCGCCGATCGCGGCGAGGTGCGGGACGATGTCAGCGAGATTCACGCCTGGGCGATCATGGGGATGAACGTGTTCCTCGGCCTGCGCTACAGCGTGTGGGACGAGGACACGCCGCCCGAAGCCATTGCAGACGTGGTGGCGCAGTTGCTCGCACGGGGGATCGGTATCGAGCGCTGACGTGCTTGCACGCATCCGCCGAGATCCTAAGGTGTGTTGAATGAGTAACACGCAAACGCCCGGCCGCCTTGCATTCCGATTCGCCTGCCTGGGCCTCGTGTTCGGGGCGGCCATCCATCTGTTCGCCTATTGGGCAGGGCCGAACTGGATGACCTGGCTTGGCGCGCCCCCGTCGATCGTCATGGCGCGCGCGGCGGGAGGCTGGCCAGCGTTGGCCGGAACGCTGCTGATCGCGAGCGGCCTGACGGTGCTCGCCTTGCTTTGCTGGATTCCGGTGCGTGGTGCGGCGCATCGCCTGGCGCTCTGGGCGCTAGCGCTGCTGTTCCTGGCGCGGGGGCTGCTGATCCTGCCCTACTGGGCGGGCCTCCGCGCGCTGCACACGCCACTCGGGCATTTCGTGATCCGTGGCGACTCCTTTGCTGCAGGGTCGCTCATCGTATTCGCGATCGGCGCGCTGGTGGCGGGCGGGCTGCTCGGCACCCGCTCGCAGTCCGTCACTTCTTGGCGAGCAGATCCTTGAGGCCGGCGAGCGCCTTGGTCGGCTCGGCTTCTTCCTCGCTCTTCACGCCAGCCGCGCGCAGCACCTCGGCGGCGCAGGGGCTACGCGGATAGGGATCAAGCTCCAGCGCCATCGTCTCCGCCGCCGCCTCGCCCAGGTCGATCGTGCCGCCGCTGTAGAAGACGGTATCGCACTCGTCCTCGCTCAGCTCTACCTCGTCCTCCCCGCCGGTCGTTGTCGGCTCGGGCAGGAAGCGGATCGCGAAGTCCTGCTCCACCCTGGCGGGCAGCGGATCGCCGGTAACGACGCAGGCCTGCGTCAGTCGGGCGGAAAGATGGCCGCGCGCCACCACGCCCTGCGCGTCGCGGCGCAGGTGGTAGACGGCGTCGAGCTTCTCGATGGCCTTCAGGCCGAAGCGGCGGCTGAGCGCTGCACGCTCGCCCTCGTCGGCGGCAATCTGGACGTCGCTCTCGCCGGCGCCGATCTGGTCGAGCCGGTGGGGACGGGAAAATTCGGGGTCGTTCATTCTGGAAGCTCTCCTGCGATCACACGCGCCAGCGGCATCGCCGCCAGCGCATCGCGAAAGGCGCGAAGGCGCGCCTCGACATGGGTGAGGGCGGCGGGCGCTGGCGCCGTGCCGCGATAGAGGTTGCGGACCAGTGCCGGGCCGAGGTCACCCGCAGCCAGTCCGCTGCGATAGGCGCCGAGACGACCGCCGAGCATGCCCATCATCCGGCCGACATGCTTGCCGACGATGATATCGCCGATGCCGATCTCGCGCAGTTGCCCGTCCATATCGTCGATGAAGCATTCGGCCACCGCGGTGCTGGTGGGGATGCCCGCGGGGTCTTCCTCCAGCCGCAGCAGCACCATGCACAATATCGCCGCGATCATGTCGAACCGGCCGTCGACCGTGTCCGGCACCGCGCCTTCGGTGTACCAGTGCGGTGCCCGGCCGCGCACGACGACGCCTGCATAGAGCTGCGGGGCGGTACCGCGATCGGTCTTGCCGAAGAGCCGTTGGAGCATTCGCATTGCCGTTGTTCGTGCCTTCCTCGGTCGCGACCTTGTTTGGCCGCATTTTGCCGCATATTGAGGCCTTCGGCCCGCGATGCAATCCGGGGGTCGCATGTGTTTGCCTGGAGATCCTGATGTCGCTTCCCGTTCGCACGCTCGGCACCGCCGCGTTGTTGGTCGTGCTCGGCACCACCGCCTGTACGCCGGTGCGGACGCATCAGGGCTATGTGGTCGATCATGACCTGGTCGCTTCGGTGCAGCCTGGGATCGATACCCGCGATTCGGTGCTGCAGACGCTCGGCCACCCCAGCTTTACCAGCCAGTTCAACGAGGGCGAGTGGTTCTATGTCGCGCGCGACAGCAGCAACTTCGCCTTCCGCAATCCCAAGGTAAAGACCCAGACCACGCTGCGCGTCCGGTTCGATCCGAGCGGGAACGTCGCCTCGGTGGACGAAACCGGGGTGGATCTCGTCGCGTCGATCAGCCCTTATGGCAAGACCACGCCGACCCTGGGCCGGCGCCGCAGCTTCTTCTCCGATCTGTTCGGCAATATCGGTACGGTCGGCGCGCCCGGGGCTGGTGGCGCCCCCGGCAGCGGTGGCGGCGGCCAGTAAGCCGTTCCTGTCGTTTCGCTGACGATTGCGTTCGCGGATCGTTCAGCGGGGCTTCTGCATTTCCGGTCTCAAGCCGGTCCCAGGATCGGCGGGCTTGACCAGTATGGAGAAGACCGATGAAGAAGCTCGTACCCATCGCCTTGCTGACCGCGATCGCGGCGCCTGCGCTGCTGGTGCCGGCAACTGCGATTGCGCAGTCCCAGGCGGAACTGCGTGGCGACCGACGCGACATCCGTGATGCGGAACGTGACCTGCGACGTGCGGAGCGCACCGGCGACCCGCGCCGCATTCACCAGGAGCGCCGCGACCTGCGCGATGCGCACCGCGAATATCGCGAGGACCTGCGCGACCGCGACCGTCGCTGGGCAGACAATGACTGGCGTAGCTGGCGCGATCACAATCGCGCGCTCTATGCGCGCGGCGAGTGGCGCGCCCCGTTCCGCTACAACCGGTTTCAGCCCGGCGCGCGGATCGGCACCGCCTATTACGGGCCGCGCTACCTGATCGGAGATCCGTGGCGCTACCATCTGCCCCAGCCGGGTCTCGGCCGCGCCTGGGTGCGGCACTATAACGATGTGTTGCTGGTCGACACGCGACGTGGCGCGGTGATTCGCGTCCTGCCCGGTTTCTACAGGTAACCGCCAAAAAGAACCGGCCGCGCCCGAAGGGCCGGCCGGTTCGAAAGTTCGGGTGTCCAAAAGCATCGGATTCGGAGGAAACGCCTGATCGGTAATCCGAGTTCCGCAGCAGCTCCCGTGACTTGGCAACGGGCAACACGCTCGCAAACCTTTGCTGCGAATATGCATATATAGGTTGATATAGGATAGTCGATTCTAGATAGTAACCGCGTCCGACTCGGATACTTCGCTTGGGGCTGGAGCGATGATCATCGACGCGATCGATGCGGTGAACCGCGAACTATTTGCCGTATCCGTTGTATTCATGCTGATCGGCGGGGTTGATGACCTACTGATCGATTGCCTCTACATTTTATTGCGTGTGCGAGGATCTGTCCGTCCGGTGAAAGGGTTGCCGGAAGATTGCGCCGAGTGCTCGCATCGCTTTGCCGTCTTCGTGCCGGCATGGGATGAGTCCGCCGTCATCGAGCCGATGCTGCGAGCGATGCTCGCGCGTTGGCCATCGCAGCACTATCGCATCTATGTCGGCACCTATCCCAACGATTCGCCCACCATCGCGGCGGTGGCGCGCGTGGCACAAGGGGATGCTCGGGTACGGCTGGTCATCGGAGCGCATGCGGGGCCGACGACCAAGGCGGACTGCCTCAACGGTCTGTGGAGGGCGCTGGAACGCGACGAGGCGGCGGAGGATGCGGCCTTCACCGCGATCGTGCTGCACGATGCCGAAGACGTGGTCCATCCGCAGGAGCTTGCCGTCTATGCCGCCTCGATCGAGCGCAACGGTGCCGTGCAGCTGCCGGTCACGCCGCTGCGCCAGCCTGGATCGCTGCTCGTCTCCGGCCATTATCTTGACGAGTTTGCCCAGTCTCACGGACTCACCCTGCTCGTGCGGCAGATGCTGGGCGCCAGCCTGCCACTGGCCGGTGTCGGCTGCGCGATCCGTTGTGACGTATTGCGCCGGATCGCCGCGACGCGCGGCCAGCCCTTCGACGCGACCAGTCTGACCGAGGACTACGAACTGGGCCTCGCCTTGCGCGCGATGGGCGAGCGCTGTGCGTTTGTGCGGGTGGCAGAGTCCGCCGGCGGACCGCCGGTGGCCGTGCGGGCCTATTTCCCGGCGACGGTCCCCGCATCGGTGCGGCAAAAGGCACGCTGGATGGCGGGAATAGCGCTTGCCGGCTGGGATCGCACCGGCTGGGGGCGGCCCTGGGACTGGTGCGATCACTGGATGCGAATGCGCGACCGCCGCGTCACGCTGGCGATGCCGGTGCTCGCCATCGCCTATGCGAGCCTGCTGCTGTGGGGCCTCTCCAGCGGCGTGCATGGCTGGACGGGAACCGCCCCGCCGCCCCTGGACGCGTGGCTCGCTACCGGCATTGCGCTCAACATGGCGCTGCTCGGCTGGCGATTGCTGGTGCGGATGCTGCTCGTGACGCGACTCTAT